>JAEZLD010000023.1 GCA_023415335.1 Bacillota bacterium | reverse complement strand
CAAAGGAAATATCCTTAAAATATCATTATGGTGATAAAGAAATTGATGTAATAATAACTGATGAAAATGACATTAGAGTAATTAAAGAAAATCTCAAAGGAGTTTCATATAAAGACAATCCATCCTGCGGATTTTCTCTTGATATATCCATAACATTTTCCGGCGAAGAGAAAAGCCTTGTTTTGTGTCCAGCATGTGACAGCTGCTCAACAGCAAGAATTGGAGACTCAAGCAAATATGTAAGTATAAAAAACAGGGAAGAATTAGAAGCTGTATTAGAAAAATACGGCTTCTCCTTCCCGTGGCTGTAACAAATACCTTCCTGTTGGTTATTGGGGGGTTGTATATGAAAAGAATAAATAATTTTTGTTTCTATTGTATATTGGTAATTTATATTTTTTTCATTATTGGAGCTCGAAATTCACCTGGTCCATTTAGGCATATATGGTATGTTCACGTTCCATTTTGGATTGTATTTATAGTTTTCTTATTTAAAAGAATAAAATCATATATAGCCTCTCGTAGTTTAAATAAATAACCTTTTTTGATAATCTAATGTTATATCATTCTATGGTTATATGACAAACGATTATACCATGGATATATGGTTTAGCATGATAAAAAATGAGGTGGTAAACATTGAACTACAATGACCTGCTGTCCAATATTTCAAGCAATGATAATATTAAAGTAATACATAGCAATTATAATGAAGACTGTTTTGGAAGCTTTCAGATAGCCTTTTTATTTCGCAATAAAATAGACCTGGAAATTATAAATGACCGTGGCATAATTGAAATCAATATTATACACTCAGTTTTTGGAGTCATCAAAGAGCATATACCCTTTTTCTTTGCTGTAAATTACATTAATGGCATACAAGACCAACATGAGTTTGCTTTTAATGATATTAATAGTGCACAAGAATTTCTATTTAACAATGTTAATATACTTGAATTAATCATAGAAAGGGGCCTTATGAGTGTTATTTTAAAGGGCTGGTCCATATATAAAAAGTCATTGGGGGGAATGGAGTAAAATATAAAGCAGACCTTTACATGTGGTATTATAGATGGCTGTTTCTTTAATGCTCAACAGCTTTGGTAGTGCTATCCTGATTTTTTCCTCATTACAAGCTTTTTATCAGCTTCATAGCAAGCAGTAAAGCCATTCTTTTCAAATAGCATTATTGGTCCCATAAAATCATCTTCAGTGTTTATAAACTCCTTGTTTGGGTAGCTCTCCACAAACTCATAGCCATCGTCCTCTGCATCCTTGCAAACTTGTTTGAGCAGCAATCCCGCAACACCTCTACCTCTATATTCAGGGGAGATTGCAAAGCAAAATACAGATTTTATTTTTGCATCGTCTCTATGGATTCCACCCATAAACATCTGCCAGGAAATGCACTCGTAACAATCAGATTTTGTATTTGCATTACACCAGCCAATGACTTTTCCTTCGCAGTACGCAAGATAGCCTTGAATATTTCCACCATTCACATACTCTGAAGCTATCTTCCGCCTTTTTTCAGCTGTGGAAAAATCCTTATCTTTATAATTTTCGTTGCACCAGCAAACACAGTAGCACTTATGTTCATCTTTATTGGTGGAATGGGGTGTATTATCAAAAAAGTACAAATAATCGTCTAACAAATCGGGGGTCAGTTTTTTTATTTCTATATCCATTTTTATACCTCATCAAATATAAATGATTATACTTTATGTTCTAACCTATAGAACAGATAAAACGCCTCGTTGCCAAAGAATATGATCCACCAACCTTTATTCATATAGTCCTAACCAGTAATCATGATAAACCATCGGGACAGCACAGGAAAACATCCTAAATGGATGTTTTCCCCCTACAGATTACTGTCAAGGAATCTCAAGCATCAGGCGCCTGTCGCTTACTTCAGCACCTTTTTCAGCAGACTGAGTTTCTTTTCATCATAGGGCATATACCTTAGGTTTACGTCTATCTTAGTGCTCTGGCTGAATATACTACGGTAGTGGGTGAAGGTATCGAAGCTCTTCTTTCCATGATAATCCCCCATACCTGAGTAGCCTACCCCTCCAAAGGGCATGTGGGGTGTAGCTATGTGCATAATCACATCGTTTATGCAGCCTCCTCCAAAGGAGCAGGTGTTCAGAATCCTCTCTCTGTTGGCCCTGCTTTCTGTAAACATATAAAGTGCCAGGGGCCTTGGGCGGGACTGTATAAAGCTTATGCACTCATCCAAGCTCTTGTAGGTCATGATAGGAAGAATTGGTCCGAATATCTCCTCCTGCATAATGGGGGACTCAAAGGTAATTCCATCCAGTATGGTTGGCTCTATAAACCGCCTTGAATCGTCGGTGCCTCCTCCAAGGATTATATGCTCCCCTTCCATAAGTCCTTTTACTCTTCTATAATGCTTTTCAGAAACTATGGTGCCCATACCTGACATGTCACCATCAGGGAAGAAGCCCTTAAGGGCATTTTTAAACTCCTCTACAAATGCAGCCTTCTTGCTTTCATGTATAAAAAGGTAATCCGGCTCCACACAGGTCTGTCCTGCATTTGTAACCTTTCCGAAGGCTATACGCTTTGCAGAGAGCTTTATGTTAGCGGTTTCATCCACAATAACCGGACTCTTTCCTCCAAGCTCTAAGGTAATCGGGGTGAGGTTTTTAGAAGCTGCCTGCATAACGATCTTGCCTACCTCTACGCTGCCTGTGAAGAATATATAGTCAAACTTTTCCTCAAGCAGTAAGGCATTCTGCTGTCTCCCCCCTTCTATTACTGCAATGTATTCCTTAGGGAAGGCTTCTGAAATCAGCTTTGCTATGACAAAACTGGTGGCAGGAGCGTAGGCTGAGGGCTTTACAACCGCACAGTTACCCCCTGATATGGCTCCTACAAGAGGCTCAAAACATAGGTTTATAGGGTAGTTCCAGGGAGACATAATAAGGGTTACTCCATAGGGCTCAGGTGCTATAAAGCATCTTCCCGGAAGCTGCCCTATGGCTGTTTTTACACGCCTCCTCTTCATCCATTTTTTCAAGTGCTTCTGGTGGTAGCTTATTTCATCAAGAACGATGCCTATCTCTGTCAAATAAGCCTCTGTAGGAGATTTGTTCAGATCCGCCTTCAGGGCGTCAGACAGCTCCTTTTCGTTTTTAATAATAGCCTCCTTAAGCCTTCTAAGGGCCTCTGCCCTGAACTCATAGCCTCTGGTGGCTCCTGTCAGGAAATACTCTCTCTGGGATTGTACCATCTGTGATATCATACTTCAGCTTTCATAGTAGACTGTATAATATGCTCCGGCTACTAACATATAATACTGTCTGCTACATCCTCCCTTCCATTTTATATTTGATAGACCTGGCTGTTTTATTCAGCAATATCCTTTATTTCTAACAGGCTGTGTACAACAAAATCCTCATAGCCTGTTTTTCTTCCGTAGCTGTTTTCTGGCAGAAACAGAATGCTTTTTACTCCGGCATTTCTTGCGCAGTCAATATCTATACTCCTGTCCCCAACGTAAAAGGTACTATCTTTATCCAAGCTGTATTTTTCTACAAGATAATTTATAGCCCCTGGATTGGGCTTCCGTGGAAAGCCGCTCTGGCTTGTAACTACTTCTTTAAAATACTGCTTTATTCCTATGTTATTGAGTACGGCCTCCGTGGATTCTCCTCTGTGTGTATATACAAAGTTTGAAGCTTGGCGGTCTGATAGATATTGTAACAATTCTAGGGAATCTGGCATTGCTTTAATATCCATGGTTCTGGCATGGCTGATTTCAGAGTATCTCTCTTTTATTTCTTCAGAGGACTTATTGGCCTCAGGTAATATTTTCTCAACAAAGGACCTAACGGAATATTCTATTACATGCTTTGCAATTTCTTCTTTATCTATATAAATACCCATTTCATTTATTATCTCTTTTAAGCTGGAAACTATAATCTCATAGGAGTCCAAAAGTGTTCCATCTAAATCCCATATAAAAGCTTTATTATTCATTCCTCTTCACACCCCTCTAAATTCATTTGTTTTAGTGACTTTATTATTTTTTCTGTATCCTATTTTATCACTTTGCAAAACTGTAGTCATCCCATAATGCAATTATAATAGTGACCAGCTTTATATTCCGTATAATACCATATTATTCTACTCCTCTGTGTATCAATTCCAGCAAAAAAAAGAATACTAAACTGGATAAACATAATATGTTTCTTGGAGGTATTTTAAATGGCAAAGCAAATAAAAACCATGGACGGAAACTATGCAGCTGCCTATGCTTCCTATGCCTTTACTGAAGCTGCTGCCATATTCCCCATAACCCCTTCCTCCCCTATGGCAGAGCACGTAGATGAATGGTCTGCCAGGGGGAAGAAGAACATTTTCGGACAGAATCCCAGGGTGGTGCAGCTCCAGTCCGAGGCCGGTGCTGCAGGTACTCTCCATGGACTGCTTCAGGCAGGAGTCTTAGCTACAACCTATACTGCGTCCCAGGGACTACTGCTTATGATTCCAAATCTGTATAAATGGGCAGGAGAATTGCTTCCTGCTGTGCTTCATGTGTCTTCCAGGGCTATTGCAACCCATGCCCTTTCCATATTCGGAGACCACCAGGATGTTATGGCCTGCCGCCAGACAGGAGCAGCAATGCTGTGCTCTGCAAACGTGCAGGAGGCCATGGACTTAGGCTGCCTTTCTCATGTATGCGCCATAAAGGGAAGCCTTCCCTTCATACACTTTTTCGATGGCTTCAGGACCTCCCACGAAATACAGAAAATAGAGGTACTGGATTACAACGACATGGCAGGTCTTATAGACAATGAGGCCGTACAGAATTTCCGCAGGAGAGCTCTTAACCCGGAACATCCTGTAGCCCGCGGAAGCAACCAAAACCCGGATATATACTTTCAGGGCCGTGAGGCTTCAAACCCATTCTATGATAAGCTCCCACAGATAGTTGAGGACTATATGGAACAGCTTAAGGGAATATGTAACAGGGAATACCACCTGTTTGACTACTATGGCTGTGAAAATCCTAAAAATATAATAGTTGCAATGGGCTCAGTATGTGAAACTACAGAGGAGGTTGTGGATTACCTTAATGCCTCAGGAGGTAAAACAGGTGTACTTAAGGTGCGTCTTTACAGACCCTTCTCTATAAAACACTTCCTGGATACCCTTCCTAAATCCGTGAAAAGAATAGCTGTACTGGATATGACCAAGGAGCCAGGCTCTGTTGGTGAGCCTTTATACCTTGACATAGTTAGAGCCGTATCCAGCCTGGATACTCCCCCCCTTGTAATAGGGGGCCGCTATGGCCTAGGCTCCAAGGACACCACCCCGTCCCAGATACTGTCTGTATTCAGAAATCTGGAGGAGGATGTCCCTAAGAACAGATTCACCATAGGAATAATAGATGATGTAACCCACACCTCACTAAACCATGATGAGGTTATAAGGACTACACCAGAGGGCACAATAAGCTGCAAGTTCTGGGGATTAGGGTCTGATGGAACGGTTGGTGCTAACAAGACTGCTATTAAAATAATAGGAGACAACACCTCCCTTTATGCCCAGGGATACTTCTCCTATGACAGCAAGAAGTCAGGAGGTACCACCATATCCCACCTAAGGTTCGGAAAAAAGCCTATCCGGTCTCCTTATCTGGTGTACATGGCTGATTATATTGCCTGCCACAACAAATCCTTCATATATAACTATGACCTTCTGGAAGGACTAAAAAAAGGCGGAATCTTCCTGCTTAACTGCCCATGGAACTCGGATGAGCTTGATAGGGAGCTTCCTGCAGGACTTAGAAGATATATTGCTGAAAACAATATAAGGTTCTACGTTATAGATGCCATAAAAATAGCCGGAGAAATAGGCCTTGGCAACAGGATAAACATGATAATGCAGTCAGCGTTTTTCAAGCTTGCTAACGTCATACCGCCTGATAAAGCTGCTGAATTTTTGAAGGATTCCATAGAGCAGATGTACAGCAGGAAGGGCGAGAAGGTTGTCAATATGAACAAGGAGGCTGTAGACAGGGGCATGGGGGAAATCCATGAAATGACCATCCCCTCCCACTGGGCTAACGCAGTTGACAATGTAATTCCAGATGAGGCTGTGCCTGATTTTGTAAGCAGAATACAGCGTCCTATGGAAAATTACCAGGGAGATAAGCTGCCTGTAAGCGCCTTCAAAAACATGGAGGACGGAACCTTCCCTCTGGGCACCACCTCCTATGAGAAGCGGGGTATTGCAGTTAACATACCAGAGTGGCAGCCTTCTAAATGCATACAGTGTAATCAATGCTCCTATGTATGTCCACATGCAGTAATAAGGCCCTATCTTCTGGATGAGCAGGAAGCCTCAGGCGCACCAGAGGATTATATTGTAAAGTCAGCCTCAGGCAAGGGGCTTGAAGGCCTGATGTATAGAATACAGGTAAGCCCTCTGGACTGCACAGGCTGTGGTATATGTGCTGATGTATGCCCTGCACCGGGAAAAGCACTTATTATGGAGCCCGCCCAGGAGCAGATAAACGCCCAGTCCCATAACTGGGAGTTTTCACTGACCCTCAAAACAAGGGATAACCTTATGGATAAGGCCACCCTTAAGGGAAGCCAGTTTGCAAGGCCTTTATTTGAATTCCATGGAGCCTGCCCAGGCTGTGGCGAAACCCCTTACATAAGACTTATAACCCAGCTATACGGGGACAGGATGATAATTGCCAATGCAACAGGCTGTTCCTCAATATATGGACTAAGTGCGCCCTCTGTTCCATACTCCACCAACTCTGAGGGTAAGGGTCCTGCCTGGGCAAATTCCCTGTTTGAGGATAATGCCGAGTTTGGTTATGGTATGAAGCTAGGCACAGAAATACTGAGAAACAGGCTCAGGCTGCTTATGGAATCTTCCCTGAAGCTTGATATTTCTAAAGAGCTTAAAGCTATGCTCAATAAATACCTTGAGGTAATGGAAAATGGAGAATCTTCAAAGGAAATAGCCCCTAAGGTATTGTCATTGATAGAAAAGGAAAAATCCATAAGTCCCCTGCTTGAAGGGATATTAAAGCTAAAGGACTATCTTATAAAAAAGTCACTGTGGATTATAGGTGGGGACGGCTGGGCTTATGACATAGGCTATGGAGGCTTGGACCATGTGCTGGCATCAGGAGAAAACGTAAATGTACTGGTGCTTGATACGGAAATATACTCCAATACAGGAGGCCAGTCCTCCAAGGCTACCCCAACAGGTGCCACTGCAAAGTTTGCCTTCTCAGGAAAGAGTCTTAAGAAAAAAGATCTGGGTCTTATGGCCATGAGCTATGGCTATGTATACGTAGCACAGATTGCAATGGGAGGGAACATGATGCAAACCTTAAAGGCAATAACTGAGGCTGAGGCATATGATGGCCCTTCCCTGATTATCGCCTACTCTCCATGCATAAGCCATGGTATAAAAACAGGCATGGGTACCAGCATGGCCGAGGAGAAGAAGGCTGTGTCTGCAGGCTACTGGCAGCTGTACAGATTTAATCCCCAGCTTAAGGCCCAGGGAAAGAACCCCTTAATACTGGATTCCAAGGAACCATCAGAAAGCTTCCAGAACTTCATAAAAGGAGAGGTCCGCTACTCTGC
>JAEZLD010000188.1 GCA_023415335.1 Bacillota bacterium | reverse complement strand
TTGATATGAACAGATTTAAAGAGCAGCTGATTAAACAGGTTTCACTGCTTATTGAAAAAAACACAGATATTTGGAAAACAGAGTATGTTTGCAGGCCCTCATTTTTTATAAGCTCAAGGGACAGCTTCCTGTATAAGTACAATAGTGATATTGCAGAGAAGGAAACAGAATATTTAACAGGGGCCGTGAACAGTGAAGGTGTATGGAATCCTACATGGCAGTGGTCAGAGTATCCTGAGGAGTGGGCTGTATGCAAGAGATGGTGGCAGGCCAACATTGCAATAAATAATGTGAAGTTTCTGAAGGAATTGGATAAATGAGGAGATCTTATCAGAAACGGATTTTAGATTAAATAAAGAAACCCTCTGAAGGAGAGAATATCCTTCAGAGGGTTTTCTGGTAAAAATCCTTATACTAAGCAATGTATTGACATATTTCCAAATAAGTATTATGCTTTAATTAACACCCCAGGGGGGTGGGGTATTATATGGTGACAATTGCAAGGAACCCTTCAAAACCGTTTTTATAACATGAATTTACTACCCAATAGAGGAGGTTTGTATTATATGCAGGCAGATAAAGCTAAGGTAAGTAAGCTATTAAAAACAGCCAGAGGACAGCTGGATGGGATTTTAAACATGGTTGAGGATGACAGATACTGCATAGATATTTCACAGCAGCTTATGGCGACGGTTGCCATATTGAATAAGGTAAATAAAGAGGTTTTATCAGCTCATTTAAAGGGCTGCGTAAGGAATGCAGAAACAGACCTGGAGAAGGATGAGAAAATAGATGAATTTATTAACATGCTAGGCAAGGTAATAAAATAATATGAGAAGGACATTGGCAAAGGTAAATATGATGTATCAGAGGTGAGATAGATTATGAAAAAGGAAAAATTTGATGTTACAGGAATGACATGCTCTGCATGTTCATCAAGAGTGGAGAAAACAGTGGCAAAGCTTCCCGGTATCGAAGATGTATCGGTTAACCTGCTGACAAACAGCATGCAGGTCAGCTTTAATGAGGATAAATTAACAGAGAAGGACATTATTGCTGCGGTAGAGCATGAAGGCTATGGAGCTTCCGTAAAGAACAATCCACAATCACAGGCAGCTGTCCATATAGCAGGTTCACCTAAAAGAGAGAAAAACATGGAATCAGCAGTGGAGGCAGGTAACTTCAAGACAAGGCTCTGGGTGTCCTTTGGATTCTTAATACCACTTATGTATCTTTCCATGGGACATATGATAGGGCTTCCAGCACCGCCATTTTTAAGCGGACACACAAACGCAGTAGCCTTTGCATTTACTCAGTTTTTACTATGCCTTCCAGTGGTATATGTAAACAGGAGCTTTTTCATAAAGGGCTTTAAGACCCTTTCCCATCTTGCGCCTAATATGGACAGTCTGGTTGCTATCGGTTCCCTGGCGGCACTGATATATGGTATTTTCGCTATATACCACATGAGCTATGGTATGGGCCAGCAGGATATGGACCTGGTTGCCAGGTATCATGAGGATCTTTATTTTGAATCAGCAGCAATGATTCTGGCTCTTATTACCCTTGGCAAATATCTTGAGGCCAGGTCCAAGGGGAGAACCTCGGAGGCCCTCCGTAAAATGATGGACCTTGTGCCAAAGACAGCCCTTGTGGAGAGGAATGGACAGGAGGTAGAGGTTCTGGTTGAGTTTGTGGCTTTAGGAGAGACTGTGCTTGTGAAGCCTGGTAGCAGGATTCCCGTGGATGGTGTAATATTAGAAGGCTCAACCAGTGTGGATGAATCTGCAATTACCGGTGAGAGCATTCCGGTAGCTAAGGCAAAGGGAGACCAGGTGATTGGGGCTACCATCAATAAGGGCGGCTTTGTTAAGATGCAGGCAACTAAGGTAGGAGAAGACACAACCTTTGCAAAGATTATAGCCCTTGTGGAGGAGGCCAGTTCAACTAAGGCACCTATCGCCAAGCTGGCAGACAAGATTGCAGGGGTATTCGTGCCTATAATAATAGCCATAGCGCTGGTTACATTCCTTGTATGGATAATAACAGGTGCATCCTTTGAGTTCGCACTATCCAGTGCAATAACAGTGCTTGTTATTGCATGTCCCTGTGCCCTTGGCCTGGCAACCCCTGTAGCTATTATGGTGGGAACAGGAAAGGGTGCAGAAAATGGCATACTCATTAAATCCGGGGAAGCCTTAGAGCAGGCTCACCACATCGACTGTGTGGTTCTGGATAAGACAGGTACCATTACGGAAGGAAAGCCCGTGGTGACGGATATGCTGCCAATAGGCATGGAAGAAAGAGAGCTAGTTTCTATTGCTGCAGGTCTGGAGTCTAAAAGTGAGCATCCACTGGCAGAGGCCATTTTACAATATGCACAGCAGAAGAACATCTCACCTATGGAGGCAAAGGATTTACAGGCTATATCAGGCATGGGTATAGAGGCTTTTATAGATGGAAAGCGTTACCTAGCTGGAAACCAGAAATATTTTGACAAGGAGAATGTAGATTATAAGCTGCATACAAAGGAGATTGACACATTGGCAGCCCAAGGGAAAACCCCTCTTTTATTTGCAAGGGAAAAGGATTTTATAGGAATCATTGCTGTAGCTGATGTGGTTAAGCCCTCCAGCACAGAGGCAATAGAAAAGCTGCATAAACTGGGACTTAAGGTTATGATGCTCACAGGGGATAATAAGCGTACTGCTGAGGGCATTGGACATGACCTTGACTTAGATGACATAATTGCAGATGTGCTCCCACAGGATAAGGAACGGGTAATCGCCAGGCTACAGGAGGAAGGCCGAAAGGTGGCCATGGTAGGGGATGGCATAAACGATGCCCCCGCGCTTGTGAGGGCAGATGTTGGAATTGCCATTGGAGCAGGTACTGATGTGGCCATGGAAAGCGCAGATATTGTGCTTATGCACAACGACCTGAGGGATGTGGCAACTGCTATAAGATTAAGCAAAGCAGTTATCCGTAACATAAAGGAGAACCTGTTCTGGGCCTTTTTCTACAACTGCCTTGGAGTGCCGGTGGCGGCAGGAGTTTTCTATAGCTGGCTTGGATGGCGGCTGAACCCAATGTTTG
The DNA here is from genome assembly GCA_023415335.1 of Bacillota bacterium. Classification (GTDB taxonomy): domain Bacteria; phylum Bacillota; class Clostridia; order Clostridiales; family Caloramatoraceae; genus JAEZLD01. The sequence continues at coordinate 5,871 of JAEZLD010000188.1, read as the reverse complement.
GTGCGGCAGCCATGAGCTTTAGCAGCATATTCGTTGTAACCAATGCACTTAGGCTGAAGAGATTCCAGGCTGATAATAAGAAGCTGAAGGAGAAAAATGACTCTCCAGAGCAGAAGTCTCAGGAAGCAGAGAATATATATTCTGAAAGTATCAATATAGATAAAGATAATATTAAGGAGGAGAAGAATATGATTACATTAAAGGTAGAGGGTATGATGTGCCAGCATTGCGTAAAGCATGTAAAGGAAGCACTGGAGAAACTGGTTGGGGTGCAGGCAATTGTAGACCTTGATAAAAAAACTGCAACTGTTATGAAGCCGGATTCGGTTTCCATAGAGGACTGCAGGAAGGCAGTTGTGGATGCAGGCTATGAGGTAGTTGAGGTAATAGAGTAAATGTCAAGTGACAGGCACTTGACGTAATTAAAGGAGGGGGAATCCCCTCCTTTATATTTCTATGTTTATATACAACAGTATTGGACGTGAATTATAAAGTATTACAGCTAAAGTATATCTTCATTAGATTGTTTTAAAGAGGTCTTGTGGAAATATGTATTGTAACAGCTTAATTTTATAAGAGGGAACCTTTTGCCATTTCTTTACTGGATGTAAGCAGGATGATATAATGTAGCTACACAAGGCGAAATTTGCAGTATAAACAAATGGGGAAGCCATAGGGGTGTAATAATGATAAATAAAACTTTTGATAATAAATACGCCAGCTTAACTGAAGGCCTTAAGATTAATTGTGGAATGTGTGTTGGGTTATGCTGCGTTGCTTTGTATTGTGCGAAAACTGATGGTTTTCCTGCTGACAAGGAGGGAGGAAGGCCATGCAGGCATTTAATGGGAGACTTTCGCTGTGATATGCATGAAAGGCTGGCAGAAAAAAATATGAAGGGATGTCTGTCATATGACTGTTTTGGTGCAGGGCAGAAGGTTACCCGGATATATGGTGCAGATAAGAACTGGAGGTTAAACCCTAAAAAAGCAGGTGAAATCTTTCAGGTATTTTTAATTATGTTCCAGCTGCATCAAATACAGTGGTATCTGCTTGAAGCATTATCCCTTAATATTGGTGAGCAGCTTAAAGGGGAAGTTGAAGCCCTTATTAATGAAAATGAAAATATAACCGGAAAGTCTCCGGAGGACATTTTGAAGCTTGACATTGGTGAGTATCAGCTCCATGTTAATCAGGTACTTAAGCAGGTCAACTGCAAGGTAGCTCCAAAGACTATAGGAGGGAAGAACTTCCCCGGCAAAAATTTTAGGAAAGCCAAGCTTGATAATATGGACTTCAGCATGGCACTAATGATTGCTGATGATTTAGAGGGCTGCAGTCTGAATGGCACCAGCTTTTTAGGTGCTGACATTAGGGATGCTAATATTAGGAATACAGATTTGAGTCACAGCATATTTCTGACACAGATGCAGATAAACTCTGCAAAGGGGAACCTTCATACAAGGCTCCCTGAGAATTTAACCATGCCTGCAACATGGCAGCAGCACTAGTTAAAAATATAATCAAATAATAAAAATTGAGGTATGTACAATGAAGCTTACGATGCTCGGAACAGGAAATGCCAATGCAGCAGAGTGCTACAACACCTGCTTTATAATTGAGGATAATAGCAAGTATTTTATGGTTGACGGAGGAGGGGGAAACACTATACTCCGCCAGCTTAAATCGGCAAAGGTGGACCTCAATGACATTAAGGACATCTTTGTAACCCATAAGCACGTTGACCATGTACTGGGAATCATATGGGTTATCCGCATCATATGCCAGAATATGAACAAGGGCAGCTACGAGGGTGAGACCAGGATATATGCCCATAAAGAACTGGCTGAAACCATAAAATCCATATGCATGATGCTCCTTAACGAAAAGCAGACAAAGCATATTGGAGAGCGTCTGCGAATAATTGCAGTTGAGGACGGACAGGAGCTAGAAATAATAGGACATAAGGTGCGCTTCTTTGATACACATTCTACGAAGGACAAGCAGTTTGGGTTTACTATGGACCTGGGCAATGGTGAGAAGCTTACCTGTTGTGGGGACGAGCCCTACAATGAATATGAAAGAGAATATGCATTTGGCAGCAAGTGGCTGCTTCATGAGGCCTTCTGCCTATACTCCCAGGCTGATAAATTCAAGCCTTATGAAAAGCACCACTCCACTGTAAAGGATGCCTGCCAGCTTGCAGAGGAGCTGAATATTAAGAACCTTATATTGTACCATACAGAGGATAAAAGCCTTGGTGCAAGAAAGGAGCTGTACGGCGCAGAGGGCAGGGAGTATTTTTCGGGAGGGCTCTTCATACCTGATGACCTTGAGACAATTGAGATATAGTTTATAAGAATTTAGTATTGTGAGGTAGTAAATTATGAAAATCAACTATCAATGCCTGCCATGCCTGGTAAACCAGGTTGTCAGGGTAGCTGAAATAACTAACGCAAAGGACAGGGAGGTTTTATTCAGAAGGACCTTTGAATACCTTTCGAACATTGACTTTTCAAAAACCAACCCTGAAATTATTGGGGAGAGCTTCAGGCTGCTTAAGGAGCATATTAAAAATGAAGATCCCTACAAGGATACCAGAAGCTATTATAACAGCAGGTTTATAAGTATGCTTGGTGAATTTGAAAAGAACATAGAAAGCTCAGATAATCCATTTCAGGAGGCCGTTAAGCATGCCATTATTGGAAACATCATAGATTTTGGACCCATGCATGAGTTTACTATTGAGGATGTCATGAAGTGGTTCAGGGATACAGAAAAGCTTTCTCTTACAGTTGACCATACGGAAAAGCTTAGAGATGACATTGCTTCTGCCAGAAGCCTTCTATACCTTGGGGATAACTGTGGTGAGATATGCCTAGACAAGCTGTTGGTAAAGAATATTAAGAAGCTGAATCCGGATATACATATTTATTTTGGAGTCAGGGGGGAACCTGTTGTAAACGATTCCATTGAGGAGGATGCCTATACGGTGGGCATGGAGGAGTTTGCCACCATTATCAGTAACGGTGACTGTTCTGCAGGTACGGTATTAAGCAGGACAAGTGAGGAATTCAACAGCATATACGAAGCAGCTGATGTGGTCATTGCAAAGGGGCAGGCCAACTATGAGAGCCTAAGTGGGCAGGAGGATAAGAACATTTATTTTATGCTGATGACCAAGTGCAGCGTAATTGCAAAAGATATTGGGGTGCCTCAAAAGTCTCTTATATGCATGAATTCTGGCAGGGTAGAATAGCCTAAATAATAATAAAGGAAATGTCAAGTGCTTGTCACTTGACATTTCCAGGGCAACAGATTTGCTGACATATTTAGGCTATGTTTTAAATAAGCGTTGATATTATTCGTTTAATGTCACATACTTTATATGGCGTAAATGGTAATATTACTATATAAACTTTGTTAGTTGAGGTAAAAAAGGTGATTACATATAGGGAAATTGATAGTTCATACTTTGATAAATATAATAAAATTCCAATGCTTGTTAAGGTGAAAAGCATACTCAAATTAGAAAAGATTGAGAATGGCTTTGGAGGGATTTTATTAATAGAGACTCCAACCGAGGAATACATAAAGGATTTAGGACAATATGAGGAAGTAACAAAATATGCAGAAGAATTTGATATAACTAATTGGGCATTCTTTATGGCTTTTGATAACGAATTTCCTATTGGGGCCATTACTGTTGTTTCAGAAACAGAAAATGTTCATCTGCTCGATGGTAGAGATGACATAAGTGTGCTATGGGATATAAGGGTTGACGATAGATATAAGCAGCATGGAGTAGGTACAAAGTTGTTTACTATGGCTACTGAGTGGTCAAAATCAAAAGGATTAAAACAAATGAAAATTGAATGTCAAAATAATAATGTTCAAGCATGTAAGTTTTATCATAAGCAAGGTGCAGTATTAGGAAAAATAGATGAATATGCTTATTATGAAGATATTGAAGATAGAGATGAAGTTCAACTTATATGGTATTTAGATTTATAAAATTAAATTGAGTATTATACACAATCTTTCAATATTTGAATTAAGGGAAGTCATTTTGAGCGACTTACCTTAATGGTCATTATAAGTACTGCCTGAAGCTGTAGCAGGATATAGTGCTATAAGGGGGGATGAGATGAAGAAGGGTAATAATAAAACTACTATTGTAAACTTTAGCGGACGGAGCTCTGACGGAAATGGGGAGAAGCTTTCTAAATTTATGAACGGCATGCTAGAAGGAAAGGCTGGGCTGATTAACTTTTCTTCTTTAAATGTTAGTGGGTGTAACAGGTGTGATTATGAGTGCTTAAGGAGAGATAGTTGCAAATATATAAATGATGATGTAAAAAAGCTTTACGATATTCTTTTAAAATCAGATTGTATTATTTTCATAATTCCAGTGTATAGCAATTATCCATGCTCTAACTATTTCGTATTCCATGAAAGAGCACAATGTTGTTTTAATGAAGAGAATTACGATAAGTACGTAAGCAAACCTATTAAATTCATTATTATTGCCAATAGTGGATATGAAAATGTTATGGGTGTTCTTAGGGATGACTTCAAGAAGATTGCTGAAGAGGATGTTGTGGTTTTAGGAAGTCAGAAATATGGTACAAAATCTGTAAATGGTGATTTGATAGAATATGATGAAGTGAAGCAGGAAATCAGAAGACTGCTTGATGGGACCCGGATGTAGCTGTTCCTGATGAAAAATAGTATTTAATTTGAGAGAATAGCAATACAAAGCCCTGGAGAATCATTTTATAATGGTCTCCAGGGCTGCTTTTCTAATAAAGGTTATAGTGAGGAATCGTTTTTGACTTTTATTGGCTTTAGGAACAGTATAAGAACAATAAAATCCGTGATTGCGATGGAAAGCCATATTCCTGTCATTTTAAAAAGTGACGATAGAGTCAGCACGACCGGGATAAGTATGACTATTCCCCGGAGTATGGCAATTCCAAAGCCCTTCTTTGCCTGGTTTATGGCGCTGAAGTAGCCTGACTTCATAATATTAAGCCCACCAAAGAAGAAGCTTAAGAAATACAAGCGTATTCCTATGCGGGCAATGCCAAGAAGCTCGATGCTTTCTTCACTGTTGAAAACTGAAATAATGGGGTCAGTGAAGGCAAAGGATGTAGTATAAACAAGGAGTGCCATTGCAACTACAGTTATTGCTCCCATACGGTATAGCTGCTTTAGAGACTTCTCGTTTTGCCTGCTATACTCACGGCTAAGCAGGGGCTGCATTCCCTGGGTAAGGCCGGTAAACAGGACAGTTACAATAATGGCAATGTTGGTAACAACTCCATATGCTGCAACCCCTATATTTCCAGCAATCCTTAAAATAATTATGTTAAATACCAGTACAACTATGCCATTGGCAGTTTCCATAACAAAGGAGGAGGCACCAAGGGAGCATATGCTCACTGTATCTGTAATGGTTGGCCGCAGCTTATGAAGGTGGAAGGTGTTTTCCTTCTTATAAAAATGGGATGACATTATAAGTATGCTGACTATAGGGGATGCACCTGTGGCCAAAGCTGCACCCAGCATGCCCATTTTCATAGGGAATATGAATATATAATCAAACACTATATTAAAAAGGCTGCCTGCAATCATGGCTATGGTAACCAAGTGGGGCTTTCCGTCGTTGCGAATAAACGCAAGTAACAAGTCGTTAAACAGAAAGGCAGGGGAGAAGCAAAGTATTACCCTAAGGTAGGTTGAGGTATCTGCCAGAACCTCCTGATTTGCACCAAGCAGCCTTGCCAGAGGTTCGGCTGCAAAAGCTCCAAGGCATAAAAAAAGCATGGAGAATAGCAGTATGAGCCATGCAGACTGGGTAAATACCCT
>JAEZLD010000128.1 GCA_023415335.1 Bacillota bacterium | reverse complement strand
GCATGATTTCCATAAGAAATGGTGGTGCCCAGATGCCTACCCTTATCAAAAAATATACCAACAAGCCAATATTCAACATCTACAACATATTCGTTGCACTGCTGCTATTGTTAGTTGGTGCTGTATTCATTTACACACCTGGAGACATAGCCGCAACACAGGTATTCGGATTCTCAGGAAGTGCAACAGCAGTATCCACCTGGGTTATATATGGGGTAATATTCGCGTACTACCTCATAGCAACACTATTCCCAATAGATAAGATAATTGGAAGGATTTATCCTGTATTTGGAGCCATTCTTCTTATGTCTGCAGTAGGAGTGTTCGTTGGACTGTTTACAAAGAGCTTCCCTCTGCAGAACCTTACAATAGCTAACTGGAAGGGAATATACCCTGTCAGCGGAACAAATCTGGTGCCAATGTTCTTTGTAACCGTAGCCTGCGGAATAGTATCAGGCTTCCATTCAACACAGAATACCATAATAGCCAGAAGCGTAACCCATGAAAAGCAGGGCCGCACGACCTTCTATAACATGATGATGCTGGAAGGCTTAATAGCCATGATATGGGCAGCGGCTGCCATGGGAGCCATAAGCCTAGGCTTAGGTGAGGGTGTAGGAGCTACTGCCCTTGTTGGCATTATATGTAAGACTACCCTCGGAAAGGTAGGAGGCATAATAGCCATACTTGGAGTTATAGTTCTTCCTATAACCTCCGGAGATACAGCCCTTCGTGGACTACGCCTGCTGATTGCAGAGTATCTGCATATTGACCAGAAGCCTGCAGGCAAGAGGCTTGCACTTTCCTCAATAATATTTGCCTTAGTGGCAGTAATACTTATTTTTGCCAAGACGAATTCTGCCGGCTTCACCATCCTGTGGAGGTACTTTGCATGGAGCAACCAGACAATGTCTATATTTGCCTTTGCAATGATAGCTATGTATCTTGGAGAGAGAGGCAAGCCTTGGATAGTTGGACTGGTTCCAGGATTGTTCTACACATTTGTAACAACTAGCTATATATTTAATCAAAAAATCGGATTTAATATGCAGCTGAAATATGCATACATTATTGCGGCTGTTCTGACTGTTGCTTATGGAATAGCTGTAGTATGGGCAACCAAAAAGAGGCGTGCTGCGTTTATGCTTACTGGTGAAGAACAAAATAAGATGAAAGCATAGGTAACAGCCATTAGATACCCTGGGGCCTCTCCCCAGGGTATTTTTGGTATGACGGGCATGCCGTCAATCTGTGGTGTAAGCCCACAAGGGACGTAGTTGCCGACGAACCCCAAAGCAACTTGTAAGTTTCATACCGTGAGGTATGGTAGAGAGGAAGCAATAGCGAAATCGTAGCCTGACGTACAGAAACCTAATACAAAGGCCTGTATGATGGATAAGCGGGCCAGAAGCCGTGAAGTCCAAAAGGCAACCGTAACCCATGCATGTAGATTAGGCAGGCAGACGAGGAAAGATTGATGACTTATCCCGTGAGGTCTCACAGACATGATGAAAAAGGTTGAAATACTCCTCTTTTGAGGATAAACTTGAAGAGTTGGTATAATTAATGTATTCATATGGAGATGAATATATGAAAACTATGAAGAAGCTTTGGAAGAAGGATTCGGTGTTATGTATTTCTCTTTTATTAGCGGCGCTATCCATGCTTTTGGTGCCCCCTGACAAGAAGTACATCCAATACATAAATTACAATATGCTGATAATGCTGGCAAACCTTATATCCTTTAAACTCTATAACAAATCTGAAGGCTCAAGGCCTGCTAAGTATATCAGGATCTCTACTGGAACCAATATAATATTATTTATAGTGCTGCTTGTATTTGCTTTGATTCTATAAAAATCAGGCTTACGCCCTAATGATGACACTTGCTGCCGTTGGTTAATGAAGATGGCACAAAGTGCCTAATGAAGCGAAGACGCCCCTTACAGTATGTTAGCGACTGTAAGGGGTGTCTTCATTTTCGGTACAATTTGAATTTCTTCAAAATACTTCTTTATGCACCTGCGCCGAATCCCTAGGGCATTTTTCTACCTGATTTTTCTTATGCATTCATACTGCTTTTTTCTTCGCCTGTCATCAGATAGGCACTGCGTCTTTTCTTTGTAGCCCAAATAACAACACCACCATAGGCAAATGTACAAACTGCTGCTATAACATATGAGATGTTCATTGGAATATTGAAGCCTATCTTAGCATTAAATATGTAGCAACTCACTACAAATGTATAGAACATTCCTGGAACAAGTCCTACTATCCAAGGCTTGCCTCTTTCTCCAAGATACATGGATATCATAGCAAAGGCAAATATAGACATGGTCTGGTTACTCCATGCAAAGTAATTCCAAAGAGTCTTAAAGCCGGTAGCGTTTGTCTTTGCAAATACAAGTATTGCTGCAACCAAAACAAATAGTATTGCAGAAAGACCAAGTCTCTTACCCGTGGACTTCTGATCAATATGAAGGTATTCCGCAATAAGCAGGCGCAGGCCACGGAGTGCTGTATCTCCAGAGGTTATAGGAAGAACTATAACGCCAATAATGGCTATTATGCCTCCTACATTCCCCAGCATATCCTTGCATATTGCACCAATAAGAGCTGTTGAGCTTAAGCCTTCTTCCATTCCGATAATCGAGCCTGCCGATACTCCATCCAGGCCTTTGGCTACTGCTCCCATGGCAGCTGCAGCCCATATCATTGCTATAACGCCCTCAAGCATCATCATGTTATAGAAGGTTGTGCGGCCATGTTTTTCATGTGTAACGCTTCTTGCTATTATGGTGTTCTGCGTTGAATGGAAGCCTGATACTATTCCGCAGGCAACCGTTACAAAGAATGCAGGAACAAGATTTGTACCACTTACAGGATATATACCCTTCCAGTTGGCAATTGTAAGGTTTGTCAGAGGATAGCCATGTGTAAATATGCCAATAAATACTCCTACAGCTGACAAAACAAGTATAGCTCCGAATAAAGGATATATCCTACCTATTATTGCATCTATAGGAAATAGAGTAGCTATAAGGTAATATAAGAATATTACTGCGTATATAACCCATGTAGAAACAGAGGTAGCCTTCCCTGAGAATCCAAATACCTGGGTTGCAGCTATGTCTCCAGGGGTATAGATAAATACTGCACCAACAAGGAGAAGCAGCAATGCTACAAATACGTTGTAGATGTTAAATATGCTCTTGTTGGTATACTTCTTGATAAGGGTAGGCATCTGAGCACCGCCATTTCTAATGGAAATCATTCCACAGAAGTAATCGTGCATTGAACCGCCGATTATGTTGCCTATAGGAATAAGTATGAATGCAATAGGTCCGAACAGTATTCCCTGGATAGGTCCAAGTATTGGTCCTGTTCCGGCAATGTTAAGAAGGTTGATAAGGCTGTTTTTCCATGTTTTCATAGGAACATAGTCTACCCCATCCTCCATAGTAAAGGCAGGAGTTTTTCTGTCATCTGGTCCGAAAAGTTTTTCGCAGAATCTCCCATAGAGCATTCCGCCGCAAATTAGTATTACCAGTCCGATTAAGAATGTTGCCATAAAATTTCCTCCTTATGCTAATTTTTTATAATTTATGGGTATATTATACGACAACCAACATGATGTGTACATTTTATTATCAAATTGTAAACATTCATCATATTTGTTATATATTTATTAACAATTTCTGTGACAATAAAATTTTTTAATAATAGGATGATAGCGGTTAGAGAAGAATTTACATTATGTTATTGTCTTAACTCTGTAACCAGAAGGCTGTTAACCTTGTATTAGCACATGTGCATGAGAATTCAAGTGAGAAGTGTTAGTATATGGAGGTAAATGGATTTATTGACTAAATATAGTCAATCCGTTTGCTTCGTGTTATTACATATTCATGTTAAAATACATAATAATACTAACTTTTAAGGGGGAATTACTAAATGGACGGTGGTCCTGGTAGTATAGGGCTTGAATTGGTTCTGATTCTTGTACTTATACTTTTAAATGCATTTTTTGCTGGCTCAGAGATGGCAGTGGTTTCTGTCAACAAAACAAAGATATCCTTAATGGCTGAGGAGGGGGATAAAAGAGCCCTCATACTGCTCAGGCTTTTGGATGAGCCGGGAAGATTTCTTGCAACTATTCAAGTTGGAATAACGCTGGCAGGCTACTTAGCCAGTGCCTCAGCTGCAACAAGCATAGCCGGGTATCTGGATAGTGCTTTAAAGTCATTAGGGTT
>JAEZLD010000029.1 GCA_023415335.1 Bacillota bacterium | reverse complement strand
AGAATTAAGGAAAAACTAGGATGGATGAGCCCTGTGCAATACAGACTCTACCTCTTGGCTGCATAAAATTAGCGAGGCAGCCGAAACTGTCTCGCTAATAAAGTCTAACTTTTTGGGGTCACATCATGCGCATGCTTTTCTTAATTTCATTTTAAAATATCTGCTTAAATATATCAAAAATAGTTGCTACAGCCCCATTATCATAAAGAACCTCTCTGGCAAGAACCGGATTATTTGTTATAATATTATCCACACCATAGCTTTTCATTCTTTCCATTGAGGACCTGTTGTTTACAGTCCATACATGTACCCCTTTACCAGCAGAATGGATTTTATTAACCACAGATGCTGACACATAACTATACTTAATACTGTAGAAATCTATATTTTTATCGTTATAGCCTCCCCCCATTAAAGAGGTAAGTATATAGCCTGTGGTAATCTTGCTATCCAGATTTTTTACTTCCATAAGGTATTTATAATCGGAGGAGGATATAACAATCTTATCCCCCATGCCATACTGCTTCACAAGTCCAACCACCTTCTTTACCAGGTCTCCTCCTGATTTTGTTCGCTTAAGCTCAATGTTAAGACCTATTTTTCCACTGGCCAGCTGGAGCACCTCCTCAAGTGAGGGGATTTTAGTACGGATAAAATCAGGACCAAACCAAGAGCCCACGTCATAACGCCTAAGCTGACTATATGTTAAATCTGAAACATACTGGTTGGCTCCGGCGGTACGCATAAGAGACAGGTCATGCATTAAAACAACCTTCCCATCAAGACTTTCCTGTACATCTATTTCAGCATAGTCTGCCATGTTTTCTATTGCTGCCGCAATAGCAGGAAGGGTGTTTTCCGGCGCTTGTTGCGAAGCACCCCTATGGGAGGATATACTTATACCAGACAGGGCCTTTTCCGCAGTAAGCACTCCATTATTCACTACTTTATATCCAAAAATAGACAGAAACACTGTAAATGCAACTCCCATAACTGACAAGACTATCCTTTTTTTCTTGTATATAACGGTGTCCTCATATCCAGACAATAGGCACAAGGAGTGAAGCTCAACTCTTCCGTCATCACTATAAAAGTGTGGTATGCACCATCTTGTTATGATTAAAAGATTAATTATTGTAACCGTATTGATATAAACCAGTGTAAGAAACCTTCCCATGTAGTTGCTAATGGTCATAGTCATAGCAAGCTGTACACCTGAAGGCATAGTCAAAACAACTACCATAGTTATTACAATTACCAGTCCTATATATGCTGTATACGAGGCTGCTGCAATAACCAGATTTACGATTGCAAGGTCTTTTAGAAGGTATTTTTTCTGATGCTTTAATACAATCAGAATAGTATGCCATGCCTTCCTAGCTGACATATCCTCAATAATCATACATGCAACCACAGTTTCTGTAATAAATGCCATAAGCGAGGCAAGAATGAACAGCCCCACCAATGCCACACTAATGATTCCCATCCTCTCCAATTCGTATATATATCTTATCCTTATCCATATTATTAAGAGAAGCTGAATTATAGTTGCAGGTACAGTAAGAAGCATATAGCTTTTATGCTTAAGCTTTTTACTTTCCTTTACTACTCCAAATATAATTCTTCCCCAGCTAAACCCATTCCCGCTTTCAACCTCTGCAAGGCCTATTACCAGTGCTGCAGTTTCAGCAAGCGTCGTTATCAATGCTATAATAAAAACAGCTATAAACATAGCTATTACCACTGGCGAGGTAAGCATTGAGATTATATTAGCATTTGTCAGATAACTATAGCCATTTACCTTAAGAGCTGTACTTACTGCCAGCTCAGTTATTTTAACAAGTATCGCCAGTGATACAAACCTATAGCAGGCATCACCTATCCATAGCTTAACAATACTTTTATAATCAACTCCAACTAAGCTTCTTAATCTGTTTTTCATTTATGTGCCCCCGAATTTATGCAAATATATTTACCCATACCTTATAAAATACCAGACAGGAGTATATTTCCCTAGTTTATACTTATTATAGCATCCGGCGAAACATGGTACAAATTATCGTATAACACTAATCAGCCCTTTTGGGTTTATAATTTATGATAATTGTATATGTTTTTTATAATTATATTCTTTTTTATAAAGTTATAGGTACGGAACAAATATCCGTACCTATAACTTTATTGTTTATTATTTACAATTTATTAACTGTCTTGGGTTTCTTATAGAATAAAAGTACTACAATAGCTGCTAAAGCTGCTACTGTGGATGTCATATAAACATCCTTGTAGCCTTCATTAAGGGTTGACTGAAAAACCTTCTGTATTTCCTGGTTATTATTATCTATTTCCTTAAGGTAGCCTACCTTTGCCTCATTAAAGACATTAGGAATTGACTCCTTAAGCTTCGTCATATTATCCCTTAAATCTGTAAGCTGGCTTATGGTCCCCTGCATTGCAGAGGCCTGAACAGCATTTCCTCCCATTGACGTTAATGCCTGCTGCATCTGCATTATTCCCATGCCTATACCCGTTATTCCCTGGTCTAATCCAGATTGTATCTTAGATATTACCCCAGGCATAACCGTGTCAAATATCCCTTCAGATATCAGCTTCATGTTTTCAGTAATGTTTGTCACATCAGAAGACTGTACCTTTGAGAGAAGCTCATCTGACATTTTAAAACCAGAATCGCTGCCCATATTCATGGGAATACTTTTCATAGAAGCCATATCTGGTATCTGTACCCCTTCAAGCATGGAAGCAGTCCTTGGGTTTTCCTTAAGACTATTTATTGAGTCTGTAACCTCCTGAGAATATGGAATATCAGGCATTGGAATCTGCTGTGGCAGAACCTCCATTACCTTTGTCTGAAGTCCCATTCCCGCATGTGATATAAAGCCTACCATAATTGCAGGTGCAATAGCAGTACCTATTGAGCGCACAAGGGATAATGTAGCAAGGGCAGAATTTGATTCCTTTTCCTCAGTATTTACAAGCATCATATAGTTTAGTGGCGTTCCTATAGTAAATCCCATTCCTATGCCTACAAGCACCAATCCACCAATTACCGTCACGTATCCAGGGTATGCTGTAGCTACATAGGATATGAATAAACACCCGGCAATAGACATTATGAACCCAAACATAAGTACCAGCTTTGCCCCGTATTTATCTATTAATCTTCCAGAGGTCATAGCACCTACTCCTGAGAACACCCCCAGTACTATTACAAGATATCCTCCGTTTCCAGAGGCAATCTTTAATGCATTCTGTGAAAAATCAGGAACGAATATGATTCCCATCATCACAAAGCCACTGGCAAAGGAAAGAATCAGTGTTATTAGTATATTTCTGTTCGTGAAATACTTAATATTCATTACAGGATCCTGTACCCTTTTCTGAACAAACACAAATACAGGAAGCAGCACTGCAAACGCAATCAGGAAAGGATATACCTCCTTGCTTGCCATGCTCTGTAGAAAGTTAAAAAAGTCTATCTTTTTAAGTCCATATAACAATGAAAGCACCATTACAGTCAAAATCAATATACCTGACACATCAATTTTACTTGAGGTATGTGCTTTATTGTTACTAAGTACAATAAGTCCAGCAATAACAATAAAAAGGGTTATTGGTAGGTTTACATAAAATATGAACTGCCAATTGTTCACACCTACAATGTCAAGTATAGCACTGCCAGCAGAAGCTCCAAACACATTAGCTACACCAAACATAGCCCCAACAAGACCAAGTGCCATTCCTCTTTTCTCCTCAGGAAAGCTTGTGCCGAATTCCGCTGTTGCTACAGGCAGTATTCCTCCCCCTCCTATAGCCTGTATAACCCTTGATATAAGAAGCATTTCAAAGCTTCCAGTGTTCTGCGAAAGTCCACACAATAATGAGCCCGCTCCAAACAGCACTATGCTTGTAAGATAAACATACTTTCTTCCTAGTCTGTCTGCCAGCTTGCCCATAATAGGTATACTTGCTGCATAAGCAAGGGTATATATAGTAATCATCCATATGCCTGTGTTACCATCAACCCCCATACTGTTCTGTATTATTGTTCTGGCGGGTGTTACTATACCGGTGTCAATGGCTCCCATGAAAATGCCTGCCAGATAGATTATCATTACAAGAGCCACGTTGCTTTTCTTAACTGTCTTTTCCATTTAGAAATACCATCCTTTCTATCTACTCCATAATATTCGTTGCATTTTCGGCCATAACGCTCAGACCTAGTTTTATAGCATTAAGGGATTCTTTACTTATGTTCTCAGTAAGTGCACAGTTCCATCTATCAAATGTAGACAGAAGCACCGGCATCAGTTCAAGAGAGCTTCCACTAAGATTAAATATATACGACCTGCTGTCCTTTGGATTTGGCTTTCTGATAACATATCCCTTTGTCTCCAGTGATTGCATTGTTCTTGTCATCACGCTTTTATCATACCTTAAGCAATAGTTCATTTGGTCTTGTGTCTTTCCTAAAAACTCCTGGGCCGTTGAAGCCTCGCCAAAAAGATTAATAAGAACAACAGCCTCTGAGTAATTTATACCATAGGTTTTCAAGGTTCTATTCAGGAACAGCTTCAGCTGTCTGTGAATAACCATTATATTTCTGCCTATCTCCTGCGGTATTTCCATGGTGTTTTCCCTCCCCATATATGCCCAAGCAAAAATGGTTGCATTTGCAACTAGAAAATTATAATATTATATTATAAAATCTTCAGCCATAATATGTAATATTTATTATATTCAACATTAATTATTATATATACATCAGATTATAAAAAAATGCTCCGGGATAAACCCAGAGCATTTTTATATCACTATTTTCCTTTTTTATCTGCAATAAGTGGCTTAACAGCCTTATATATTTCCCCGGCCTTCTTACTTTCAAACTTCTTAACAAGAGCATTATTGAAGCCTTGCTTTGTCTTGTAATCCTCAATATATTTTCCAATTACCTTTGCATCTTCCTTATACTGGGGAAGTATTTCTATTATTTTATTCTCCAAAAGCAGCTGCTCTTCCTCTTTATTTCTTAGCTGAAGGTCAGATACCCTCTCAATCTTACAGCCTTCCTTTGTCCAAAACATTATGACACAATCAAATCCCGAATCATCGCTTACTACATAGAACTGCTCCTCCTTGTTATCTGCAACAAGGTAACCCAGCTTAGACGATAACTGGAAGTCAAGAGCATTCTTTGTTCCTACATTAGCCTTGATACAATTTATATCAGCTTTTGACTCATTCATCATTTGATGCATTTCAAATGTAAGAGTATCTGCATTCACGCTATATAAAATATACACCTTGTCCTTCTCCTTAAGGCTGTTTATTCCTTTGAGCCCCTTTACACTTACATTTTCATAATCAATCAGAAAAATAGACATCCATCCACCTCATATATATAAAATAAAATTAAGCTAATACACTCTTTTATATATGCCATGTTGCTTGTAACAAGAATATTTAATAGTTCTTAATAAAATATTATATCACATAATATCACATATTACTAACTTAAGTATGGAAGTCAGATAGTAAACATACTTATAGCCACTATTGCTGCTACAAGACTGATAAAAGAGCCCACTATAAGCTGAGTGAGTGTATGCCGCTTAAGCTTAAGAGATGAGAAATATACTGCTGTGATTAACAATACTCCCGGTATCACTGCAATAGTCCCCATCTGCCAGGTAAGCATAACTATCGGTGCAGTTGTACTGCAGGAATGCCCGCTGGCCTTAAATTTAATTACTTTATTTATAAAAAGAAGTCCCGCAATAGATATTATGTATGCCGAAAAAAGCACCCTCATAGCAATTGAGCTGCTGAATATAAATGTACATACAAATCCCACAGCATACCCAACACCACTTAATATCAGTGCTGCATTTCTCTGTGTTTCACGTACATCCTTGTTTCCATGAGCGATTATTCCATAAGGGTATGCCAAAAATGGAATAAATACCAGGCAAATCTCTGCAATAACAAAATCCTTTAAATCAATTGAATGTGAGGCAAAATACAACAACAGGACCATTACTCCCGCAACAATTGGTGGAATGGTTATTCCCCTTATTAACTTATCAATCCTGTTCATTTATGTCCCTCCTCTAGCACTCAAATCCCAGTAATATGCCTCCTTTTTCTGCATAATAGCTGCACAATCCCCTTGAAGGATAAATATTTATAGCTGCTTCCTTGAATTCAGAAATAATGGCTTCTCTAAGCATTTCAGCACATTTCCTATTTAAACAATGACTTATATTAACCCTTCCACCATTGTACCCTAGTTGTTTAAGCTCCTTAATGAAGCTCACAATAGTTTTACCGGAGCCTCTGCTCTTCTTAACAATTTCCAGGGTTCCTTCCTCACTTGCCATGCCAATAACCTTAATTCCTAGCACATCAACTGCTGCCCCTACCAGCTTGCTAACACGCCCGTTCTGCACCAAATTATGCATTGACTCAAGAATAAAAAGCAGGTGGGTTCTATTCTGATATTCAACTATCTCCCTACAAATATCATCAAAATCTTCACCCTTCAATATGAGTTCTCTTAGTTTATTTATGATAAGAACCATTTCAGGGCCTGTTGATAGGCTGTCAATAATAAAAATCCTCTGACCTGGATTTTTTTCCTCGCACACCTGCTTTGCCATTACAGCAGAGCTGTAGCTGCCTGAAAGCTTGCTGGTTATTGTTACGGCAAATACAAAAGCTGCATCTGAAAAGGCACTCTCCCATTCTGCTACATTTGGGCAGGAGGTAAAGGACCTTCCCTTATGCTCCTTAAGTTCATTTATCATATTTATTACATCAAGACTTTGATCATCCACATACTCCTTTTTATCTGTAGATATTTTCAGTGGAACAGATGAAAAATCTATCCCCTCCAATTCAAACATGTCACAGGATGAATCAGCAACAATTTTATACCTCATAGTGTTTACCTCCAGAAATATTTTGTTATTTCATAATTAATATTACTCTCTATTATTTAAACTAATTATATATAATATTTATTATTATGTAAAGCATTTATTTTTATCATGTTACAGAATATCAATTCTAGCTAACACGTGTGAGCATTCTTATTAAAAACGCCCCTATAAGCTGCCATCATAGACTACAGCTTATAAAGGCATTTCAAAGCAGAATAAAACTATTTGAGCTGCTAAAAGAAGTAGGTTTCCCCGTTTTGTGGAATAAAAAGCTTACTGGAAAAACCATGTTCTTCAGAAAATCTTCTCAAATCCTTTCGTGATAGTGTCCAGTGATTAACATCCTCCATATGGGTCGC
Source organism: Bacillota bacterium (assembly GCA_023415335.1). Lineage (GTDB taxonomy): Bacteria > Bacillota > Clostridia > Clostridiales > Caloramatoraceae > JAEZLD01. Next base: position 21,118 of record JAEZLD010000029.1, on the reverse strand, counting down.
TATGATTTGTGCACCAGGTAGGGCTTTATGGACCTGAAGTATATCATCCGTTCCCATAACCAACTGATAGTCCCCATAATCGTTCTGTCCCGCATTTGCAAGAATCACACCCGGCTGGTAAGCTTGAAGTGTATGTTCTACTGCTTCATACCATATGGTATCCCCGGTAATATAAAGTGTCTTTTCTTTCTCAGAGCACATAATAACACCACATACACTTCCCAGTCTGGTTAGCTTTTCAACATTCCATGTACCGTGCTGTCCCGGCACCTTTATTAGTTCAATACCTCCAAAAGCTGTATGCTCTGTTAAAACTGTGATGTTTGTAAACCCATAGCCCGATAACGTGTTCTTATCGTTTTCATTTTGTACAAACATGGGAAGGTGCTTTGGAATTACCTCAGCTGCCATATGATCAAAATGGTCTGGGTGAAGGTGTGTAACAATGACTGAATCCACATCTATAATCCGAGAAATACCAAAAGGCAGATCCACTAGTGGATTTTTTGAAAATGGATGTAGAAGGCTTGTAAAGGGTTTCATTGTCTCCTTATCTGAAAGCATGGGATCTACTAAGAATCTTTTGTCCGCATACTCAATAATTACAGTTGCATTTCGTATCTGAGTAATTCTCATTTTATCACCTCTACATTATAATTTTACCAAACCTATTCAATATTAACAATAAGAAGAGTGATTACAAATCCTATACGAATGCTTCCGGCAAGCATTAACTAACCTATTAAAACCTGTGACACACTTTGCCGCTACATTCATGCCTACTGCTGCTATATCTTGATTATAGGACATGACGTTAATAATATGTCTACTGACAGTAGCTGATTTCTATGGACATATGGGCTTAAACCCATACTTTTTAAATCCTCATCCACCCCTGCAAGACTTTTTCCCTTCTGCAGTCCGAACCATATGATTACATCAGTATCCGGCGTACATAAAGCGAGGCATGTCCAGAAACCCAATGTTTATTCACATAAAAGACCTCTTTATCCATACCTATTCTTAATTGCTGTATAATAATAGGACGTTTATTCCACTGAAGCTCCTATAAGTTTCATTTAACACTCTTTTAAATAGTCTAAATTAACACCACAAAAAACTATATTCCCCCAGGCACAGAGCAACATTATGCAGTATGGGACTCTGTAGGTTCAAAAGCACATTGTACTTTACCAGGTTATGCCGTATGGCCACCCTACAAGGCTTCCTATATCATATACCCTTTTATAGCCTAGCTTTGCCAATCTGTTAGCTGCTAATCTGCTGCGTCTTCCACTTCGGCAGTATACCATAACAGCTGTATCCTTTGAGGGGATAAGCTTTGCAGCTGTGTCCGCATTAATAGTACCTAGAGGAAACAGTAACGCTTCATGAGCATGTCCCGTGCTGTATTCCTCCTCCTCACGCACATCCAGCATTACATAATCCTTTTCATTATCAATAATTTGCTTTGCCTCTTCAAATGTAATTATATTCTTAGAATCTTCCATCTAAACATTATACTCCTTTAACACTATTCTCTTTCTTTAAAATAATCATCGCAGAATTTATTCCATTTTATCTGATATTCCTCATGGGACAAAAGCTTTAGGTCATAGGGAGAATACACCCCTCTTTTCCTTGCTTCCTCTACAAATCCATCAATGTAGTCACCAGGTCCGGTATAATATGCCCTTACCTTAGAATACCCCATTTTGACAGCAAAAAATAGCCTTGTATGTCCATCTAATGATACTATATTGTTGTTAATTTTAACCACAGGAATACAGATATCCTCCTCTTTTTCTATAAAGCTCCTAATAGCCTCAACCTTATCCCTGTCCACAAAAAATTGCGAGGGCTGTATATCCATTATACCTATATCAAAAATCTTCAAGGGAGGAAAGGCCTTTATTAATTCCATATATTCATTATAGAAATTAATAATATGCTCTGAATAGAACCGGAATTCATCAATCAAATCCTGAGCATTTATTTCCTTATCAAAATACATAACTGCAGAATCTATATTTATTATCTTAAAGCTGCATTTAAATTTATCATCCACAATAAAAGCGCCATGCTCCTTTAGGATATCCTTACTAAACCTCTCATCCTCATAGGAGTTAATCCTTTGAATCTTGCTCCCCATCACTATCCTCCATACCATTTACATAAATCAAGACTATACGTCCAGCTTTTTTAGCAAAATATAAAACCATGCCCTCATCATCTCTATAGATGATGTATTCCCAATGCTTCAATCACATTCTGAAATATAAGCCTCTGTACCTTATCTGATGGATGTGCTCCATCATTTATACAGCCATCTCCGCAAATTATATCCTCAATTATCAGGTTATTATCCTTAAGATATTCCTCTACATACCTATAATTATCTATTAATTGAATACCCTTATTCTCCGCAGCCTCCCTAAGCACCCTTACAACCTCAGGGGTATGGTACAGCCTGTTTGGATAATATTCATTATCATGGGATGATGGATTGGGAGTTAATAATATCACCATTTTCCCATCCCTTATAAGCCGCTCTACAATCTCATTGCAATTGTGCTTCAGCTCTTCCATGCCATTCTTTCTCTTACGGTCATTTAAGCCCATTAAAACCAATACTAGCTCATCTTCCTCAGATACTAAAGTATCAATATGCTCTAGTATCTGATATGAAAATGCTCCTCCACAGCCCTTGTTATCAACAGTACAATTAGCATAATTCTCCTTTAAGTATCTTCCAAGCATCCCCCACCAGCTATCTGGAGCCACTCTTTTAAAGAATTTACTTTCCTCGTCCTCAAATACAAGCTCATCTGTTTTGTAGCTCATTGAGCTTCCTGCTCCAGCTGCAATGCTGTCACCAATGATTTTAATTTTTAGTCCCTTTTGAAAAATAGACTTATACCTGCTGTACACAGTATCTTTTTCCTCCATCATCATCATTTTCTTGTTATCAGTGAAATTGATTTTTATAAAATTTATGTCAAACGACTGCACCTTTTCCATTACTTTTTATTTCGGAGTACAGTCTCTGTTTCAAAGTCTCCAAACTAACTATTTCATCAATACACCCTAGATTGTCACGTATGATGTTATAGCCAAAATCATGCATCAGCAGTCCACGAAGGCATTTTTCTGATAGTTCCTCTGCATCATATTCTCCAAAATATCCATCCATATAGGGCTTTTCAAAACAAAACAATTCGCATACAACTGCTGCTATTTCATATTCAGGAGGAGCCAGTATAGCATCTGCAAAGTCAATGATATAAAGCTTTTTTCCTTCATCAACCAGTACATTGCCAGGATTTAAGTCTCCGTGTACATAAACTATATTTTTAAGTCTGTACTGGTCTAAATAATTCCTGCGTTCAAATTGGAAGCCTTCAGGAAAGCTGTTCCATCTCTTGCAATGCAGTGCTCTTTCTATGACATCAACATCGTTAAACCTGCAGCTAGGGGTGTTCATTTTATCTGTTATATCCCTAAGCTGTTTTGCATAGCTTTTTTTCTCACAGTCTGTAACCTTGCCCTCAATATCCCCCAGAGTAATTCCATATATATGCTCCATTATCAAATAGCGGAACTCATATTTATCCTTTATTGTGCCACTTGCAATAAGCTTAGGTACTGGTATGCCAAGCTTACCTGCCCTTTCTATCCCGAAAAGCTCCGTATTAAAATCAGAGTCAGTATCCATGCCTGACTCTATTGGTGCAAACACCTTTACTATAAACCTGCCAATTTTAAAAACAGCATTGGTACCGGGATTACAGTTCTCCATATCCGTAAATTCAAGTCCATGGATAGCAAATATGTGCTTAACAATGGGCTGAAATGCCTCTATTGATTGAAAAACTTTTCCCCAGGATGGCCAATAATGAATATCCTTGTTAAACAAAGGTTTACCTTTCAAATTTCCCATAAATTCCTCCTAAGAAAATTAGCAGTTGCATAGCACGTCTCCTTAGTACAGTATAAATACCAAGGTGGATATTATTAACTATTTATATTATACCAGCTCCTGCTATTATTTCCATATCACCCGTTTACATCAGTATTTATCATACTCTTCATGCAAAATATTCTGTTTGTAGCATATGGTTTTATTTTCAAGGCATATACCAATACACAGCTTAATATATCTTATACCATTATGTTAATAAAGTGAATGTGGCCAATTAATAAAGAGCCTATGCCCTTAAGCATAAACTCTTTATTATCGCACAGCTTTTATTTTATCCGTGGCAACTCAACCAGCTTTCAAAACTTCAACCATTTGTAGTAATCTGCCATATTCCCTAACTTTTGGTTAGTATATAAGCTAATATACCTGCCGCAGTTCAATTTGGCCTTCTCCGTGTCCTTGGGGGTCTGGCATCCGCATAGCCCACTTAATAGCTTCTTCTCTGGAATTTACATCAATCAAAATGAACCCCGCAATCAGCTCACTGGTTTCCATAAATGGCCCCTCTGTAACTACTGGCTGCTCCCCAGGTTTCGGATATGAAATACGGATGCCGTTTGAACTTGGCTGAAGTCCTTTAGCCATAATCCGTATGCCTGCCTTAACTAATTCCTCATTGTACTTTGTCATAGCTTCAATCAAATCTGAGCTCGGGAGATTTCCAGCTTCTGAATTCTTAGAAGCCTTGACAATCATCATAAACAGCATAAATCTTCCTCCTCATTTTTAATTATAAGGAATGGCAATCTTATGATTCTTCCTTATTATTCCTTATATTTATAATAATTTTAACGTATATGCCAATTTTTCTCAACTAATACATTGTAATTTGTAAACGATACCATAGAGATAAATGAATTGTAGGATTATTATGGAACTGGTGAAAACAAAGAATACCGCCTTATTGACTTGCAGTCATATATCAGTAAAAATCGAACATGCTTATTCATGTTTTAGATTCTATTGGTACATAAAGGTCCGCAGTAAGTTCTCCCTGATTATAATAGTAATATTCAATATCATGAGTACCCGCATGCTTATATTCCGATTCAATAAACCATACTGAATATATGTAATCCCAGGTTTTTTGCACACTTTCAGTCACAGGACCTACAGTTTTAAAAACTGCATAAAGAGAAGGTTCCATCCTATGTATCTCCATGCTTTCAGGCACATGACTCGTAGAATTAACTTCATGACCTATCATGTACTCAAAATCGTCTCCATGGGAATATATACAAATACCCATACATTCATCTGTATACTTCCGATCTATTATTTTTTTTCCTTCCTCTTCACTATCCCATTTATGCCATAAAAGCGGAATATCCTGAAGGTTGCTCCCATCAGCCTTCATTTTTGTCTTTCTGCCTACTATATATTTATCTGGAAGCTTTCGAAATAAGGGGGTCAGTCCTTCCTTCATTAAATTATATTTGAATATCATATAGTCAAAATTCATTGGTTCCCTTATAAAATATAGCAAATTATTATTCCGAACTTCCGAAGGATTTCTTCCATAAACCTTTTTAAAAGCTCTGCAGAAGGCCTCTCTTGACTCGAACCCATACTTTATACCAATATCCACAATTGACATGTTCGTATATGTCAAATCCTTTGCTGCTTCTGTTATTCTTCTTTTCCGAATATAATCCTTGAGAGTATCTCCTACTATGCTTTTGAAAACTCGATGGAAATGATAAAGTGAGTATCCTGCTTCTTTTGCAATAGAAGATAAATCCATATCTTCACATATATTACTCTCTATATAATTTATAGCTTTTTCTAAAGAGTTTAAATAGAGCACATTAAATCATCTCCTTATTGGAGGCTATTTATGACCTTGCTTAAATCCTCTGGTACTTTTATTGTATCATTAGAATGAACATAATTATATAAAGCCTCGAAGTCCTTATCTACATTTAAATCATGTATAGCTAGTTCGTCCATAACCTTATAATCTTTTTCTGTCCATTCCTCTATTGGAGAGCTCTTATATCCTTCCCACATATCCCAGGGCTGCATGGGTACCTTTAGTAAGGAATTAACGTCCAGAATCAGATTACATCTTAAATAATCATATCCCCACCATTCGAAAATACCAAACAACTCCGGATTAAGCGTACCTTCTCTGCATAAAAGCCATGCTCTTGGCCCTGTTATAAAATAGTTCTCACTTATATCTAAAGGATCAAAAGGCAGTTGGAGTGCCTTTTTCTGGAGAGCGTCCATTTGTGCATCCACCATTACCCACCTTTTCCTCTCTTCATTCCAGTATTCAACTATCCAGTGGTCCATATATATATCTTTTTCGAAATAAGTTGCAAATCCACATCTTGCTCTGGCAGGTATACCGGCTTCACGACAAAGGGCTGCAGAAGCTACGGAAAAATCACGGCAAATGGATATCATTTTACTTTCATCAGCTCTTTTATCAGATACGTGATTGAATCCTCGCTTATTTAAGAAAACAAGCTTATCTTCAAAGCTCCGTACAAATGGTTCCTTCTTTCTTTCATCGATTAGCTCTAATCCATAGGCTTTACTCCAATGCTGATGTAATAGTATATTTTGTACATAGCTGACAATGGTTTTGATATCCTTAGGTATGTCTGTCACCATACTTTTCATTGCTTTAATTTCTGTCATAATATCATGCTCTTGATAAATTTTAATTGTGTCTATCATTATGCTCCTCACTCCAATCACAAATCATATGCCATGTTGTTTCTGGCATTCTTTTCTTTACTAGTCTTATTATAATGTCCATGTGACATTGATGAGTGATATTTTGTGCTATTTGAAATCCACTTAAGCAGCATTATTTTTACATATTAATTCTTTTCTGAATATAAGCTCTTCTTTTTCAGTACTGCTAATGCCACCACTCATTAGAAATAGCAATATAATATATATAAGGAGCCATGTATCTAAAAAGAGTACATGGCCCATTATAGCTCTGCCTAAAAGCTGCAATTTCGTCTGTTTAAATCCAGCAGGATGCAAGCTTCTAATATTTTAATCCATATCCTACTGGAAACATTATATTATCCGTTCTGATATCTTCAACCTTTGAGTAGTATGGCATTGGCAAGATACCCCTAAAGCCACTCTTTCCTGTAAGCACGTTAGCAACACCATCACCTTCACTTCCAGGCAGATAGCACATAACTATACCATCCCACTGATTCATATAATCAGTAATAATCACATTTCTTCCTGCCACAATGCAAGCTACAGTCGGATGCCCTAAGCTTCTGGCAAGGTCTATAGCTTTTGCATTACCGTCAAGACCAAGCTCTCCTGTAATACCTATTCCTGCACTGTCACCTTTCCATTCAGCATATGTCTTTTCACCTAAGCATAATAATGTCATACTGGCTTCTGCTGCTTTATTCGTATCAGTTATGATTGTCAGGTCATATTCATCTGCAAGTTCATATAGTCCATCAAGTATGGTCTTGCCTTCTGGTATCCACTTATTGCCTTTATTATCTGCATCTGAACTGCCAAGCCAGGTGATTGTCCAACCACCACACTGCACTCCAACGTCATTTGCTGCAGGTCCTGTTACATATATCTTCGTTCCTTTTTTTATTGGCAGTATTGAGTTATCATTCTTTAATAATACAAGACTTTCTTCAACCAACGCTTTCGCTAAGTCTCGATATTCTTTGGAGCCTACACTGCTCACCTGAGATGTAACCTTCTCCATCATGGGGTCATCCAGAATTCCCATATCTTTCTTTACATTAAGAATTCGTCTGACAGCATCGTCTACACGTTCCTTAGAAATTTTACCTTCATTTACCGCCTGGGCGATATATTTACGGCAATTTTCATATTGGGAATCCTCCATCAGCATATCAATACCACAGTTGATTGCAGTAATCGTCTGGTCTTTTAAACTGCCACCTGGTATATTATGAATTGAGTTCCAATCGCTTACGATAAAGCCCTTAAATCCCATATCATTTTTTAACATGGATATATATTCCTCGTTTGCATGCATCTTAATTCCGTTTAAACTGCTGTGGCTAATCATGATAGTCTTAACACCTGCATCAATTGCAGATTGGTAAACCTTTAATGACTTCTGAATTTCCGTATCTGACAGCTGGGCATCACCACGATCAATCAACCTGTTTTCTCCATCAAGTGTTTCACCTGTTCCAAATAAAACATTACCATCTGCGAAAAAATGTTTTGCACAAGGAAGAATGCCGCCATCAATTAATCCCTTGGCAAACGATATACCTAGCTTCTCAATTATATCTTCTTCAGAAGAATAGCTTTCATAGGTACGACCCCATCTTGGATCTTTTGCTGCTGCTATGCATGGGGCGAAGTTCCACAACATTCCTGTCAGCTTTGCCTCATTTGCTACAGCCAATCCCATCCTGTAGGTTAATTCCTTATTATTGGCCGCACCGATACCTATATTATGTGGAAATATGACAGCTCCTTCACATGTATTAACACCGTGGACTGAATCATTCCCGTATATATAAGGAATACCTGCCTCAGAGCTTCTGGCACTTTTCTGATATCCTAGTACCAGCTTCCTCCATTCAGGTGCACTAAGTGAATTTATACCATATGTAGATAAAATACTGCCATAGCAGTTTGCCTTCATGCTATCATCCGTTATGTTATATACTGCTCCCTGTACCATCTGAGCAGCCTTTTGATCCAAGGTTAATGCTGCAAGAATGTCCTCCACTGAGGAGGTACCTATGTTATTATGCGTTGTTTTATCTGTCTTCCCTGGATTGCCCCCACTGCAGCCTGAAAGAGCCAGAGCAAATGTTAAAAGCATGCCTATAAATTTCCGTTTCAGCATTATACTCTCCTTATAACTAACATATTCTTCTATTGGAAAATCTAATTCACATTTCAATGCTATACATATGACCGAATACAAATCATTCTGTGACTCGTCATACCAGCTGGTTAAATTCTGCCCACAATATATTAATGTCAATATACCTAACCATTCTGTATGCTACAGGCTTGAATCCACACTTTGGCCAAAACGTTGAGGAAGCAAGGTTGGTTATTCTCCAATCTGTCATTATGCTATTGTATCCCCTGCCCTTCATAGTTCTGCAGCTTTCATTCATCAATTTCTTACCAATGCTGCCTCCCATATGTGAAGGATCCACACCTGCAACGCTTAGTTCCACTACATTATCAGGTGTCATCAAGCTTGGAGCAACCTCATCATATACTTGAAATCCTAATTGCCTCATATCCTTTTCTGCAATAAAAACCGTTGCATTATTGTCTTCTACTAAATCCTCATATCCTTTTTTAATTTCTTTTATTAATTCAGGTGTTGTTGGCTGAAACACAGGTTCTAAGCTTTGATATGAAGAAATTATTCTGGACATCATTCCCAGTACTTCCTTATCGTTCTTATTTGCAAGTCTTACGTTTACATTAGCTGAGTTTTCAAATGGTTTATAATTGTTAATATTCATTATTCCATGTACTTGCTCAATAGCAAAGCTCAAGTACTTGAAAGCATCATAGTAAGCTTGGTTTCCAATGGGCAATAAGACATAATGCCTGAAGCAGCCTTGTTTTATCCAAAGAACAGATGCCTTAGCATAAAGGTCTCTTATAATTTCTGGTGATTGATCGCTCCTCACTGCAATGCCCTCATAGGGTACCCATATATGTCTGCCTCTTAAATAAATAATATCCGTCTTTATTTCTCCAAGTATATAGCCAGTTAATTCATCATTCACAAATGCTCCTATGCCAATAGCCTTGTTATCAGCTAATAAATTGTAAAGAGTATTTCTAATATGTATTTTATTTAGGCAAGAATTTTCAAGGAATGAAAATGTCTTACTCTCAATGCTCTGCCTTTGTATCAGCAGGTCACTCATTGCAGGTATGTCGTTAAAATTAATCGCCTTGTATTTACATATCCCCATTCCCAATCCTCCTATTGACTAAACAGCCTTCACATATTATAACGTGGCAGCGAGGCTGACTGCTATGTGTATAATAATTTATAAGCTTTTTATTTCCTTAAGCTTTCTGGAGCACTATCCATTGTAATAAAAGCGATAATAGCTGCTTTCTTATTAAAGCTCCAGCTTTTCTATAAAGCTTTCAGCCTTTTTAATATCCTTTTTATCTGGATGTCCCGTTGAAAACCGGCTCATAGCCTCAAATATTTTATTGCTGCTAAATTCCCTGCTGGTAAAGCTCCCTTTGCAGGAAAAGCTTCCTTTACAAATTGCACCCCTTGATTTGAGAAGGCTTATTGTCCTTTTATTATAGTACCTCATCCCTACACCACTTGTAGTAAATACAAACACCCTCTTGTCCTTTAAATCCAGCTTCCGGATTGCATCATTCAGCCTTGGTGATACACTTTCCCTATACACCCCTGATCCAAATCCTATGACATCATATTCTCCTGCCTTAATATCGTAGCTGTCTTTCAGGTTGACTAAATCAGCTGCCAGCTTTCCAGCAAATATCCTTGCTATTTTTTCAGTATTGTTTCTATAAAAGGAATAATAAACAATTAGTGCTTTCATAGTCTTCTTTCCTTCCATTTACTTTTAAAGTAATTTCATACTACATTTGTTTATTATACCAATAAAGTGAATTAAGGATAATTCATCACCTCAATATCATGTCTGCAGGAGCACATTTAGTTATAAGCTGCTATAAATCCAACTTCCTTCTTACAAGCTTATAGAGCTCTCCACTGACTAATGGAATTAAGCTGAACAGCAGTACCATCTCAGCATCAAATAGGTTTAGCTTTACAGTTTCAAATATAGGCCTCATGAAAGGTACATAAATCACGACAAACAACAGGAACAGGCAGAGTATGGTGGAATATATAATGGTTTTGTTGCTGAATATGCCAATCTTAAAGAGTGAATCCCTTTCAGACCTGCTGGAGTGAGATCTGAGCACCTCAGCAAGTATCAGGGTAACAAAAGCATAAGTTCTTGCATAGGCCAGATGCTTTGTGTTTTCAGCATAATCAGGATATTTATTTAATGCCCATATATAAATGCCAAGCACAGTAACAACCAGGGCCAGACTCTGAACCATAATTCCAATAACCATAGACCTATCAAGGATTGACTCGTTAGATTTCCTTGGCTTGTGCATCATAATATCAGATTCACCCTTTTCTGTTCCTAATGCAAGAGCAGGGAAGCTATCCGTTACAAGGTTTAGCCATAAAAGCTGTATTGGTATCAAGGGTGTTGGTATATTAATAATCAATGCAAGGAATACGATTAATATTTCACCCACATTACATGACAGCAGGAAAAATACGAACTTTCTGATGTTGCTGTATATTATCCTTCCCTCTTCCACAGCATGAACTATGCTTGCAAAATTGTCATCGGTTAGAATCATATCTGCTGTGCCTTTTGCAACATCAGTTCCAGTAATGCCCATGGCCACACCTATGTCTGCCTTTTTAAGGGCCATAGCATCGTTAACTCCATCTCCTGTCATAGAGGCAATATGTCCATTCTTTCTTAATGTCTCGACTATACGAACCTTGTTCTCAGGGGACACTCTTGCATAAACGCTGGTGTTTTCCACTACCTTTGTGAATTCATCATCAGAAAGTGCATCTATCTCTCCACCGGATAATACTCCATCTCCCTCCTTTATAAGATCAAGGTCCTTGGCTATGGCAACAGCGGTATCCCTATGATCTCCGGTAATCATAACAGGCTTAATTCCTGCAGCCTTACAAACTGCTATGGCGTCCTTAGCCTCTGGTCTTGCAGGGTCTATCATTCCCATAAGTCCGGTAAATATCATGTCCTTCTCTATGGTCTGTGAAGCTATGTTCTCTGGAAGCTTTGAATATTCACGGTAAGCACAGGCTAGCACTCTTAAGGCCTGATTTGCTAAGCTGCTGTTGGCCTTTGTTATGCTCTCCCTTATCTCTGTCGTCAGCTCTATAACTTGTCCATCAACAAGCACCCTTGAGCATCTGTCAAGTACTATATCCGGAGCGCCCTTTGTAAAGGATACTATTCCCCCTCCAAAATTCCTATGGAATGTTGACATCATCTTTCTCGCGGAGTCGAATGGAAGCTCGGCTACACGGGGATATCTGCTGTTCATATCCTCTCTGGCAAACCCAGCCTTAAGTCCTGCTACGGTAAATGCTCCTTCTGTCGGGTCGCCTATTATTATCCACTGTCCGCCCTCATTCTTAGCTACAGAGGCATCATTGCAGAGAACTCCTGCAGAAAGCAGAACCTGAATATCTTTATAGGCTTCCATATCTGCCTTCTTTCCGTCCACCTGGAATTCTCCTTCAGGGTCATACCCCTGCCCTGTTACATCAAAATGCATCTCATATGTATAAATCTTCTTTACTGTCATCTCATTCTGAGTCAGGGTGCCAGTCTTGTCAGAGCAGATCACATCAACACAGCCTAGGGTTTCAACTGCCAAAAGCCTTCTTACAATTGCATTCCTGGTAACCATCTTCTTCATTCCAAGGGCAAGAACTATCGTAACAACAGCTGCCAGTCCCTCTGGTATGGCAGCAACAGAAAGGCTTATGGCAGTCATAAACATCTCCAGGAGCTCACCACCCCTTAATAGGCCAACTGCAAAAACTAGAACACAAACTCCTATACATATAATTCCCAACCATTTTCCCAGCTGATCCAGCTTCTTCTGAAGAGGAGTAGATTCATTATCAATTTCCTGAATCTTATCAGCTATTTTACCCATTTCTGTTTTTCCACCGGTTTGTACAACTAGACCCTTGCCTCGCCCATAGGTAACCACGGTGCTCATGTATGCCATATTTATTCTATCACCTATTCCAACCTCACCATTAAGGACTCCTGCAGCATCCTTTTCTGCCGGGACAGACTCACCGGTTAAGGATGCCTCTTCAATCTTAAGGTTCGAGCTTTCGATGATTCTAAGGTCTGCAGGAATAACATCCCCAGCTTCAAACACAACAATATCACCTGGAACGAGAGTCCTTGAAGGAACTATTTCAATCTTCCCTTTTCTAAGAGCCTTTGCATTAGGAGCAGACATTTTCTTCAGAGCCTCAAGAGCTTTTTCTGCTTTTCCCTCCTGAAGTACTCCTAAGAATGCATTAACCACCACTATAGCTATAATAACAATAGAATCCGTAATCTCTCCAACAGCTATAGAAACTATACTGGCCACAATAAGTATGATTGTTAAAAAATCCTTCAACTGGTTGAATACCTTTTGAAATATTGTTTCCTTTTTCTTTTCCTTCAGCTCATTATATCCATGCTCAGCAATACGCTTATTTACCTGCTCCTGTGATAATCCATTTAAAATATCAGAATCAAGCTCTTTAACAGCACAGCTGCTTTCTTTTAAATGCCAATCCCCCATCAGTGTTTACCCCCTCCTTATTTAAACAACCTCCCTCAGCTTCACCTGCTCACGAGGTACCGTATCCGGCCATGACAGCATGATTTATTACCCTTCTTATATAAAGGACAGTATGGCTCCTCACTAAAGTAATGTACTCATTACTAGTCAGTCAGACATATACATAACTACCTTCAATGCATATTTTATATACATATTCCTTTCTCCTTTTCTATACATTAAATTTCTTAAATTACATAACACTCTTCCTGATTTACTTTATATTTGAAAGGTATTTTGCGAACTGCATTAAATATCTAGACTGAATACTTGCTACAGATTTGTGTAATCTTGAAATAATATATGTAATAATTATTTTTTCTTTTATATTTATTCAATAGCAATGCTTTTTCATTACATTATTTTTTATTACTTAATAATATACTCTACATTGTTTAATTTCCATGCATGGCAAATATCCCTGTAATATAAACAAACTCTTTAGTCTTGGGATTTTAATCCCCATCCATCCGATTGTGTCTCCTAATGGAGATACCCTCACAGTCATGTTTTGAAGATAATTGTTTCATTATAAAATGAATTTTTTCCATGATACATAATATGAGTTGCTTGATATCGTAATGTAATAATTAAAATGTACCTAATTTAACGTTACCATATTTTTGATATACAATTATTATAACACCACTGGGAGTAAATTTACATTCTTTTACTTTATATGCTGTTGGTAACATATCTAATGCAAGTAGACATTGTACTGACGATTGTGGCTATTTATATTACATAAAAGGCAGATCCCGCCATATAAAGGCGGAATCTGCCCGAAAATATTTTCAGAGGAAGTTATTTATGTAGAAATGATTTATGCTCTCATAAAAGATAACCGAAGCCTGCCCCAAATATAAATTCGTAATTTATTAATTAATCATATTTTTCAACAGCCTGCTGTAGATGCTCACGCATCATATTTTTAGCCATCTCAGAATCTCTCAATTTAAATGAATCAATTAGAAGTTTATGATATTTTAATCCAACCTCAATACCAATCTCTTCTGTTACGTTTTTTATTGTCTCACGAATTATCTCTCTTACAATATTATTTACCTGTATAATTAAAGTATTCTGTGTACTTTTTGCTATGATCATATGAAAATGCAAATCTTCATACACATATTTCTCCAGTTCATCTTTATATTTAATCATTCTGTTTAGGCATCTCTCAAGACGCGCTATATCTTTTTCAGTAATCTTCTGTGCTGCTATTCCGGCAGTTTCAACCTCAACCACTAAACGGAATTCCAACACCTCCCGAAAAGAATCTTTATTCAGGTAAATATAAGGAATGAGCTCTTTCATATATACCCCTGGAGTAATTTCTTTTACAAAAGTACCTTCCCCTTGTCTAGTCTCTAATAATCCCAAGGTAATAAGCTTTGAAAGTGCCTGTCTTACGGTCACTCGACTAACATCAAACAAAGCTACAAGCTCATTTTCTGACGGAATTTTATCTCCTTGTTTCCATACCCCATTAATTAATTGTTCTTTTAACTGCTCATAGACCTGATCACTTATATTTAATTTTTTTACAGGGTGAATCTGCATAAAAAAACTCCTTCTTTGATCAAAATAACCATACTCAATATCACATATTTTAAATCAGCTGTATGCTTGTATACTTGTATTACACCTATCATACATCATCGTATAATTATTGTCAATCTATACTTGTATATTTCTTACATAATTACCATTACATTTCTAAAAGCAACCAGAATTATAACAAAATAGGTATCGCGATAAAGCTCGATACCTATTTTACTGTGATACAATTGTTGACATTAAAGACTTAGAGCTGTTAATACCAAACAATTACTATGCTATTTTGTTCTATATAAAAATTATGATTTAGAAGGCAGTATCATAAGGCCATGGTTGTCCACCACTCATACAGCCACCGTCCACACGATACTCGCATCCTGTAATATAGGATGAAGCATCAGATGCAAGCAGCAGGCAAACTCCTGTTATGTCTTCAGGGTATCCTGGCCTGTTCAACGCTATACGATCAAGTAAATACTTGGACCGTTCAGGATGTTCCCAGGTTGCTGTAGTCAGTGCTGTTTTTATGTGTCCCGGACTTACGCAGTTAGCACGAATATTATACTTAGCCCACTCAACAGACATGGATTTGGTCAGTGATAAAACACCGGACTTAGTAGCTCCATAAACAGAACAACCACCTAAAATCCACCCTGTATTGTGGGAACCAATATTAATAATGCTTCCTGAATTCTGCTTTTTCATATGATGGGCAACAGCCTGAGAAATAAAGAATACACCTTTCAGATTAATATTCATAATCCTGTCGTAGGTAGCTTCATCCACATCTGCCAAGCCTTCTCTTTTATTAATGCCAGCACAATTGACTAACACGTCAATTCTGCCATTGATGCCAGCAACTCCATCAACACAGTTCTGTATATTATCCATATCAGTAACATCTAAGAAAAAGCTGGTAGCTTTGCCGCCTTCATCTTCTATCTTCTTCTGTATTATAGCCAGCTGCTCTACATTAATGTCGCACAATGCAACATGAGCTCCAGCTTTAGCCATACCCATAGCTACTTCACTGCCAATACCACCACCGGCACCAGTGAACATTACAGTCTTATCCTTAAGCGAAAACATCTTTTCTAAATATGAATTAATACTCATTCATATCCTCCTTATAAGATAGAAAACTACTTTCTTATTTTAACACCTGTGAGATTTTCATAAAATTTTGCTATTGCGCTATGGTCTTCCTGTCCGCATCCACTAGCATGCAGGTTTTGCAACATTTCCATTACTGAAGCAGTAAGAGGAAGTGGTGCTCCCACACTGTGTCCAGTTTCCAACGCATTATTTAAATCCTTTATATGAAGATCAATCTTAAAGCCTGGTTTAAAGTTTCCTTCCGTAATCATCGGAATCTTAGCGTTCATGACAGTAGAACCAGCCAATCCTCCTTTAATAGCATCAAATACCTTTACGGGATCTACATCTGCCATTGTACTTAGCATGAATGCCTCAGAAACAGCTGCAATGTTAAGTGCAACTATGATCTGGTTAGCAAGCTTGGTGGTATTTCCTGCTCCAACACGTCCACACAGCACTGCACTGGCACCCATAGTCATGAGTATATCATAAACCTCATCAAAGACAGCTTTATCTCCACCAACCATGATAGACAAGGTTCCATCGATGGCTTTTGGCTCTCCACCAGAAACTGGTGCGTCTAGCATTTTGATTCCCTTTTCTGCACATTTCTTTTCAATTTCCTGGGAAACCAAAGGAGCTATAGAGCTCATATCTATAAGAATTGTGCCTTCCTTTGCACCTTCCAGCACACCGTTTTCTCCCATTACAACCGATTTCACGTGAGGACCATTTGGCAGCATTGTGATAATAGTACTGCATTCCTCTGCCAAAGACTTCACAGATTCTGCTGGCCTTGCTCCGTCACAAACTAAGACCTCCATATTTTCTTTTACAATATCGAATATAACAACCTCATGGCCTGCTTTTATAAGATTTCTTACCATTGGCTTACCCATGATTCCAAGTCCAATAAACCCTATTTTCATTTGATTTTCCTCCTGTCTTCTTTTATTTTTAGTATTATATGTTCATTTTTTCAATAGCCTTTACGACAGCATCCTGAGTCAGATTGTAATGCTTTAGCAATTCTTTATAATTATGTGCACTGCAGCCAAAGACATCCTTTACACCTACGAACTCAATGGGCTTACATGACTTGCAAAGTGCTTCGGCAATTGCTCCACCTAATCCACCGATTACATTATGTTCCTCTGCTGTTACAACTGCCTTGCAATCTTTTGCAAGCTCAATAATTTTTTCGTTGTTCAGAGGCTTTATTGTGCTTACATTAACAACCTTAACTGACACTTTGTCTTTTAGCTCTTCAGCTGCCTTTAGTGCAAGGCCAACCATATATCCTGTTGCAAAAACTACAACATCATTACCTTCTTTAAGAACAGTAGGTTCACCAATCTTAAATGGTTTACCTGCTTCAGTTACATTGTCGTAGTCATTACGATTTAAGCGCATATAAACTGGTCCGTTATAATCTATAATTGCTTTTGTTGCTTCAACAGTTTCGTTGGCATCTGCAGGACATATTACAACAAGGTTGGGCAGAGCACGCATAATTGCCATGTCTTCAATGCTTTGGTGAGTAGCACCGTCTCCAAAATCGGAAAGCCCTGCAGAAGAACCAATTATTTTAACATTAAGCTTTCCAATAGCTATTGTCTGACGAATTTGATCATATGCACGGCCTACTACGAATACTGCAAAGGAATTGGCAAATGGAATTTTGCCTGTTTGTGCAAGTCCTGCTGAGGCAGATACCATGTCAGCTTCTGCAATTCCCATTTCAATATGTCTTTCTGGATATGCTTCTTCAAACAATTTTCCCATTGTAGAGCCGCAAAGGTCGGCATCCAGTACGACAATTCTGTCGTTCTCTTTTCCAAGCTCTACTAAAGTATTTCCATATGCAACTCTTTGATTTGTATAATTCATCTTCGCTACCTCCTTAACATTGTGACAACTCAGCTAATGCCTGAGCATATGTTTCCTCAGTCAGTGTTCCATTATGGAATCCTACTACATTTTCAGCAAAGGATAGGCCCTTGCCCTTGATTGTATTAGCTACAATAACAGTAGGCTTTCCTTTAACGTTATCTGCTTCATCCAAGGCAGAAAGGATCTCCTTCATGTTATGGCCATCAATCTTTATCACATTCCAACCAAAAGCTTCCCACTTTTCTGCAATAGGTGTAATATCAAATCTATCCTCTACTCTTCCCATAGCCTGTAATCTATTGTGGTCTACAATGGCCACAAGGTTATCCAGCTTATTTACCTTTGCACACATAACCGCTTCCCATATCTGTCCCTCGGCAAGCTCTCCATCACCACATAATACATAAACCTTAGAGTCTATTTTATCCATTTTAAGTCCCATAGCCATACCTAATCCAATTGATAAGCCTTGACCTAAGGAGCCTGTGCCTGCTTCAATGCCTGGTGTCTTAATTACATCAGGATGCCCTTGAAGATGGAATCCTATTTCTTTAGTATGTAATAAGTCTTCAACCGGAAAATATCCAGATTCAGCTAATGCTGCATATTGAAGAATCGCCACATGTCCTTTGCTTAATAAGAAACGGTCCCTATTCGGCATTTTGGGGTTTTTCGGGTCATGCTTCATTTTATAGAAATACAGTGCAGCTACAATATCAGCTGCTGAACATGATCCTCCTATATGTCCGGCAAATCCTATTCCAACGCTTTTTATTACATCTTGCCTAAGTGTCTGTCCCATTTTTTGTAAATCATTGAGCAAATTTTGACTATATTCCATTTTATATTGCCTCCTAATCTTAAATTGTTATTATACATTTCAGGTATTTTTCAGTTTGAGTTGTAAGGTCTTCAAACATTTTCGGAGCCTCTTCAAGAGAAATCTCCTTTGAAATAAGTGATGACAGGTCCAACTTATTATTGTGAATCAAATCAATCGATTCTCCAAACTCTTCATGTGTATATAGATATGAGCCAAATATCTTTAATTCACCAGTTACAATTTGCTGCATGTTAACTTCTATGTTCTTCGCACTGTTTCCAATCCATACACATATGCCTTGAGATTTTAAGGAGGATAATGCCTGGGAAACTGTCGGACCTACTCCAACTGCCTCTAAAGCTACATCAGCTTTTTCTCCATCAAAGGCGTTCCTTACTTCTTCTGAAAAGTCCCCTAAGCTCGGATTTATAGTAACATCTGCACCCAGTTTTTTGGCTGTTGATAATCTAAAATCACTTAAGTCAGATAGTATTATTTTCTTAGGCTTTTGTACTTTTACACACATCAATACCAATTGGCCGATGGCTCCACCACCGATGATTACTACATTTTTGCCCTCTAGATTACCTGCTTTTTTGACTGCTGAATAAGCAACTGCCAGCGCCTCTATCAATGCCCCTACGCTATAGGACATATCATCTGGCAGTCTATAGGCCTGTTTTTCCGGAACGCACATATATTCTGTCATTGCACCATTATAGTCCAGCACTCCCATAAAGTTTCGGTGCTCACATACGTTGTTATATCCCTGTTTACATTTATCACATTGCCAGCATGACACACAGGGCTGAATTGCTACTCGGTCTCCAAGCTTGAAACCAAGCTTGGTATTCTCACCAAGTCCTACAACTTCTGCCGAAAACTCGTGACCCATTATCATAGGCTCTAATCTTCTTCCTGTAATACCCAGGTATCCATGAACATCACTTCCGCAAATACCACAAGCTTTAATTTTCAGTAAAAGCTCTCCCTGTTTGGGTGCAGGCCGCGGAATATCAACTACTTCAAGTTTTTTGGGACCTTGATACATTAGTGCTTTCATAAAAGCTTCCTCCTTCTCATTTATTTAGAACCTTGTTTTATGCTATACCAAGATATGCCTTACGAACATCAGGGTTATTAAGCAATTCCTTGCTCTCACCAGCCAATGTAATTTTTCCTGTTTCCAGAACATATCCTCTCTCTGCTATTTGAAGAGCCTTCACCAGATTCTGCTCAATAATCAGCATGGAGGTTCCCTGCTTTTTTAGATTATCTAGAATTGAAAATACCTCCTCAATTACAATTGGTGCTAGTCCCAAGGATGGTTCGTCTAAAATCAGAAGTTTTGGTTCCATCATCATCGCTCTGCCAATGGCCAACATCTGTTGCTGTCCACCACTTAATGTACTTGCTGAATGATTTTCTCTTTCCTTTAAAATTGGGAAGGTAGAATATACTTTTTCCATAAGTACTTTTCTCTTTTCCTTGGTTCTTTTGGTATAGGAACCGAGAATAAGGTTATCCTTTATACTAAGGCTTCCTAAGATGCCGCGCCCTTGAGGTATATGAGCAATACCCATTTCTGCCCTGCTATAGGCCATTTTGGTATCAAGCCTTTCACCAAACCAGGATATTGAACCAGATTGTGCCTTTACTGCACCAGAGATAGCTCGCAGTATCGTTGTTTTTCCTGCTCCGTTAGATCCAACCAGAGCAACAACTTCACCTTCATTTACTGTGAGGTCTATATCAAACAGAATCTTTAGATCGCCATATCCAGCACATAATTTATCTATATTAAGCATCTGCATTTTGATAACCCTCCCCTAAGTATGCTCTTATAACCTCAGGTTTTTTCATAACCTCAATGGGATCTCCCTCAGTCATAAAATGGCCTTCTTCCATTACCACAACTCTATTACAAAGTTTGGTAACAGCAGTCATAACATGCTCTATAAACAGTATTGTAATGCCCCGCTTATTGATTTTGCGAACCATTTCAAGACTATCCTCCATTTCGCTTGGGGTAAGGCCTGCCAGGCACTCATCCAGCATAAGCAGCTTTGGCTTTATTGCCAGCACTCTTGCCATATCCAACCACTTACGTTTTTCAATGGGTAGCTTCTCACATTTATTTTTTGCTACATCTGCAAGACCTACAAAATCAATGATTTCCTCTGCTGATTTATAGGCATCCTTCATAGAATCGTTATAAAGCATAGCGGCAGTGTAGATATTATCAAATACAGTCAGATCAGAGAAAGGCTTTGGAGTCTGAAATGTACGTCCCAAACCAACCTTTGCCCTATAGGTTACAG
>JAEZLD010000022.1 GCA_023415335.1 Bacillota bacterium | reverse complement strand
AGAATTAAGGAAAAACTAGGATGGATGAGCCCTGTGCAATACAGACTCTACCTCTTGGCTGCATAAAATTAGCGAGGCAGCCGAAACTGTCTCGCTAATAAAGTCTAACTTTTTGGGGTCACATCATTTTCCCTGCTTTTTTATTTAACTTTTGAACTGATATGAATATCATAAATTTTGTGCGTTAAGGTTTATTTATATTAAACATGGCAATACTTACCATAGCAAGATATAAAGGAGCAGCTGGAATGAGAAAAGCCTTCACACTTGTTGAATTGCTAATCACCATATCTCTTATGGGAATGCTCATGTGCATTTTCTTTCCTGTATCATCCTCTATAAAAAGAACTATGGATGAGAAGAGATTTAAGGGTTCCTCCATGGAGCTGCTTGAGGATATGCGCCATGCAAGAGTCAGGGCTATGACCAGCGGAGAGGTGGAACTGCTCTTCACAGTGGATGGATATCTGCTTGTGGATACATATAATAAGGAGATCTATAAGCAGGTTATTTTTAAAAAAGGTATTAAAATCGACCTGGCAGCCTCTACAATTCCATATAGTGAGAAAAGGCTTAAATTTTCATGCAGCGGCTCTGTATCTCCATATGCCTGTTCAATAGTAATTATAGATAATGAAGGACGTTCTGCCACTATATCAATTAAGGTTGCTACCTTTATGATTGATTTTAAGGGTGAAAGGCCATGAGTAAAAAAGCATTTACCCTAATTGAAGTGATTGTGGCACTTTTAATATTGTCAGTATGCTGCTGCATTATGAGTACCTCAGCAATATCATCAGTTAACCGGAGAAAGAAAGCAGAAAGAATTAACGAAGGTATTCAGGCCTGCAGTGTTATATTGGAATGCTTTAAAGGCTCAGGAGGGGCAAATGTAAAGAGTATATATGATTTAAGCCCCAAATCACCTGAAGGCAGGGTGTCTGGTTATATATGCTTTAATGAGCTGGGAGAGATAAAGCAGCTGGTAGAGAATTTAAATTCATTTAATGGATACTGGGACTATTCAGATAGCAATAATATTGTTCATGAAAAAAGGTATACTGCTTATATTGCAATCAGTAAAGGAAAAAGTGTTACCACCTGGTCTGCAGAATATCCTGTTGAAATACAGCTTAGGGATAACGAGGGGGAAACAGCAACATGGATGCATATGGAGTATGGATTCTTATCAGGGATATGAGGTAGAGATAATGAGAAAAGGAATATCAATGATCGAAATTATAGTAAGCATAGCCATAGCAGGGATAATGCTGGCACTGCTTACAATGATTCTATCCTCCTCCGCAAGGGAATATAACAGGGAGGCTAGTATGCTATATGGTTCAAGCACAGCAAGGATGGTACAGCTGGAAATAGAGGATTCAATTAAAGAGGCATCATATGCTACCTGCAGCTTTGATAATATTGACTTTGGAAAAGCTGTTGGTGTATATAAAAGACTTATATACATAGTTCCTCTTAAGTCTGGTACATTACCTTACTTATTGGTTTTAAAGGATAATAATCCAGACAGTAAGGAGCTGCACAGAGTGTACTTTTCAAATGACCTGAATTCGTCAGTTAAGGTAAATACATGGAGACAGCAGGGCCTAACCATGATAAATAAAGACACTTTGAGCTTTGAAGAATTGACGCCTGAAGAAAACAGCCTGCTTAATACACAGCTTGACAGCATGTTACATAGGGATTTTTACTCAGGACTTACCAGGCTTTCAGCCCCACCATCCTCAGGTATGGCAATAGACGGGGCACAGGACTACTATAAAATAAACTCCCTGGGAACGTATTGTGCCTCTGTAAATAATGATAACGGAGAAGAGCTGGTATATCTTGAAAATATAAATTATCAGAGCTACAGCGCACTTAAGTCTGATGGAGACAATCTTGTAATGAACGGGATTGATGATATAGAAATAAATCAGGAAGGGCATGAGAGCTTTAACATAAAAATAAGGTGCGATGGGACAGAATACGAAAGCCATGTTTTTATGAAAAGCTATTCTAGGGGTGGAGGTCTTGAAAAAAAGTAAAGGCAGTGTGCTGCTATCGTCTGTTTTATGTGTAATGCTGATGCTGCTTGTAGCATCTATTCTCCTGGAGCTTTCCTATATAGGATTGCAGACAGCTACAGCTACTGCCAGAGCAGAAAGGCTCCGTATGGCAGCAGAATCAGGCATAGAGATGGGAATACAGCTTCTGAAGGATAAGGAAGGAGCCGTACCATCATATCCTGGCAACATTCTAAACTACAGCTCTCCAGATGGAAAGCTAAAATATATAGTGGAATTATATAGAAAGGACCAGCAGCCACCCTATGATGAAATGTATTACATTACATCAAAGGTATCAACAATAGATGGCAAATATAATAAGTCATATGTGGTTAGAATAAATAAGGAATCCTTTAAAAGCAACTTCTTTAGTGATTCATTGTGTGCAGGTGGTATTACCATAATAGGGCAGAAAGGGAGCAGCTTCAATATTCCAGTATCAGCAAGCCTGTTTCTTCATTCTCCCATGTATCTGCAATGTGAAAAAGCCAGTCTTTTCTTTGATAGAATAAAAATATATAATACAATTGCCATTAAAGCGGATTCATTAGAGTTGGATCAGAGGCCTATGGAAAAGTATTTGGTTTATACAGATATACCAGAGGATAATATGTATTCCTTACGCTCATCCTATGTGGGCTTTATTAACAGATGCAGATTATACTATTATAAAGGTATTGAGCTAAGGCCTGGAAAATCAGAGGATAGTGTAGTAACTGAAAAGCTTTCGTTATTTAAAAGGCTTGATAATAGTAATACCAGCCTACAGGAAATAGACAATTCCTGGAGAGAAGCAAAGGCTAATCCGGCAATAGCTGCAGGCATAATAGATGAGTCCCTGCTAAGAAAGCTTAGTGAAAGCGGGCAAAAACAAATAGCTGAGTATATAAGGAATAGTAATGCATATAAGCTGGTTCTGGTAAAAGGTGAAATGGAAATGCCTGAGGGAGTATATAATAATTATATTATTTGCTGCAGTGGAAGAGTAACTGTTAGGGGAAAAGTCCAGCTAAATAATTCATCCTTATTATGTTCAGAGCTTATTATGACAGATAACTCCAGTATGAGTATAAGCTGTCCTTTAAGATCAGCCCTTAATGAACTTAAAACAGATATAGCAGGTCAGTTAAGGTCAGCTATGAGTAATTATGCCGAAGGAACCCTGGTGAAATTTATAAGTTGGTACGATTTATAAATAAATACATATTTATTTATTAAATTTAGCCTTTTGTATTTACATTAGTAACATAAATCTGATAAAATTACCTTGTTATGCTATGCACTTAATGTTACATAATAATCCCTTTTTGTTGTATATTTCTTCATAATAAAGATAACAAAAGGCAAATACTATATTTGTATACTATAAGGGATTAAAATAATTTAAAATTTCTAATAACTTTCAGGAGGGAATAATATGATAATAGCTGGTGACATCAGAAAAGGAAGTACTTTTGAAATGAATGGACAAGTTTTTACTGTCATAGAGTTCATGCATGTTAAGCCAGGAAAAGGTGCTGCCTTTGTAAGGGTAAAGCTTAGAAACGTTATATCTGGGGGAGTTACTGAAACAACCTTCAACCCAACAGATAAGTTTCCTGAGGCAATAATCGAGAGAAAGGAAATGCAGTATCTTTACAATGACGGAGAGCTGTATTACTTCATGGATCAGGATACCTACGATCAGGTTCCTTTAAACCATGATAAGGTTGAGGATGCCATAAGGTATCTTAAGGAAAACATGTTTGCTATTATTAAGTTCTACAAGGGAGAAGCATTCTCAGTTGAACCACCAAACTTTGTTGAGCTTGAAGTAACTGCAACCGAACCAGGTGCAAAGGGCAATACAGCAACAAACACATTGAAGCCTGCAACTGTAGAGACAGGAGCTACATTCATGGTTCCTCTGTTTGTTAACGAAGGAGATTCTATTAGAATAGACACCAGAACTGGTGAATATATGTCTCGTGTATAAAGCATAATATATTAAGATAAAGTCTATGATGCATAAGATTTTACTAAGGAGGTAGTTGGATTGGAAAACATACGCGAAAAGGTATCCTATATTAAGGGGTTAAGCGATGGACTGGGAATTAACCATGAAACAAAGGAAGGAAAGATAATCCTTGCTCTTATAGATCTGATTGATGACATGACAATGTTTCTTGAGGATATGGATGACAGGACCTCAGAGCTTGAGGAATATGTAGAAGCAATAGATGAGGATTTAGCTGACGTTGAAGAAGATGTCTATGAGGATGATGACGAGGACAAAGATGACGAGGGCTTCATTGAGGTAGAATGTCCTCATTGCAATGAGGTTGTTTATCTTGACGAGGAAATGTTCCAGGACGAGGATGAGGAAATCCTGTGCCCTAACTGTGGCGAGCCTATAATATTCAGCGAATGTGATTGCTGCGAATCAGAGGACGGCTGCGACGAATAATCTATAATTATATAAACAAAAAACCATCCATTTTATGGATGGTTTTTTGTTTATACTATTTATTTATCTTATTTAAAAGTGTTTCATATGCTTCTTGGGTGGCCTGGTCACTTTGTAAATTAAAAGCCAGGTATCCATCCTTATACTCAACAATTACGAAGCTTTTTGTGCTGTTGTATGAATATAGCTTATATTTTCCAAATTCCTGGTTAAGAAAATCTCCTGCATGAAGTCTCATGCTGTCTAGTCCCTTAACCTTCTTGCCTATATCAAAATCATCTCTGTATGTTACATTTGTAATATCCTCATATTTAATGTTTATACCTGAAACCATGCTGGAGTCTGCATACAGCTCAGTTTGTTTAAAGGTTATATCAATCTTCCCTGAAAACATAACAATGGCAGTAAACACTAATGCTAGAGCAGCAATTGTAATTCCTATTATAGGTGCAATTCCGTTATCGGTAGAATTCTTTCTCATGGTATCCTCCTTATTAAATGGTTAACAATTCCATTCTACTGCAAGCAAATGTAAATAACAATACAGTAAGTAGTCATACATATTTAGATTTATATCATTGCATTTATAAGGTAATTAAATATTATATTTTTTATGTATAAAATTATCCTCTTTCTAATAAACATTAATAAGATTAAATGAAGACATGCTATTCTATAAACTTTTATGAAGGGAGAAATAGCTTTGACGCAGGGTACAAGAGAAGGGGTTACGGAGCAGGGGTTACTAAGGGATATATACCCGGTATTGTCTGATAGAATCAGAAGCTTTTTAACCAGGATTCCGAATGAACAATTACTTGACACTGAAGAGATAAGGCTAAGAGCTGAACGTCCTCTTATGGTAAATGAGGGGGGTGAGGATTATTTTATAAATGCTGCAGGAAAACAGAAAAACATGTGTGCAGGCTGCATGATAATTGAAAGGCTGGATATAGAACGTACACTTCAATATATGTCGGATTATTCAATATATACACTTGAGGATGAGCTGAGGCAGGGATTTCTTACACTTAAAGGTGGTCACAGGGTTGGCCTGGTAGGAAGGGTGGTGCCTGAGCATCAGGGAATAAGAACCATCAAAAATATATCTGGAATGAATATTAGAATTGCAAGGGAGGTAAAGGATTGTGCCCTTGAGCTGTCGCTGGAGCTATACGGCCAGGGAATAAAGCATACCCTTATAGCTTCTCCTCCTGGATGTGGAAAGACAACCATGTTAAGGGATATGGTAAGGCTTTTAAGCTATGGCATAGGAGGTACTTGCATAAAAGGGTATAAGGTTGGCGTAGTGGATGAACGCTCTGAAATAGGGGGGTGCTATCTGGGTATACCACAAAGGGATTTAGGACCAAGGACTGATGTGCTGGATGCATGTCCAAAGGCTGCAGGAATAGGACTGCTTATCAGATCTATGGGACCAGATGTTATTGCAGTAGACGAGATAGGCAGCCTCAAGGATTCTGAGGCTGTGGAGGAGGCTATATACTCTGGAGTAACTATACTTGCCACAGCCC
Source organism: Bacillota bacterium (assembly GCA_023415335.1). Classification (GTDB taxonomy): domain Bacteria; phylum Bacillota; class Clostridia; order Clostridiales; family Caloramatoraceae; genus JAEZLD01. The sequence continues at coordinate 32,121 of JAEZLD010000022.1, read as the reverse complement.
ATGGAAGTAATATGGACGAGCTTTTAAAAAAGCCTGGCATAAGTAACCTTATGGAAAAGAAGGCATTTGAAAGAATTGTAATCCTAAGCAGGGCAAGAGGACCGGGAACGGTTGCCAGTATCCTAAAGCTGGATTAATCAAAAGGAGGAGAGTAATATGCTTAAGCTGATAGGTGGACTGGCTATAATAATAGCAACCACATCCATAGGCTATGTTTATTCTATGGTTTATGAGGAGAGAGTAAGGCAGCTAAGAGAATTACAGTATGCACTGAACATACTGGAATCAGAGATTATATACAGCTCCACACCTATTTACGAAGCCCTGGGTGCAGCTTCACAAAACTGTAAAACCTCCATAGGAGTTATGCTTAAGAAAATGGGAGAGCTGCTTTCCCAAAGAAAAGTAAGCAGCATACACGATGCATTTATCCAGGCAGTAAAGGAACAAAAAAGCTTACTTTATCTGGAGAAAGAGGAGCAGGATGCCATAGGAAGCTTTGTACATTCATTAGGTAGTGGAGACATAGAGGGACAGAAAAAGAATTTTAACATTACAATGAAAAAACTGGACGTATTTGAGAAAAAAGCCGAAGAAAGCAGAGATAAGAATTCAAAGCTGTACAGATACATAGGTCTTTGCGGAGGAGTGCTTATTGTGCTGGTGCTTATATAGGCAATTCTTATAAAAGCCAATAAACATTATAGAGAGGTGATAGTCTTGGATGTGACTATAATATTAAAAATAGGACTGGTGGGCATTATACTGGTCATAATAGAAATGCTTATAAAAAGCTCAGGTAAGGATCACCTTGCCAATATTGTTACCTTAGGAGGGATATTGATAATAGCAGTTTTTGTACTTACCCTGGTTTCCCAGCTGTTCACTAACGTTAAAGCTCTATTTCAGTTCTAGAGGGTGGTTAGGTGGAGATATTTAAAATTGTAATGATAGGGCTGGTGGCGGCACTACTGGCAAGTATTATAAGAGAGCAGAAACCCCAGATGGCAGTTTTGCTGGGAATGGCCACTGGAATTGTAATATTCCTTATGATGCTCTCAAAGCTTACATTAGTTGTACAAGCACTTCAGAGAATAGCATCAAAAGCAGATGTTAACATTGTTTATCTGAATACAGTGCTTAAGATTATTGGAATATCATATATTGCAACCTTAGGAATTGAGCTTTGCAAGGATGCCGGGCAGAACTCTATTGCAGGTAAGATAGAGTTTGCAGGTAAAATGCTTATAATAGTGCTGGCACTCCCTATACTCATGGCTGTTATGGATTTGATAATACAGATTATGCCATAGGAAGGGGTGAAGGGATGAAAAGAAGGATACTATTTGCGGTGATAATAATGCTTCTAAGCTTATATACCACTGCTATGGCTTTTGAAGGAGGAGGGGTAAAGGTTGACCTATCAGAGATGGAGGAACTCTCTCAAAGGCTCCAGGAGAAATACGAATATATGCCGGATATGAGCATTTCAACCCTTATCAGCACATATAAAGAGACAGGCTCCCTGGGAGGAGTGTTTAAGCAGATAATTAAGGGTTCCGCAGGTTATCTTTCAAGAGAGGTGCTGGAAAGCTCAAGGCTGCTGGTGGAGCTGCTCTTTTTAGGACTTCTTTCAGCAGTACTCAAAAACATTCAGAATGCATTTTCCAAAGAGTCATTATCAAATGTTGGATATTATGCCTGCTTTCTTGTAATGGTGGTACTTATTATTAAAAGCCTTAAGGTGGCAATTGGTATTGGACAGGATACAATCAGTTCCATGATAGATTTTACCAATGCCCTTATGCCCTGTCTTATTGTTCTTGTTGCAGCAGTAGGAGGCTATGCATCAGCAGCAACATTAGATCCGGTAGTTATAGCAGCAGGAAAGGTTATAAGCAATGTTATTTCGGGGTTTGTACTTCCCCTTACGCTTATTGTAGTAGTGCTGCAGATAGTAAATAGTTTATCTGACAACATCAAGGTGTCCAACCTTGCAAAGCTGCTTTCAGATATAAGCAAGTGGTGTATAGGTATTACAGTAACAGCGTTTGTAGCAATTGTAAGCATAAGGAGCAGTGTTTCAGCAACACTGGACCAGGTAACAGCCAAAACAGCAAAGTTTGCAGTGGATACGTTCATTCCCGTTGTGGGGAAAGCCCTATCCGATGCAATAACAACAGTTGCAGGATACTCCCTTGTGCTGAAGGATGCATTAGGTGTAATAGGGCTGGTATTCATAATTACCTTGTGTATTTTCCCCCTGCTGAAAATTATAGTAGTAGCATTGATATACAAGCTGGTTGGGGCAGTTATGCAGCCAGTAGTGGATGAAAAAATAACTACCTGCCTTAACAGTGTAGGAAACTCCATGACAATGGTTTTTGCTTCGGTGCTCTCAGTTTCAGTAATGTTCTTCATAATAATAGCTATAGTCATATCAACAGGAAGGCTGCTTACAGCAGTAGGGTGATCGTATGATTAATGCTATAAGGGAATGGATAATAGGAATTATTGTCACAATAATATTCATGTCCATAATTGATCTTGTTCTGCCTGATAACAGCTTCAGGAAGTATGCCAAGCTTGCAACAGGTCTTATTGTAATAATTGCCATACTTTCTCCAGTGTTTAAGCTGTTTAAAGGAGGAATAAACTTAGAAGGCTATATAGAAGGCTATGTGAACAATCTATCATCAAGTGGTGGGGTGGACACATCACAGGTAGCTGCGGATGTAGACAAAGAAACCATTATTGTGTTTAAGGAAAACCTTAAGAATAAAATAGAGGAGGACGTACTTTCCTACTTGAAAAAAAATTGCCAGGTAACCTCCTTGGATATTGACGAGGATACATCCGGCAAATCCTTTGGGAAAATTAAATATATTGAAATAAAGATAAATGACAGCAGTATAGAGAACATAAAGCCGGTGGATAAAATTGTAATAGGTGGAGAGAAGCATACGGATGCTGATGGAACTGAGGCTGTAAGGGATAATGAGGTTTTACAGCTGCTAGAAGAAAGGTTCGGGGTGGAGGCTTCAACTGTCAAATTTATAAAGTGAGGGATGAAAATGAAAAAGCTTGAAGAAATCAGGAACATGTTCAAGAAGGAAAAGAGTAAAACAGTAAAGCTCTTAGTAGCAATAGCCCTTGCAGGGGTGATGCTGATGCTTGTAGGAAGCCTGTTATCTGATTTTAGTAAGAGTAATACTAAAAAAGCAGGGACGGGTACGGTTGAAGTAGGCACCAACAACTCTGAAGTAATGGCTACATCTACAAGCTATGAGGACAAAATAAAAAGAGAGCTTGAGTCTGTACTATCCAAAATTGACGGTGTGGGAAATGTGAGTGTAATGGTGTATTTTGAAACCGGCAGCACCAAGGTTCCTGTTACAGATAAAAGCTCAACCACAAAGACCACCCAGGAGTCCGACAGCGCAGGAGGGACCAGAATAACCACTGAACAGAGCGAGACAAGCACCACGGTGATAATTAATAATGGAAGCGGTACTGAAATATGCACCTCACAGCAGATTAATCCAACAATAGGAGGGGTAATAGTCGTAGCAGAGGGTGCATCAAATACAATGCTTAAAGAGGAGCTTATAAATACAGTTAAAACAGTGCTCAATGTTGGAGCAAATAAGGTGAGTGTTATGGCCATGAAAAAATGATAAAGTTTAGTATAAAGGCATGTACACAATCATATATATATACAGATAATAATCAAACAGGAGGGATATAATGTCAAATGTAAGACGCCAGACCTTAATTATTGCGGTTTTAATAGTCCTTATAGCATGCGCCGGATGGTTTGCAAAGGTTTTCAACGATAATACTACAACCAGTGGTAACAATGGAAAAGAGGTTACTAATAACGATTCACAGCAAAAACAGGAAGCCTCTGCTTTCTTTTCTCAGACAAGAATAAGCAGGGAAAGTGAGAGAAGCAGTACCATTGAGCAGCTTCAGGGAATAATACAGAGCACTGATGCCGCCGCAGATGAGAAAACCAAAGCCTCTACTAAGTATATGGAGCTGCTTTCAAGGGGAGACCAGGAAAACCAAGTAGAGCTGAAGGTAAAAAATGATGGTTATTCAGATGCTCTCTGCTTCATAAATGATACTGGAGTCGAGCTTTACGTAAAGACTGACAAGAACCTTACAGGTGAACAGGCATTTGCATTGCAGGAGATAATAGTAAGAACAACTGGCATTGCTCCTTCAAACATTGTTGTAAAACCAATGGCTGAATAGCAGTTACATAAAATAATCACAAGGTCTCTCGTGCCATGTAATTGGTACGGGGACTTTTTTTTATATAACAAATACCCTTACTAAGTCATAAGGCACAGTAAGGGTATTTACTATATTAATATACTATCTCTAATAACAATATGTGTTTAATTATCATGGCCAGCAAGGTTGCTGGATACATATTCTTTAAGTATGTTAATATCATTCATGGTAAGTGCTACAAATTCTCCGCCACATAAGCACTGGTGCTCTTCGTATTTAATCCACCGTGGGAGAACAAGGGCTTTAAATGGTATGTTGCTGCCTATCCTAAGGTAGAAGGAAAGGAAGCAATCAGACGGTATATTATAGTTACAGCTTACACAAATACCTGCTTCTGAAATATCTGTAGTGCACATGGTTAAATTCTCTTCAGTAATAGTTTTGGTTTTATTCTCTATGAGAATTGATGGGTACATTATCTCACAGTCGAAGCCAACCCTTTCGTATTTTCTATTAATCATGACAACAGCCCCTCCTCTATTTACTACATTATAGCAAACATGTTCATATAATCCAATGATTTGAAATAATTTTATTTAATGAACATGCAAACCACTTATTTACCAATACAAGCACCTTGTTAGAGTTGATTTTTTTATTTAAAAGTTGTAGACTATAACCATAGAAAGTTTAGAATGGGAGGTCAATGTTATGGAAGAGAACACAAACGAAATAAGCCAGTCAGGCTCAATAAAAATAGACCCCAGTGTTGTTACTGTTATTTCATCATTAGCTGCCACGGAAATTCCTGGTGTAGCATCAATGAGTGGTGGCTTAACAGGTGATATTGCAGAAAAGTTTGGAGTTAAATCATCAAACAAGGGTGTCAAGGTACAGGTAGAGGAAAACAATACAACAATTGATATATTTATAATAGCTGAGTATGGAGCCAAAATACCGGAGGTTGCCCTGGGAATACAGCAAAGCGTTAAAAAAGCTGTAGAGACAATGACAGGGCTAAATGTTGCAGGAGTTAATGTACATGTGCAGGGCATCAGCATGCCAAAGACTGTTGTCTCTGATGAACCAGCTAAGGAAGCACAAAAGTAATATGAACAATTATGGGGCGTTGCAAAACTGCTCTTAAGCAGTTTGTGATGCCTTTATTTGTGTACATAAATACATATGAAAAGGAGTGTTAAAGTGAAAATATTTGATAAAGCAGTTGCATTCATATATCTTATTATTATAGGAGCCATTTGTGTATTCTTTATTGCTGCACCTATAGAACAAAGCTTATATAAGGAAGCAGCACAATTTATTGATACCATATTTGACAAGCCATACAGATGGTATGTTTTTGCAGGAGCAATACTTCTTCTGGCTCTTACCATAAAGACTATCCTTGGCTTCATGGGTTTTGGAGGCAGCAAAAACTATGGCATAATAAAGGCAACTGATAACGGAGAAGTTTTCATTTCAAATGATACCCTTAAGTCTATTGTGTTAAAAGCTCTATCATCAACTAAGGATATAAGGGACACTGCCGTATATGTGAACCCTGGAAGAGAAAGCGTTTCAATATTAATAAAAACGTCTGTTATGCCGGATATTAATATACCTCAGTTAACAGCTGAAATGCAGGTAAACGTTAAGAATTATATACAGAATATTGCTGAGGTTCCGGTTGGAGAGGTTAAGATATCTATAACAACAATATCCTCCGCACCTGTAATGCGGGTTCAATAATGGAGGGCAGCATGTGGAAGGAAAAGCTTAAGGAATATTATGAAAACAACAAGGGCAAGACAATAGGGTTTACAATAGGACTGCTCTTTGGCATATTGATACTTATAATAGGCTTTTTCAAAACTATTTTTATAGGATTGTGTTCGTTTCTTGGTTTTTACATTGGAAAAAAGGTAGATAACAATGAAAGTATATTAGAATTGATTGAGAGAATACTACCTAATAGATGGAAGTAATTGTGTTGGAGGAATATAAATGAGCAGGAAATCAGCAAGAGAATCTGCAATGAAGCTTATATATCAGATAGATATAAACCAGGTGGAGGTAGATGAGTTACTTGAAAACTTCTACGATTCCAGTGAGGATAGCTTTTCAAATCAGGAGAAGAACTACATAAAGGAATGTATAGATGGGGTAATAGAAAATAAAGAACACATTAACCAGACTATTGAAGGCCATCTTAAGAGCAGCTGGAAGCTATCTAGAATAGCAAAGGTTGAACTGGCCATATTAAGGCTGGGGGTATATGAAATGCTATACCGTGATGATGTACCGGATAAAGTGGCTGTAAACGAGGCAATAGAGCTTGCCAAGCTTTACTGCGGGGAGGATTCCGGAACCTTTGTAAACGGAGTGCTGGGCAGCCTCATTAAGGAGCTGTAAATGCCCCGTATACTTGGAATAGATACAAGCAATTACACAACCTCTATTGCAATAGTCGAGGACGGACAGGTTGCCTTAAGCTCTCGCAAAATGCTGGAGGTAAAGCAAGGGGAAAGAGGCTTGAGACAATCTGAAGCCTTTTTTCAGCATGTCAACAATCTTCCATCCCTTCTTAATACCACTGATGTAAAAAACATTGACGGGGTCTGTGTAAGCATTAGACCCAGGAGTGTAGAAGGGTCATATATGCCTGTCTTTATAGCCGGAAAAAGCTTTGGAGAAGCTCTCTGTCATGTAACTGGTATGCCTTTATATGAATGCTCTCATCAGGAGAACCATATAGAAGCTGCTGCCAGGTCAGTATTATTAAAAGATAATGAATTTATAGCTTTCCATGTTTCAGGGGGAACAACTGAAATACTTAATGTAGACAGAAGTCTTGAGTACAAAATTAAAAGGCTCGGAGGAACACTGGATATAAGTATAGGACAGCTTATTGATAGGATAGGAGTTGCACTGGGTCTCCCTTTCCCAGCAGGTAAATACATGGATAATCTTGCCTTAAGCTGCAGGGAATTGCAGGAGAGGATACCAAGCAAAGTAAAAGGTTTGGATTTTAATCTTTCCGGCCAGGAAAATTGCGGATTAAGTTATATAAAAGATGGCTATACTCATGAAGAGATAGCATATATTACTATGATGTGTGTGTATAAGACTCTTGAGAAGCTTATAAACAATGTAAGGGAGCTCTACCAGCTGCCGGTTCTGATAACGGGAGGGGTTGCATCCAGCACCTTCTTAAAGCAGAGGCTATTAAGAAGGTTTGGAAAAGGCTGGCTGATTTTTTCCCAGCCCGAAGTAGCAGGAGATAATGCTGTAGGGACCGCATTTATTGGATATGATAAGTACATTAATAGATAAGAAAAAGGAGGTTTGTATTTATGGAAAGGGAACCTGTATCGGTTTCACAGCTTAATGCATATATAAAAGATATACTGGATAATGATATAAACCTCTCTTATATACCTGTGAGAGGAGAAGTTTCCAACCTTAAAATGCACTCCTCAGGCCATATATATTTTACACTTAAGGATGAAAGCGCAAAGATAAGGTGTGTTATGTTTAAATCCTATGCGCTTCTGCTGAAATTCAGGCCAGAGGACGGCATGAACGTAATAATACAGGGAAGTGTATCAGTCTATGAAAGAGATGGACAATACCAGTTCTACTGTGTGAAGATGGATTCTGATGGAATAGGCAACCTATACATAGCCTATGAGCAGCTTAAGAAAAAGCTTGAGGAAGAAGGCTTGTTTAAGCAGGAAAGAAAGAAGCCTCTGCCTCTTTTCCCAAGAAGAATAGGGGTGGCTACTTCAAAAACTGGTGCTGTTATAAGGGATATAATCAATGTTTCCATGAATAGGTTCAAAGGCTCGGACATACTACTTTATCCTGTAAGTGTACAGGGAGAAGGGGCAGCTGAAACCATATGTAAGGCAATAGAATACTTTAATACAAGAGATGATATAGATGTCATTATAATTGGAAGGGGAGGGGGCTCCATTGAGGAGCTTTGGGCTTTCAATGAAGAAAAGCTTGCTCGTTCCATATATGCCAGTAAAATACCTATTATATCTGCAGTAGGCCATGAGACCGACTTTACAATATCTGATTTTACAGCTGATGTAAGGGCTTCAACCCCTTCACATGCTGCAGAGCTTGCTGTTCCATCTATGGCTTCGCTGGAGGATAGAATTGATAATCTTGAGGATACCTTGCGTTTTATATTAAAAGCCAGGATTGGGGAGCTTGGCGGTGTGATTACAAGGTTGAGAGCATCCTTGGAGTCAAATTCCCCGGGTAGGATGGTAATGCAAAACATGCAGTACATAGACAGCCTGCAGGGTAAGCTGGAGTATATTATGAAGGGCTATATCCTAAGGAATACAAAAAGGTTTGAAATAGCTGTAAATGCTCTTGATGCATTTAATCCAGCAAATGTACTTAAAAGAGGCTATGGCTATGTAAAAAAGGATGGAAGAATTGCCAGAAAAACAGGGGAGCTTGCAACAGGAGATTCTGTTCAGGTATTCCTGCAGGATGGCCATCTGATATGTACTATTAATAATATACTGGAGGACTAAAATGGATAAAAAAAATGCAAATATAAGCTTTGAAAAGGCTTTAATACGTCTTGAGGAAATTGCAGCCAGCATGGAGAAGGATGAACTGACACTGGAGGAGTCTCTGGAAATATTCCAGGAAGGCATGGAGCTGGCAGCAATATGTCATTGTAAGCTGGAGGAAGCTGAAAAGAGAATTAACGTTCTTAATAAAAACAAGAACGGAGAGCTTCTAGAGGAAAAACTGGATATAGAGGAGGAATAGGCTTGAGCTTTGAAAAAATGCTGAGCGAAAAGCAGGGAATTATAAACAGAGCACTTGAAAAAATTATTTCTGATGATGGGGCTCCTCAGGAAATAAAGCTGGCTATGAACTACAGTCTTCTTGCAGGCGGCAAGCGTATAAGGCCGGTACTAGCTCTTACCATATGTGAAGGATTGGGTGGGAATGCTGAGGACGTTTTACCCTATGCATGTGCAACTGAGTGCATACATACCTATTCACTCATTCATGATGACTTGCCCGCTATGGATAATGATGATCTTAGAAGAGGAAAACCCACTAACCACAAGGTTTTTGGGGAAGCTATGGCAATACTTGCAGGAGATGGGCTGCTTAATTTTGCATTTGAATTAATGCTTAAGCATGCTGCTGAAAAAAATGAAAGAAGATTTACTGAGGCGGCATATGTGCTGGCAAAGTCAGCTGGAATAGGTGGAATGATAGGAGGGCAGGTTATAGATATCGAAAGTGAAGGAAAGCATATAGATTCAGATACCCTCTATCATATGCACAGACTAAAAACCGGGGCTCTTATACAGGCTCCCTGTCTTATGGGATGTATAATTGCAGGAGCCGATGGGTACAAGGAGACTGCAAGCCTTTATGGAAGTAGTCTTGGGCTAGCATTTCAGATAAGGGATGATATACTTGACTATTCAGGAGATGAGAAGAAGCTTGGCAAGGCCACGGGCATGGATTCTGCCCATCATAAGCCTACCTTTGTAAATACCTTTGGTCTTGAAAAATCTGAAGCCCTTGCAGAGAGGTACACGAAGGAAGCGATGAATCTGACAGAAAAGCTTGATAAAACAGGTTTCTTAAGAGAGCTTACCGAATACCTTTTAAATAGAGAAAATTAGACTCCGAGAGGTGAAGTATTTGTTACTTAGTGGTATAATTCATAATAAGGTGTTTATAAGTGCTATAATAGCCTGGGTTATTGCCCAGACATTCAAGGTAATAATTGTTGCTCTTACATCCAAAAGATTTGACTATACAAGGCTTGTAGGCTCTGGTGGAATGCCAAGCTCTCATTCTGCTCTTGTAGTGGCCTTGACCACTAAAACAGGGCTGGTTGAAGGATTCTCCAGCACAAGCTTTGCAATTGCACTTTGCTTTGCCCTGGTGGTAATGTATGATGCTGCAGGTGTAAGAAGGGCAGCGGGAAATCAGGCAAGGATACTGAACAATATAATGAAGGATCTTAGCGAAAAAAAACCTTTGGAGGAGAAAAAGCTCAAGGAGCTTTTGGGACACACACCGGTTGAGGTGTTTGTCGGGGCTATTCTAGGAATAGCTGTGGGAATTTTGTTTTAATATTATTTTGCTGATAATGGAATAAACTTAATATTGATTATATGAACTTTCTCTGATAAAATAGTAAATTGTGTTTGAGTGGTGCAGTATTCTAGTCGGCTGAAATCACTATGAAGACGGGGCTAAAAATCCGTTAAAGGGCACATCGATGAAGTTCCTTGTGCTGGCTCGCTACGCCCAGTAGTGGGTTGGTGCTGGGAGTAAGGGGGATGGGGCGACCGCAATGGCATGCGCAATTGACCCTACCCTCGCGGAGACCTATGTGCGTGGGGATATTTGATCCTTACGGCATAGGATTAAACCTGCATGCTGGTAATAAGCTACATGCAGCGTAGCCTGCCTTGAGCGGGATTGGTGGAGGACTGACAGATCTGATTCCAACGGCCATTGGCTTCAGATTATTGCTGTAGGAAACCAGTTCTGCAAAAGAGGATAGTAGTGATTGTATGTCGTTGAGGAAAACTCCTAGACTGTTTCATATGAAAGCAGGAAAGGGATTGCAGTGTGGACTAAGTGGTAATTCAGCCCCATAGCTGGCAACACTATGGACTTTCAGTTAAAGGGAAACCTCCCGGGTGGCGACGCCCAGGACTTGGATGTGGGAAAGCCTGCTGAACCTAAGCCGCAAACTTAATCTTTCCTGTTACCACTCTACATTTAATATAGGAGATTAAATGAAAAAGAAAAACAAGGATTTTGGAGAAAAAGAAAAATCTAAAAAATTTTATAAGAGGAAAACCAGTGATATAAAACCAAATTATAAATGGATTATTGGGATAATAATTTGGACCTTCATTATTTCAGGGGCTATAACGCTAGTCTCTGAAACCATGCTTAAGAAGGTCAACATTTATATAGCTTTTATTATACTGGTTTTAATAATATTTATAGGAATAGGCTTTGATATAATAGGAGTTGCCGTAACTGCTGCAGATGAGACCCCATTTCACTCAATGGCCTCGAGAAAGGTTCATGGGGCAAGAAAGGCAGTAAGCCTTATAAGAAATGCTGATAAGGTATCCAACTTCTGTAATGATGTTATAGGGGATGTATGCGGAGTTGTAAGCGGAGGAACGGGAGCAGTAATAGTTGTTAAAATAATGTCGTCAACCTCCATGAAGCAGGGTCTTATTCTCACTATTGTAATTAGCGCAGCAATTGCTTCGATTACTGTAGGAGGAAAGGCTATGGGTAAGAATTATGCCATAAGTCAAAGCAACAACATAGTATATGGTGTTGCATGGCTTTTGGAATATAAAAATAAAAAATAATGGGGTATTAAAATGGCATTACTTGATGGAATAAACAGTCCTTTTGATATTAAAGGACTGAACAAAACACAAATGCAGGAACTAGCAAATGAGATAAGAGTTTTTTTAATCGATAGTGTGTCTAAAACAGGAGGCCATTTAGCTTCAAACCTTGGGGTGGTGGAGCTTACACTTGCTCTGCATTATGTATATGACATGCCGACAGATAAAATAATCTGGGATGTAGGGCACCAGACCTACGTACATAAGATACTTACGGGACGCAAAAAATATTTTGACAGTTTGAGAAAATTTAATGGACTAAGCGGATTTCCAAAGCCCTGCGAAAGCCCTTATGATTTGTTTATTGCAGGTCACAGCAGTACCTCAATATCTGCAGCCCTTGGCATGGCAAAGGCAAGAGATTTATCGGGGGAAAAGTACAATGTTGTTGCTGTAATTGGAGATGGCGCTCTTACAGGGGGAATGGCTTTCGAGGCCCTTAATCATGCAGGCGCTTCAAATACTAACATAACTGTGATTCTTAATGATAATGAAATGTCAATAGGAAGGAATGTGGGAGGTATGTCCAATTATCTTAACAGGATAAGGACAGCTCCTGCATATCTCCATTTTAAATATGATATAAAAAATATTTTGAAAAAGGTTCCGGTAATAGGAAAGCCTTTATATCATATTGCTGAAAGGGTTAAAGACAGCTTTAAGTATCTTTTCGTGCAAGGAATGCTGTTCGAGGACATGGGCTTTACATATATTGGACCTGTTGATGGTCATGACATAGGAAAGCTTACGGAAATATTTAAACGCTGCAAGACCATAACTGGTCCGGTTCTTGTTCATGTGGTAACAAGAAAGGGAAAGGGCTATTCCTATGCAGAAGAAAAGCCTGATATGTTTCATGGAATAAGTCCATTTACGGTGGAAACAGGGAAGCTGCTTTCTAATTCTGGAGTTACCTATTCAAAGGCCTTCGGCCAGGAGCTGGAGAAGCTTGCAGAGAGCAATGACAAGATAGTAGCGATAACAGCCGCAATGACCTCGGGTACAGGACTATCTTCTTTTGCTAAAAAATATCCTAAAAGATTTGTGGATGTTGGCATTGCAGAGCAGCATGCAACAACCTTTGCAGCTGGGCTGGCAGCCTCAGGCTATAAGCCTTTCTTTGCTGTTTACTCTACCTTCCTTCAAAGGGCTTATGATCAGGTAATACATGATATATGTATACAAAAGCTTCCTGTTTGCCTTTGTCTGGATAGAGCAGGGATTGTAGGGGAGGATGGGGAGACCCATCAAGGTATATATGATCTGTCTTATTTAAGAGCAGTACCTAATATGACATTGATGGCCCCTAAAAATATTGATGAATTTAAGTGTATGATAGACTGGTGTGCCCATGCCTCCATACCAACGGCAATAAGATATCCCAGAGGGGGAGACATGGATGTGGATTTAGGGCCTGTAAAAGAGTTGTCAATAGGAAGCTGGGAGCAGATTTTGGATGGAGAGGATACAATTATTCTTGCCTGTGGCCGCATGGTACAGTTTTCATATTTAGCATGTCAAAAGCTCCTTGAGGATGGACTACATGCCGGATTAATAAACTGCAGGTTCATAAAGCCTTTTGACTATGATATGCTTTATATGGTTTTAAACAGGTATAAGCTTATAATAACAGTAGAAGATAATTTTATAGCAGGAGGCTTTGGCTCATCCATACTTGAGCACGCTGCAGGAAGCGGTTATAGTGGAAAAGTAATAAACATTGGATATCCTGATAAACTCATACAACAGGGTTCAACCGAAAAGCTGTATAGGGAGTATGGGCTGGACGCTGAAGGAATATACAATGCAGTTAAAAAGCATTTACAGTAGGAGTAGGTTATGAAAGAAGAGAAAGAAAGACTGGATGTACTTCTGGTTACAAAAGGCTTTTTTGAAACCCGCGAGAAAGCAAGGAAGAACATAATGGCAGGACTTGTTTTCGTTGACGGAATAAGGATTGACAAGGCTGGAGAATCAGTAAAGGTAAGCTCACAGATAGAGGTAAAGGGTGATGCCATCCCTTATGTAAGCAGGGGAGGGCTTAAGCTGGAAAAGGCAATGAAGGAATTTTCAATGCACCTTGAAGGAAAGGTATGCATGGATGTAGGTGCCTCAACAGGAGGCTTTACTGACTGTATGCTGAAAAATGGTGCTTCAAAGGTTTTTGCTGTTGATGTTGGTTACGGACAATTAGCGTGGCAGCTAAGAAATGACCCACGAGTTGAGTGCATGGAAAGAACTAATATCAGATATGTGAAGCTAGAGGATATTGGGCAGATGCTGGACTTTGCCTCTATTGATGTATCATTTATTTCACTAAGACTGGTACTCCCAGCTGTTAAAAGCATGCTTAAGGAATGTGGAGAGATAATTGCCCTTATAAAGCCACAGTTTGAGGCTGGACGCGACAAAGTAGGAAAAAAGGGAGTAGTAAGGGACAAAAAAGTACATGAAGAAGTAATCAATAATATTATTCGTTTTGCTATAGAGAATGGATTTACAGTTAAGGGAATTACTTTTTCACCTATAAAAGGACCTGAGGGAAACATAGAATATCTTATATACTTAGTCAACCAAGAAGGCAATTGTGATAAACAAGAGCTTCATAATCTTATTGGTAATATCGTAGACCAATCACATAATAATTTAGACAAGTAGTGTTTTTTTTAAAGGATTAAATAATTATTTGTAGAATTATAACTTTACGAGGTGTTTTCATGAGAAATATTGGTATAATAGTAAATAAAGGTAAGGATGCAAAACTGGAAATTACCTCATCAATAATAAACTGGCTCGAAGACAGGAACTGCCGACCATATCTTGAACCAAACATTGCAGATATTATTAAAAGAGATGATTTAAAAAGCCAAGACAATTCCATATACAAAGAGACTGATTTTATAATTACTCTTGGAGGAGATGGTACTCTCCTTGGAGCAGCAAAGGAAATTAAAGAAAATGAGACACCTATTCTGGGAATAAATATGGGGAGACTTGGTTTCCTTACTGAGGTTGAAACCCATCATATTTTTGAGTCCCTTGATGATGTTCTCTGTGGACGTTACTCCATAGATGAAAGACTAATGCTTGAAGCTTCCATTATAAGGGGAAGGGAGAGCCTTGGTACATTCTACAGCCTAAATGATTCCTATGTAACAGGAGGAATTAAGTCCAGGCCTGTTACAATGAAGGTATTTATTGGTGAAGATTATTTAAATACATATGTTTCAGATGGAATTGTAGTTTCAACTCCCACAGGATCAACGGCTTATTCTCTGTCAGCAGGAGGACCTATTATAAGTCCTGGAATGAAGGCTATTTTAATAACGCCATTATGTGCCCATTCACTTAGTGCAAGAAGTATTGTGGTATCTGATAATGATACTATAAATATAATTATAGATGACAGCTATCGTAATGTTTATTTTAATGCAGACAGCCATAGCGGGTGTGTGCTTAAGGGTGGGGACAGGGTAATTATTAAAAAAGCATCCTTTTGTACCAAGCTAATAAAAACATCTGGGATCAGCTTCTATGAATTGCTAAGACTTAAACTTAAAGAAAGATAGCTGAAAAGTAAGAAAGGAGCTTATGTATGAAAATTTCAAGACATGCAAAGATTCTCGAAATAATTTCTCATAAGGAAATAGAAACTCAGGAGGAACTGGTTGAAGAGTTACGGTGCATGGGTATGGAAGTAACACAAGCAACTGTTTCGAGAGATGTTAAGGAGCTAAAGCTTACAAAGGTATTAGGTTCCAGTGGCAATTATAAGTATTCGGCCATATCCCATGGTGAGAATCTTATATCAGAGAAGCTGGTAAGTATATTTGTACAGACAGTTATCAACGTTGATTATGTAAATAACATTATTATAATTAAGACTCTATCAGGTTCTGGAAATGCTGCAGCAGAAGCTTTAGACTCACTGGGCTGGGATGGAATTGCAGGCTCAGTAGCAGGTGATAACACCATCTTAGTTGTTGCCCGTTCAAATGAAAAGGCACAGGAACTTGTTTCTAAGTTTAAGAAGCTTCTTAACGAATAGGAGGACATTTTATGCTGCTTGAGCTGCATATTTCTAACTTTGCATTAATAGACAGGCTTGATATATCATTCTCATCAGGCTTGAACATACTTACTGGAGAAACCGGAGCAGGCAAATCCATAGTTATTGATTCTGTTAATTTCATTCTTGGTGAAAAGCAGACCCGGGATATTATAAGGACTGGCCAGGAAAGTGCGTATGTTGAGGGTGTATTTGATTCTAAAGGTACAGAGCTTAGCGGAATACTTAAGGAGAATGGTATTGAACAGGAGGACATAACCATACTTTCAAGGGAGATATCCATTAATGGCAGGAGCATTGCCAGGATTAATGGTAGAACTGTAACCCTAGGAGTGCTTAGACAGGTAGGGAGACTTCTAATTGACCTGCATGGACAGCATGAGCATCAGTCTCTTTTAGATGAGGAGAAACATATATACATATTAGATTCCTTCTGTCCTGCTTCTTTCAAGGAGCTTAAGGAGGAGTATGGTAATTTATACGAAAGGCTAACTCAGGTAGAATCGCAGCTTCAGAAGCTAAAGACTGATGACCAGTATAAGCTTAGACGTATGGATCTTATTAGCTTTCAGATAAACGAAATATCTGATGCAAACCCTGTTCCAGGAGAGGACAATGAGCTGATTAAACGAAAAGCTATACTTACAAATTCCGAAAAAATATTTAACAATCTTTCAAGTGCATATGAGCAGCTATACGTAGGAGGAGACAAAAAAAGTGCCTTCGATGACATAGGCGGCAGTATTGTGTTGCTGGAGGGTATATGCTGTTTTGATGAAAAGCTAAAAGAGTATAAGTCCACACTGGAGGACATTTATTATCGTATGGAGGATGTGCTTCAGGAAATAAGAAGCTATAGAGACAGTGTAGAATACAACCAGGAGGAGCTAGACCAAATTGAGCTAAGACTGGATTTGATTAACATACTTAAGCGTAAGTATGGGAATACTATAGAAGACATACTTGAATATAAGCACAAGATTTCACTTGAGATGGAGCAGATGGAAAGAAGTGAAGAGATCATAGGCAGCTTGGAGAAGGAGAAAGTAAAAATAACAGAAAATCTTAAGTCTATAGCCTCTGCTCTTACACTTGCAAGACAGGACACAGCGGAGAAGCTTAAGTGTCAGGTGGAAGAGGAGCTTAAGTATCTGGGAATGGAAAAAGCAGAGTTCAAGGCAGAAATCGTCATGCGCAGGGAGCTTAATTCTAATGGACAGGATGATATATTCTTTCTGCTGACAGCTAATCCGGGAGAGCCCTTAAGACCGCTTAGCCGTGTTGCTTCAGGAGGAGAAATGTCAAGAATAATGCTTGCGATTAAGAGTGTTATGGCTGATATAGACAAAATTCCAACTCTTATATTTGATGAAATAGATACAGGCATAAGCGGCAGAACTGCACAGGCAGTTGGAGAGCGAATGTGTTCCATAGCCAGGGGGCACCAGCTACTTTGTGTAACACACCTTCCCCAGATAGCGGCAATGGCAGATACGCATTTTAAAATTGAAAAATTGGTTAAAAATAGCATTACTACCACATATGTTATCAGTCTATCAGAGGAGGAACAGATTGAAGAGCTTGGAAGACTTCTGGGAGGAGTTCAGGTAACAGAGCTTACAAGACAGCATGCAAGAGAAATGAGAAAAATGGCATATACCCAGAAGAATAGTCTTTAATGTGTTTTTTAATATCTCATTCATTTTACTGTGTTCATTACCTTCCTCCTAAGAGGAGGGTTTTATTTTATATAAGACCTTGTTGTATTTTTAGCTTTCTTTTAATAGAAGGCCATTTTTTTTGTATGGATTTACATTAAAACTTTAATATGTTATTAATGCACACTTTATTATAGTATATAAGTACTTTAAAAAGGTTAACTTAAAAGAGAAAGGATGGTGGAAGAATTCATAGTAAAGGAGTGAGAGGTTTGGGCAATAAAGGCATAAAGGTATTTCTCTCCGTGGGGTTAGCTTGTTTGATTATTTTTTTATCATCATTACTGAATATAACAGATGCTGCTTTCCCCGGTACGGAGAAGTCATCAATGGCAATCAGCTCACGTTTTGATACCAACCTAATAAATAGTATTAATAAAAATGACGAAATTAATACAGAGGGTGCAGATTCTTACAGTACGATTATTGCAGCAAAGCATATAAAGGTTATCCCTGGAGGACAGCCAATAGGTGTAAAGCTTCATACTGATGGCCCTCTGGTTGTTGGTTTTGCGGATATAGATACCGTAAGCGGCAGACAGCAGAGCCCTGCAGCAGTTGCAGGCATCGAGGTAGGAGACAGTATAATGGAGATTGAGGGCATAAGAATTGATAATAATTCTTCAATAACTAAAGTGGTGAATAGCTTGGGAGATAAAACCCTCAATATTAAGGTGAAAAGAAATGGACAGGAGAAGATGATACAGGTTAAGGCTTCATCTACCAATGGTAATGGAGAATATAAGCTTGGAATATGGGTAAGAGACTCCACGGCAGGAATAGGAACACTTACCTTTTATGACAGCACTATTAATAAATTTGGTGCTTTAGGGCACCCGATAAATGATGTGGATACAGGAAGCCTTCTTAGCATTAAGGATGGAGCTATATATAATGCAAAAATTGTATCAGTACAGGCAGGAGAAAAGGGTAAGCCTGGAGAGCTAAGAGGTATTTTCTCAGAATCAGAAGAAATAGGCAAGCTTGGCAAGAATACAATGACTGGAATATATGGGGATGTCAGTGGGGAATGCACCAAAGGGCTTTACAATGAGCCTATACCTGTTGCCATGCAAAGTGAGATAAAAGAAGGTCCAGCTAAAATACTTTCTTCGATAAATGGAAGTGAAGTTAAGGCATATGATATTGTAATAGAAAAGCTCACTCACCAAACGAAGGCAAGTTCAAAAAGCATGGTGATCAGGATAACAGATCCTGAGCTTTTAGAAAAAACAGGAGGAATAGTACAGGGAATGAGTGGCAGTCCCATTATACAGGATGGAAAGCTGGTAGGTGCAGTCACACATGTTTTTGTAAATAAGCCTGATACGGGCTATGGAATATATATAGAATGGATGCTTAGCGAAGTTGGATATGTAAAATAATTCTAACAGGAGGTCAGAATATATATTCTGGTCTCTTTTTTACAAATAATAAGTATAAAACATCAGTAAAAATCATTCAAATATATTAATTTATGACACAAGTTCTACTTTTAAAAGTTTATTTCTTAAAGTTTGCATTTAATTTTGATAATTTCTAAACAATTATCTGTACAAAAAATAAATATGTATTATACTTAAAATATAGGAAGTTTTTAGTGAATTATAGTAAAAATAATTTTTTTTTTAAAGTAAGAAGGAATATTTGTGGTTTTGTCGAAATTATATATTGTTAATAAATGGAAAATTAATAAGGAGGAAGCAAAATGGAAAATGGGCGTATAAAAATTGTTATTGCAGATGATAATAAGGAGTTTTCAAGTATTCTTTGTGATTATCTGAAAGGACAGTCTGATTTTGAAGTAGTTGGGGTTGCAAAGGATGGAATTGAGGCTGTAAAGCTTGTATCATCACTGCAGCCAGATGTACTGGTGCTTGATATAATTATGCCACATCTAGATGGTCTGGGAGTGCTTGAAAAAATTAATAGTACTGCAAATATGCCAATACCAAAGGTAATAGTCCTTTCAGCAGTAGGGCAGGATAAGATTACACAGAGGGCGATAAATCTTGGAGCAGAGTACTATGTTGTGAAGCCTTTCGATATGGAGATATTTAGCAAGAGGATAAGACAGATGTTTATTTCTGGAGGAGCACCAGAGATAAGAAGACCTTCTTCCATGTTTACTGAAAATCCTCCATATTCTGATGCTAATACTTTAGAAGCTGAAATCACAAACATAATTCATGAAATAGGAGTTCCTGCTCATATAAAAGGCTATCTTTATTTAAGAGAAGCCATAACAATGGTTGTAAATGATGTGGAGCTTCTCAGCGCTGTAACAAAGGAGCTTTATCCTAATATTGCAAAAAAATATAATACCACTGCCAGCAGGGTAGAAAGGG
Organism: Bacillota bacterium; assembly: GCA_023415335.1. Classification (GTDB taxonomy): domain Bacteria; phylum Bacillota; class Clostridia; order Clostridiales; family Caloramatoraceae; genus JAEZLD01. Next base: position 12,296 of record JAEZLD010000022.1, on the reverse strand, counting down.
CTATAAGACATGCCATAGAGGTTGCCTGGTCAAGAGGACAGGTGGAAGCAATAAACAGGATATTCGGATATACCATACATACTGACAAAGGTAAGCCAACTAACAGCGAGTTCATTGCAATGGTAGCAGATAAGCTGAGATTAAAGAGTAAGCTTGGTTAAATACATAGCTAAAAGCACTTTCCATTACATATGGAAGGTGCTTTTTATCAAGTACAACAGCTTTTTAGTACATAATTGGCTTGATCAGGGTTTTATATTATAATGACTATATATTAAGAACCTAGGGGTGATTGTATTGGATATGATTGAAAAAACCTTATGCAGCGAATACATTTATAAAGGAAGAATATTAAATCTTAGAAAAGACAAGGTAGAAATTCCAGATGCTAATGGAAAAACCTCTACAAGGGAAATAGTTGAGCATAAAGGCGCTGTAGCTATAGTAGCCATAGATATGGATGGAAGGATAATACTAGAAAAACAGTTCCGCAAGCCAGCTGAGGATATTCTTATAGAAATTCCGGCAGGAAAGCTTGAGGAAAATGAAAAGCCTGAGTGCTGTGCTTATAGAGAGCTGGAGGAGGAAACAGGATTTATACCCGGCAGCCTGAAGCACCTGACTACAATTTATACAAGTCCGGGCTTTACCAATGAAGTAATTTATGTATTTATGGCCACCAACCTGACAACAGGAAAGCTTAATCCAGATGAGGATGAAAGAATAGACCTTATATATGTTACACCTGATGAGGCCGTTGCAATGATTAATAGAGGAGAAATAAGGGACGCAAAAACAATTGTCGGAATTTTAACTGCAAAACAGTTTATCTAGCACTCATATTACCTGCCTTCTTTTCATATAAATTATAAGAAATAAACAGTAAACCAAAGAAAAGAAGGGAGTGTTTTTACATGAGGATGTACAATAATGAAGCCTTATCAAAGCATCTGAGGGATAATCTTGGGATATATTTTATTGTTATATTGTTTTTTGCACTGGGAATTGCAACAGGTGCTTTCACAGTTAAGGCAATGAGCTCGGAGGAACAGCAGAATCTTATAAAATATCTTAATAATTTCTTTCAAATAATAAGCAGTGATAATGTAAGTTTCGGGAAAAATCTTGCATGGTCATTAAAAAACAATCTTCAGATTATTTTTTTTCTATGGGTACTGGGACTTACTATACTGGGCATACCATTTAACCTTCTTATAACCTCCTTTAGGGGATTTCTTCTGGGTTATACGGTAGCCTTTCTTATAAGTAGTATGTCCTGGAAAGGATTATTGTTCATAGCTGCTGCAATACTTCCACAAAATATCATTTATATACCATGCCTTATTATTATATCTGCTATGAGCCTTTCCTTTTCCATGAAGGTATTAAGAAGAAAAGGTAAAAGTATTGGAACTGGCTTTGGAGAAACTAATACTGTTATCTCATATTCTGCAAAGATGGCGGCAGTATCTTTAATCATGCTAATAGGCTGTTTAATAGAAGTGTTTATATCTCCAACAATTGTCAGGTTTATGTCTTCATATATGACGAAGTAGTAGACAAGCTCATTAACATATAATTTATAAATTAATGTTAATTTTACTTTTTTTATTAATTGAATTGAAGGAATTAAAGCTTTTATGAAGAATATAGATGTATGCTATTATGGAAGGAGTCTTGGGTGTGGAAAACGTTGTTAACAGCTTTATTGATGACTTGAGAATAAGTAAAAACCTAAGCCAGAATACACTTGCTTCATACACAAGGGATATAAGGCAGTTTTTATCATACCTTCAGGACGTAGGACTTAACTTCAAAACTGTAAAAAAGACACACATTATAGCTTATATACTCTATCTTCAGAAACAGAACAGAGCCACCTCAACAATACTTAGAAGTATAGCGTCCATACGTGCTTTTTACCATGTACTTATTAAAAATGGAATATTGGAATCTGACCCAACGGTAAATCTTGAAGCTCCGAAAATTGACAAGAAGCTTCCAAGCATACTCTCAGTAGAGGAAGTAGATAAGCTTCTTTCAGTTCCTGACTGCAGTACTTCAAAAAGCATAAGGGATAAGGCCATGCTGGAGATTATTTATGCAACAGGTATAAGGGTATCAGAAATGATTTCTCTTAATGTTGAGGACATTAATCTTGAGCTAGGCTTTGTTAAATGCAATGGTCCCAAGGAGAGAGTAATACCCTTGGGGAATTCTGCTTTAAATAGCTTATCCTTATATATAAAAGAAAGCAGAGAAGTTTTATTAAAAAACAGGGTAAATGACTCTCTATTCCTTAACTTTCATGGTGAAAGGATGACAAGGCAGGGATTTTGGAAAATAATTAAATATTATGCATTAAAAGCTGGTATAAAAACAGAAATAACCCCCAATACCTTAAGGCATTCGTTTGCGTCACATCTGATTGAGAATGGTGCGGACCTAAAATCGGTACAGCAGATGCTTGGACATTCTGACATATCCACAACTCAAATATATGCAGAAATGACCAAGAAAAGAATCAGTGATGTATATAAGCGTTACCATCCAAGGGCATAAGATCTTGTTAATATCGGGACTTGTGACCTTGTTTTTATTTTAAAATTTTGTTTGTTATTAACTAACAGGCTTTGTCTGAATATTATTATGTATTAATGGTATAACCTAATAGTGTTACATTCAGAGGTGATAAGATGGCAAAGAGAGGTATACTAATTGTTTTAGACAGTGATGGTGTTGATGAACTGGCTGATGCAGCCCTATATGGAGATGTGTTAAGTGATACCATTGATAACATTGATAGAAAGCTGGGAGGATTAAATATTCCCAGTATCCGGAATACAGCTTGATAAGGCCTTTCTAACCTATCCGAGCGGCTTCCCCAGGGAGGTTGTGGAGGAGCTTGAATAGTGTGAACTGGGCACAAGAAAGAGCTATTCAGATATAGGAAAAACCATTGCAGAGCTTTTGGGAATTGAAGCTTCTATAGCAGGAGAGAGCTTTGCCAATGATATTATGATTAAATAATAATTTTGTGGTAGAGGGATAATATGAGGGTATATGATATTATTTTAAAAAAAAGAAACGGTGAACAGCTTACTAAAGAAGAAATAGACTTTGTAATACAGGGATATACTAAAGGAAGCATACCAGATTACCAGACTTCAGCCCTGCTCATGGCCATTTATTTTAATGGAATGACAATGGAGGAGACAACCAATCTTACCATGTCAATGGTTAACTCAGGAGATATGGTAAACCTATCTAAAATAAAAGGTATAAAGGTAGATAAGCATAGTACAGGAGGAGTTGGGGATACTACAACTCTTGTAGTAGGACCTATGGTTGCAGCCTGTGGAGCTCCAGTTGCAAAAATGTCCGGCAGAGGACTTGGCCATACAGGAGGAACTATTGACAAACTGGAATCCATAAAAGGTTTCTCTGTTGAAATGACAGAGGAACAATTCATAGACAACGTTAATAGGGTAAAGCTTGCAGTAGGTGGACAGACAGGAAACCTGGCACCTGCTGATAAAAAGCTTTACGCACTCAGAGATGTAACAGCAACAGTAGACAATGTATCACTTATTGCTTCCAGTATTATGAGCAAAAAAATAGCATCAGGAGCAGACTGTATTGTACTTGATGTAAAAATCGGCTCAGGAGCCTTTATGAAGGATTTGGAAAGCGGAATAAACCTGGCTAAGGAAATGGTAAAAATAGGTACAGGGGTTGGGAGAAAAACAATAGGAGTACTTTCTGATATGGACCAGCCTCTGGGCTTTGCAGTAGGAAATGCCCTTGAGGTAAAGGAAGCCATAGAGACTCTTAAGGGTAATGGTCCAAAGGACCTTATGGAGCTAAGTCTTACACTTGGTTCTTACATGCTTCTTTTAGGGCAGATAGCAGAGTCAACAGAAGCTGCCAGGGAAATGCTTATGCATTCCATTACGTCAGGTGCAGCACTTAATAAATTCAAGGAATTTGTTGAAGCACAGGGGGGAGATTCTTCTGTTGCAGATGATACATCATTACTTCCTGCTGCAGATATAATTTATAAGGTAAAGAGCACAGCAGAGGGATATGTTTCAAGGATTGCCACCACTGATGTTGGAGAAGCAGCGCTGGTACTGGGTGCGGGAAGAGAAAACAAGGAAAGTATAATTGACCTGTCTGTAGGTATAATAATAAAGAAAAAGGTCGGAGACTTTGTTAACTCTGACGATATTATTGCAGAGATTTATGGAAGCAGTATGGACAAAGTTTTGGAAGCAGAGGAGATTTTAAAGGCTGCATACAGCTATTCCAGTGAACCTACAAAAACCAAGCCCCTTATTATGGGAATAGTAACAGAAGAAGGGGTAAAGAGGTTTTAAAGTTTTATGTTAAAATATAAGGGGCGGACTTGCTACCGCCCCTTTGTTATGCAAATTATTACCGGAGCTTTATTAATAAAATAAACCATATATTGAAATATATTTCTATAAAGGATTAAGTAGGTTTACATAATTATTTATATAAGCAGGTAAAATATTAATAATAATATGTACTGAAGGGAGGCATGGCAATGAAAAGACTATTGTCGATGCTGTTAGTACTTACAATACTTCTTTCATTCCCTGCTTATATATGGGCCTACGCACAGCCTTCAAATGACAATATGAAGCTAGACTGCAGGTCTGCACTGCTTATGGAATTTACAACTGGTAATATCATTTATGAATTTAACTCCCATGATAAGCTTCCTCCAGCAAGTGTAACAAAGGTAATGACAACACTGCTTATTATGGAAGCTGTAGAAAATGGAACCATGTCACTTAATGACAAGGTTACCTGCAGCGCCAGGGCCAAATCCATGGGCGGAAGTACCATGTATCTTGAAACAGGAGAGATTAGAACCATTGAGGAGCTTCTAAAGGGAGTATGCATAGAGTCCGCCAATGACGCTGCAATAGCTCTGGCTGAGCATTACGGCGGCACAGAAGAGGTATTTGTTGAGAAAATGAATGCCAGGGCAAAGGAGCTTGGTTGTAATGATACGCATTTTTCTAACTGTACTGGTCTTTATCCAGACAATCATTATACCTCTGCACATGATCTGGCAATTATGTCCAGAGAGCTTTTAAAGCATAGTCAGATATTAAAATATACTACTATCTGGATGGAAACTATTACAGAAGGAAGATTGTCACCCTTTACACTTGTAAACAGAAATAAAATGCTGCGAAGCTATAATGGCTGTGATGGACTCAAAACTGGATTTATAAAGGAATCCATGTATTGCATTTCTGCAACTGCAAAAAGAAACAATATAAGGTTTATTTCTATAATTATGGGTGCACCTACATGGCAGTCAAGAAATGAACAGGCAGGAAAGCTGCTTGATTATGGCTTTGCTAAGTATGAAAGTATAAAGCTGGTTGACAAGGATGAGCCAGTAGGAGAGATTTCTCTTCATAAAGCAGTGCCTGAAAAGATTACCATCAGAGCGGGGGAAGAGCTTGACGTTATTTTAGAAAAAGGTACTAAAGCTAATATAGAAAAACAGGTTGAGATATATAGCAATTTAAAGCTGCCGCTTAAATCTGGGGATCAGATAGGTGTTATTAAAGCTGTAGATGGTGACAAGACCTATAATCAGGTAAAGCTTGTGGTAGATGGACCAGTTAAGAAGATGTCATTTGGATATATACTAAATAAATCCTTTAAGCTTCTTCTGCATGTTGACAAATAGGTGGAACAAATGCTGCTCCACCTGTTTTTTATGTATGTAAATAAAATACTAACTTTAAATAAGAACAGTTTAGTAATTCTCTTTTAAATGGTATAATAAAACAGGCAGTGGAACTATTGCTAATAATTGTGTTATAATACCACTAGTTTGTTAACTGGTCATTATTTTTTGGAGGTTTGCTTAATATGTTTAACTTTAACTTCGATATAACTGAAATACTTATAACAGCATTTGTATTTCTTTTTGCTCTTACAATTCATGAGTACTCCCATGGGCTCGTGTCTACGCTTCAGGGAGATGATACTCCCCAGCGGTATGGAAGACTTACAATGAATCCTTTTGCTCATATAGATATAATAGGGTTTATATGCCTTCTTGTATTTCATTTTGGATGGGCAAAGCCCGTACCTATAAGCTCGAGAAATTATAAGAATCCAAGGATGGGAATAATACTTACCTCCCTTGCAGGTCCTCTTTCTAATTTGCTTATTTCATTTATTAGTATAATCGTATGGCATGCCGTACCTGAAAGTTTTTATGTGAAATTTTCAATGCTTGATACCTTTTTGTTTTATATGATTTATGTAAATACAATGCTTGCAATATTCAACCTTATACCAGTACCTCCTCTGGACGGTTCAAAAATATTTGCTGAACTATTTGGAGGAAAGGTTGCACAAGCTATATACAGCATAGAAGGAAAAGGAACCTTAATACTTTTATTACTTCTTTGGATCCCAAAGGTACAAGACATACTTTCAAGTGGCATCTGGGGCGTAATAGGATTTCTTGAAAAAATAGTATTATTATTTCATTAGCAGGTGATAAAATGCCACTTAATATAAAGCTGGACGTATTTGAAGGTCCTCTGGATTTGCTTTTGCATCTTATAAGAAAATCAGAGGTGGATATATATAACATACCTATTTCCGAAATTACAGATCAGTATATCTCCTATCTTAAAGAAATGGAGGAGCTGGACTTAGACATTGCAAGTGAGTTTCTTGTTATGGCTGCCACACTAATAGAAATCAAGTCTAAAATGCTACTTCCTAAAAAAAAGGATGATGAAACTGCAGCAGATGAGGACCCAAGAACAGAGCTGGTGGAGAAGCTGGTTGAATATAAAAGATATAAAGAGTTTGCCTATATGCTAAAGGGAATTGAGGAAAATAATGAAATATATTTTAAGCCCCCTGAAATAATTGATGACCTTGAAGAAAATAAAGAGATATTTTTTAAAAACATTACTCTTGATGGGCTTATGCATGCATTTTCAAAAATAGTTAAGGAACATGAAAACAGATACAATGAGAGAAGTGTCATTCCAGAAAATATCGATTACGATGAATACAGAATTGAGGATAAGATGGATGAAATTACCAGAATACTGACCATTAAAAAGACTGCACCATTTAAGGAATTCTTTGAAAATGCATCGTCTAAAATGGAGCTTATTGTTATGTTTTTAGCAGTTCTTGAGCTTATAAAGGAAAGGTTTGTAAAAGTAGTACAATATGAAAGCTTTGGAGATATCGTCCTTGAAGGGCAGGAGATAATATGGAAAACTTCTTAGATACATTAAATATACCTTTTAACAATGAAAGTACAAAGGGGATACTTGAGGCAATACTTTATGCAGCAGGGGATGCTCTGAGCATCAGAGAACTGGCTGAAATAATAGGCATTGAAGAAAAGCAGGTAAAGGTACTTATAAACGAAATGAATAAGGATTATGACCATGATGACAGAGGTATATTCATAGTAGAATTTAACAACAAGGTACAGCTCTCAACAAAGCCTGAGTATGGTACATATATAAAAAAGCTATTAAAGCCCGGGGCAAGACAGACGCTTTCACAGGCTGCGCTGGAAACCCTATCGATAATAGCTTATAAACAGCCTGTAACCAGAATGCAGATAGATGAAATCAGAGGAGTACGAAGTGACAGAGCAATATCCACTCTGGTAGAGTGCCAGCTTGTTAAGGAGAATGGAAGGCTGGACGCCCCTGGAAGACCTATACTTTATGGCACTACAGAGGATTTCCTTAAATATTTTGGTTTTAAAAGCATAAAGGAGCTTCCCCAGCTTATTGAATTTAATATGGAAAATGAGGAAGAATAAAGTACAGAAACTGTACTTTATTTTTTTTGAGGTGTTTTAATGTTTTATATTATTTTACTGCTGACCATATTGATGTTATTTCTAATAATAAGAATAACTATTGTAATTGAGGCTTCATATAATAGAATTCATATAAGAATGGTTTTATTTAGACTTATAAAAATAACCATAGTTGATAAAACTAAAGATGAACATGGAAGGAGAGAGCCTTCTAAGTATAATATAAGTACTTTGAAAAAACTATTTCAAGATAAAAAAAATTTTCTATCAATACTCGGAAAAATAAAAAAAATTATGAAGGTTCTCCTGTCAAGGCTTCAGGTTGACTTAAGGCTAAGGCTTGTATATGGACTTTCACAACCAGACAAAACTGCTATAAGCTATGGGGTGCTTAACAGTTTTATATACATCCTTGACCAGGAACTGTGTAAGGGATTCAAAAGATATAAGAGATGTTATATTATAAAGCCTGAATTAAAAAAAAGGACACTGGATTATAATATTAAGGCAGAAATATCCTTCAGAATACTCACCCTGATGCCTTCCATATTTAAATTGCTCAGAATAGTAAAGTTACAAAAAAGAAAGGCAGGAATGAATGATGGCAGAACATCCCATAGAAAGCTTAATGAGAACTACAATGGATAGTATTAAGGAAATGATTGATGTAAACACGATTGTGGGTGAGGCAGTGCTGGCGTCAGATGGAAGTACAATTATACCCATATCGAGAGTTTCCATAGGCTTTGCATCTGGAGGTGCTGAATTTGATAATGCAGCTGAAGATAGCAGTAAGGAAGGAAGCGGTGGCGGTGACTATCCATTTGGTGGCGGCAGCGGAGCAGGAATGTCACTGCAGCCTGTGGCATTTCTTGTAATAAAAAAGGATACAATTAAACTGCTTCCTTTAAACCAGGATACTTCTCTTGAAAGGATAATAAACAATATTCCAGACTATGTAAAGGAACTCAAAAAGATGTTTTCAAAGGATGAAACAGGGGAAGGGGAGCGTAATTGCCCTGCTGATACAGAGTCCTGATTTGAAAAGGAGGGGTAATTATGAAGCTAAGAATTATATGTCTGCTTTTGGCTGCTTTATGCCTCTGTAGCTTCAGCTATGCTCCCTCTGCAGAAGCTCTAAAGCTTCATTGTGTATCATGTGTGCTCATTGACCAGTTATCAGGAAGAATATTATATGAGAAGAATTCTGATAAGATACTGGCAATGGCAAGCACTACAAAAATAATAACAGCAATTGTAGCCATAGAAAAGGGGAATCTTGGTGATACCACCACCATCTCCAAAAAAGCTGCTTCTGTACATGGCTCCTCTGCAGGATTAAAGGAAAATGAAAAAATCACCCTGGAGGAATTACTTTATGGTTTAATGCTAAGGTCCGGAAATGATGCAGCTATTGCCATAGCTGAGATGATAGGAGGCACAGTTCAAAACTTTGTTAAGCTCATGAATGACAAAGCTATGGAGCTTGGGGCATATAACACAAGCTTTGCTACTCCTCATGGACTTGATGCATCGGATCATTTCACAACAGCCCAGAACCTTGCAAGGCTTACTGCCTATGCAATGAACAATGAAACCTTTGCAAGGATAGTATCTACCAGGGAGACTGACAGCGGTACGACTGGTAAATTTAATAGAAGCTATAGAAATATAAATAAATTCTTATACCGGATAGATAATTCCGATGGGGTAAAAACTGGATTTACAGGGAATGCAGGTAAGTGTCTGGTGGCCTCTGTAAAGCATCCTTACGGAAGATATATATGTGTGGTTTTAAACAGCAGCGATAGATGGCAGGATGCTGAAACCCTTATGAATTATGCTAACAAAACCTATGATTTTATTAAGCTTTATGATAAGGGTGACTGTATAAAAAAAATATGTGTTTATGGCGGGAAAAACAGCTATATACTGGGGAAAATAAACAGTGACCTATACCTTCCAATAAAGGAAGGTGAAAAGGATAATGTAAAGATACAAATATATGTTCCATCAGTAATGTTTACTCCTATTACGGAAAATGAACCTGTTGGAAGCATTGTAGTCAACATTAATAACATACAGGAGGCAAAATATATACTGTATAGTGACCGTACGGTAAAACGATGCAGTAATCTGACCGATAGTATATATAATGCTTTCTTTAAATTTTAAAAAGTATAAAGTGCAAGGATAGGTATATACTTTAAAAATAGTTTTAGAATGGCCTTCTCTTTAGGGGAGGCTATTACTTTGTGCTTTTAAGATGACGTGCTACCTAAAAATAACATAAAAGAAACATAATGTTTGAAGGCAAATATTTTCACAGTAACATAAGCCTTCCCCATTGAATAACCTAATGTATACCTCTTCGTCCTGCGGCTTAAGGTGGGCTTAGGCATTGATGCAGCGGAAGAGAGGTGTTCTCATTGAAGGAGGGATGGGCGATTGTACAAATATGTAGACTGCATAGACTCTGGCTCAGAATTTTGTCCATGCATACTTGCTGAAAAGGGTGAATGTATCATATGCTCCCAGCTACATGGCAAATGCTTTTGTGACTGCCTTGACTGGAAAGGTATATGCATATATCAGGAATTTACATGGAATGATAACAAGGCAAAAAAAATCAGACAATATCATGGTTATGTTATTGAAGAAAAGAAGTATATACGAGAGGACCTTCTACAGCTTGATATAAAGGTATCCAAATATCTGGCCAGAGAGCTTAATAGTATGGGAGCATTTGTGTTTTTAAAGAAGCCTGGGGATTCAGATGCATTCAGTACTCCCATATCTGTCATGCTGAGTGATACTGTAAGAAATATTATCCGGGTTGTAATAAAAATATATGGAGTTAAGACAAAAGCTTTGTGTGAATGTGAAAGAGAAATAATGGTCAAAGGTCCATATTGGAATGGAATACAGGGGCAAAGGTTTTTATCAGGGTTAAAGGGTTCTAATGTGCTTATAATAGCAAGGGGTGCTGCAGCAGCTCCCGGAGTTATGGCTGCAAAGAAACTTATTAAAAAGGGGAACCAGGTATATGTGCTTTTAGATAAGGGTAGAAGTGATCAAAATTTCTCTAAAAAGTATTACGAAGCCTTAGGCTGTATTGTACAGGATACAAGCCTCTGCGAGATAAACGGGGACTTTAAGCCCTCTGGTGAAAAGGATATCCGATTACTTATTGAAAGGCTTCCTTTTAAGACAACACTATGTGCTGGAAGTGATGATTTTTATAGGAAAATCATAAGCCTTATAAATGAAATAAATCCAAGCATGAGCTTTGCAACAGTTAATAACAGTACCATGTGCTGCGGGGAAGGAATATGTGGAAGCTGCAGCATGGAAGGCAGCAGAAATAAGCATATTAAATCCTGCAAACAGCAGTATAATCCAATGGAGGTATTTCTTAAGGAGGGGGAAGTAGAATGAAGGTTGTTGTAATAGGTGGAGGCTGGGCAGGCTGCTCTGCTGCACTTGAAGCTGTTAAATGTGGTGCTGAGGTAACATTGCTTGAAAGAACGGATATGCTCCTGGGGCTTGGTAATGTAGGCGGTATAATGCGCAATAATGGAAGATATACTGCAGCAGAGGAAATGATTGCATTAGGTGGAGGAGAGCTGTTTGAGATAACTGACAGATGCTCAACCCATACAGATGTAGACTTCCCTGGGCACAGCCATGCCTCCCTTTATAATGTTTTAAAAATAGAAGCAGAGGTAAGGCGTTATCTGATTAAAATGGGCATAACAATACTCTTTGAGTCAAGAGCCAGTGATATTGAGATTAATAAAAAAGCAATAACAGGTATTTACCTTAGTGATGGTAGTCTTGTTGAGGGGGATGTTTTTATTGAAACCACAGGCTCCACAGGGCCAATTGGGAACTGTTTAAGATATGGAAAGGGCTGCTCCATGTGTATACTAAGATGCCCATCCTATGGCCCAAGGGTAAGCATCAGTAAAAGAGCCGGAGTAGAGGATATCCAGGGAAAAAGAAAGGATGACAGCTACGGAGCAATGAGCGGTTCCTGTAAGTTAAGCAAGGATTCATTAAGCGACGAAATAAGGGATAAGCTTAATAAGGATGGGGTAGTGGTGGTTCCTGTCCCTGAAGAGGATGTGAACTTTGGCAAGCTGGACGTGAAGGTATGCCAGCAGTATGCGTTAAAGGAATTTGCAGAAAACATTGTACTGCTGGATACAGGACATGCGAAGCTTATGACCAGCTATTATCCTTTAGATAAGCTTAGGAAGATTCGGGGCTTTGAAAATGTAAGGTTTGAGGACCCTTATTCGGGAGGCAAGGCTAACTCAATAAGGTATCTATCAATGGCACCCAGAGACAACACAATGAAGGTAAAAGGGATTGATAACCTGTTTGTGGGGGGAGAAAAATCAGGACTCTTTGTAGGGCATACAGAAGC
>JAEZLD010000206.1 GCA_023415335.1 Bacillota bacterium | reverse complement strand
AGCTCTACAAACATCATTGGTATAGATAAAGCATTATAGAAAAATGGTGCTTCTGTCCTACACAAAAACGTATATCCACTTTCAGTAACGGCAGGAGATTTCATGCTATCAGTTATCGTTATAACTCCTGCTTCCCTCATCTGCACAAAATTTATAACCTCAGTGATGGGAGAATGGTATGATGGAAACGAGAAAATTATCACAAAATCCTTATTACCTATTCTTGCAAGTGTTGTATTAACAGAAGCGTTCTCCTCCAACTTAACAGCTGAAGCCTTTAATCTAAAATAATTGAGCCTGCTGGCAAGACAGTATGCTGGATTTATCGAAGCATTATGTCCAAATATGACAATCTCCTGTGCCTTCAGTAGTTCCTTTGCACATTTAAACATCATATCTATGTCTATGCCATTAATCATATTCTCCATGTTTTTCCGTTCCAGGCTGCAAATCATCTTGAATAGTTCCTTCTTCTGACGCTGGGAGCCAGGTGGAATACTGTGGGACATATTCTCAATATCCTGAGTGCTGTATAGAAGTTGTTCTTCACTCCGAAAGGCATTCTTGAGTCCTATGAAATTCCCGAATCCCAGCTCCTTGGATACTCTAAGCACAGAAACCTCAGAGGCCCCTATACGCTTTGATAGCTCCTTCAATGACAGATAGCTTACCTCTTTAGGATTGTCTATCATATATTCAAATATCTCACGCTGCCTTCTGGTAAGCTGCGAATACCTTTCTCTAAAGGAATCCAATATAACCATACACACCTCGTTAACAATATTTGCCTTTATTATATAGTTACAGCCGTTTATTGTCAATTTATCTCAGTATATTTTTATCATTTGTGTATAAGTCTTATATTTTTCTCTTTTTCAATACAATCGTGTCTGAAGGTATCAGGCTTGCGGTTGGTTTTAAAATTGATCCTTCAGGATCATATAACAAAAACTAGTACTTCAGTAAGATAGTCCGGTTTTAAGGCCGTCCTTGAATCTTTTTTATAAATTCAATAATACACTCCTTAGTGTTATTATATTCAGACCAATAAAGGTAATGGCTCGAGCCCTCTATGGTTATCTGGGAGCTATATGACGATAAGGCTTCAAGCTGCTCCTGAACCTTTTGCCATCTCTGTCCCTCATCTGAAGACAACACCAGTATAGGAATATCTCCAATGTCTCCTCCATTTAAAACCACATCTGCATTTTCATTTATCTCATTTATGGTCTTGAGATTACCAGTGTTACCCGTATACTTATAGTACATAGCCCTGTCAAGCTTCCGCACCCCTTCAGGCAGATTAGGATTTCTGATGCTCTCCCCATAAATGGGAAGCAGTATCCCTATCTCCCCTAGAAGCCTCTCCAGGCCTGTTATCCTTAGAAGGCAGCTTGCCCTGTTAAGCAGTATAGATTTAAGCTCTGAAAGCTCCTTGTAGTACTCAGGACTGCCTCCATCTAAAAAAACTATACCAGCTATTCTTTCAGGATGGGTCTGTGCATAACGTATAGCCTCCAGGCTGCCTAAGGAATGGCATAACAAAACCACAGGTGTGTTTGGGAAAACCACACCTTCAATCAGAAGATCTAACTCACTGACCAGGCTGTCTACATCCCTTCTGCTCTCCGGCTTACTGCTCCATCCAAAGCCTCCCTGGTCAAAGGAGATGGTCTGCCCATAACGACTTAACTCCTCCTGAAGCAGGTAAAAGTCTGTATATGCACAAGGAGTACCAGAGCCTGTAATGAAAACAAACGAAGTACTTCCCTGTCCCTTAGAGTAATAATGGGCATTATATGTTCCAAGACTTATATAGTCTCCTATAGAATTATATTGGTCTGTATCGGAACGAACCATGACAGTCTGCCAGATTGCACCAGAGGCTATTAAAGCACCTATGATTAATATAATAAGACTTTTCTTAATCTTTCTTCTTTGCTTCATACCACACCATCTAAAAATAATATTATAGTATTATTAAAACCTTTATATATTCTATCTATAGCCTTTCTTATTTTATATACATTTCTGCGGACCTTTCCATCACCCTGCAGGTTTCAAAGGCTTCGGCCAGGTCCTTTCCACAGCATATAACACCGTGGTTTCCCAGAAGGCAGGCATTCCTGTCTCTCATTGCCTCCATTGCTGCCTGTGCTTGTTTTCTCGTGGTAGGAAGTACATGCTCTGTAACCTTCGCAGCTCTCAAAACATACTCTGCCATATCCCCTGATGTAACTGGCAAAAACTTGGCTTTGCTGGCTGCCATTACGCTGCACCAGGTGGAATGGGTGTGTATTACCGCTCCTATTTCCTTCCTCTCCCTAAGTATGGCAGCATGAAGCCTTTTTTCACTGGTAGGCTTTAGGTATCCTTCATATTCAAGGGTATTCATGTCTACCTTCACAATATCTGCAGGTTCCAATATATCATAATCAATACCGCTGGGTGTAACCAGCATGTAAGCTTCATCGCATCTTGCCGCAATATTACCCCAGGTGCCCTGTACAAGCCCCTCCCTCAAAAGCAGCCGGCCATAGTCCACTATCTGCTGCCTTAGCTCCATATATTCAAGCTCTCCCTTAGAACCCTTCTGCTCATTTAAAAACTGTCCGTTTATTTTGCTGTATTTCCTCTGGTATATGGCATGCTCTATAAGATAAGAAAGTCTGCCTACCGGCTTTATGCCGCCTATTCCAGGAGCATAGACCGAAACCCTTGAGGCCTTATCCAGCACCAGTGCAGCTGTATATGCCTCCTCAATGCTTCTTCCTACCGTAATCATGCCTACATCCTTTATAATGCACCCAAAGCGTCCCTTCAAAGCCCTGATTATTTTCTTCTTGTCCTTATCAGGAAGTATTCTTGTGTTATATCCTATAATCTGTGCCATATCGTCTAAAGCAGCAGCAATAGTCTTGCTTTTCCTGGCTGCCTCTATCACATAGGGAGTACTTGATATAATCACAGCATTTATATGAGGGAAGCTGGAATAGATATATGCCAGCATACTATCCTCATTGCAGATTCCCCTCTTAATATCCTCCTCCTTAAGCTCCTTAAAGGCTCCTCCTGCTATTGATGCAGCATAGCCTCCTTTATCAAGACGACAGCTTATGCATCCTTCTGAGCCTTCCTCTATATTCTGGGAGAAAAGCCTCCCTCCACAATCTATAATGCTTTGAGCCATCATATCCATATTATGCCCCTCCTTCAAACCTTGTGCTGTTAACATTCTTGTATGCCTCCTTAAGTGAGGAGTAAATCTCCTTGTACCTGGTAAAGAGCTGGTCATAAATAGCCTTGTTCTTTGTATTTGGATAGTAAACCTTCTGCACCTTTATAAAATCCCGGGCTGCCTCAAAATCCTTTACAACCCCAAGACCTATAAGTGCTACAGTTGCTGCTCCAAGAGCCCCTGCATTCCTTGGGTCTTTTATCACGCTGAACTCGCTTCCTGTAATGTCTGCAATTATCTGCATCCATGCGGCATCCAGTGCTCCCCCTCCTATTATCCTGAAGTTTCTACAGGAGAAGCCATAGTCCTTCCTATAGTTCTCCAAAATCCACCTGAGGTTGTAGCCTATACCCTCATACACTGCCCTCATAAGGTGCTCCCTGGTATGGTTCATGTTCATGTTAAACAGAGTAGCTCTTGTAGTGGTGCTGCTGACAGGACACCTTTCCCCCAGCATCCATGGGGTACATATAAGATAGTCGCTTCCAGGGGGTATCTTTTCAATTTCCTTATCCATGTAAGCATAGATACTGCTTCCATATTCCTGCTTCTCCCGGGAGAAAAACTGGTCACATATCCATTGTATGTTAGCTCCTGCAGATTCTGTTATGCCGGCAATAAGATTCATCTCAGGGTCTGCACTCTGTATAGCTGCCGCACCATGGCGGAACTTGTCTGCTGTTTTAGACGCCGCTGCCACCCATGCACTGGTTCCCAGATATATGTGCACATCTCCATCTCCGTGCATTCCTGAGCCTACGGCTGCTGCCTGCACATCATCACACCCTCCGAAAACCGGTGTACCAGCCCTCAGCCCCATTAGCCCCGCCGCCTCTCCTGTAAGTCCTCCTATGTTATCATAGCTTTTAACTAATGGAGGAAGCTTCTTCATATCTATTCCCGTCATACTCAAAACACTGAGCCAGGTCTTCTTCTTAAGGTCCAGTCCATAGGATGAGGCTCCTGATAACTCTGTTACCATTTTACCAGTACATTTATATTTTAAATAACCATTAACGTCCAGTATTTTGTAGGTATAGTTGTATACATCAGGCCTTTCCTCTTTTAGCCATATTATTTTAGCAATACAGTCCTTGCCCATAATAGGGGTACCGGCAATGGCAGTAAATACAGCCTTACCTCCCAGCTTTTTCATTATAGCCTGAGCCTGCCTT
This sequence comes from Bacillota bacterium, assembly GCA_023415335.1. Lineage (GTDB taxonomy): Bacteria > Bacillota > Clostridia > Clostridiales > Caloramatoraceae > JAEZLD01. The sequence goes on along the minus strand of JAEZLD010000206.1, from coordinate 27,162 downwards.
TCGGCACGTCCATCCACCCAGGTTATGTTAGGATACAAAACCTCCCCATCCCTATCCACTGGTATAACCCCTTGAGCCTGTGTGGAGAATATTATGCCTCCTATATCCTCAGGGTCTATATTATGCTCTGTCATTATGGTTTTTGTAGTCTTTGTAACCGCCATCCAGTAATCCTCTGGGTTCTGCTCAACCCAGGATGGGTAAGGGTAATATGTAGGGTAGGGCTCCGTACAAGTAGCCCCTATATTACCCTCATAATCTACAAGCACGCATTTATCACTGCTGGTTCCTATGTCGTGGGATATTATATATTTACCCATAATATGAACTCCCTTTTCTATTTAATAAGACCCTTATCAGTCTTCCTCACATGCTTAAATACGTTTTCAAATCGTGTGAGCGCTTCATCTATAATCTCATCATTGTCTGCCATAGAGGTATAGAGCCTGCTTCCAGCCAGTGTAACAATTCCACCAGCCATATATGCTGCGCCCATACGTTCCATAGAATCCTTCCTGATATTCATCATATCCTTGTTCTTTAGAAGCCCTAATGCTGACTTTAAGAAGCTGTAGGATGAAAAATCAAAGCTCATGGCACCTGTGCACTCCAGGTGCACAATTGAACCCTGGTTATAGGCCACAAAGGGAAGACCATACTTATCAAGCAGTCCCTTCAGTCCATCCGCAAGCCTATCTCCAGCCCTTCCTGCTATTTCACAGGCACCTGTTCTTGCAATCTCCTGTATGGCCGCATAGCCTGCCAGTGCTGACATAGGATTAGCTGCAAGAGTACCGCCTACATAGGCACGATGCTTGCCTGTAGCAAGGCCTGCAGCCATAAGTCCGGCATATTCCTTCTTTCCTCCTACTCCCCCTGCTGCCGGGTATCCCCCTGCGACTATCTTTCCGAATATGGTAAGGTCAGGCACTACGCCAAAATAGCCCTGGGCACCTGATAAGCCTACACGGAAGCCTGTAACCACCTCGTCGAATATGAGCAGTGCTCCATATTTGTCACAAAGCGCCCTGACGCCTTTGTTGTAATCCCTGGCAATTGGACGTGTTCCGCTTTCAGGGCCCACAGGCTCCACAATAATAGCAGCTGTGCCCCCCTTAAGCTTGTTCCTCTTAAGCATTCCCTCAAGCATGTTCAAATCATTTGGCCTTACCTCGTCTGTAAGGCTGTAGCATGACTTTGGAATGCCATGGGACTCCAGCAGTGCCCTGCTCCCTGGTATTTTAAGACCATATACCATCTGGTCACTCCACCCATGGTACGCACCTCCAATTTTAATTATACGTTTATGATCTGTGGCAATACGGGCTATTCTAAGGCTTGCCATTACTGATTCTGTACCGCTTCCCAGCATGCGGAACATCTCCACATTAGGCATATGCTTGTGTATCTCCTTGGCAATTAAAAGCTCAGCCTCATGAAGAAGTCCTGTTACAGGGCCACAGGTGTTAAGCAGCTCCACTACCTTATCCCTTACTGCAGGCGGGTTGCTTCCTAGAATAGTCGGTCCTCCTGCCTGAAGGAAGTCTATATACTTATTTCCATCCTTATCATACAGATATGCACCCTCAGCCCTGGTAAAGCAAACTGGAAATGGCTTGTTAAATGCAAGGTTGTGCTGCACTCCTCCCGGAATGTACTCCTTAGCCTCCTCATATACGGCCCTGGACTCCTTACACCTGTTGTCGTAGTAAGCCAAAACCTCTTCCCTGTAATACTCGTCGCTTACCTCCCATATACTCTGGCTTGTAAGCTTTTTCAGCTGTTCATTAATTTTACCCGGGTCATCCCATCTGCTTATTCCTGAACCATTCATACTATTCCCCCCTTAAAATATAGTTTAATATTCTATGTATGCTGTCCTTCAGCACATTTTTATCAAAGCTCTCTCCCCTTGCATGGATATGGTTTACCTGGCCGTAGTATACCGACATTATCAGACCTGACAGCTCTTCCGGGCTTATGGTATTCAATATAACAGGCTTAGGCTCAATAGAGCGTATGCTGCTCTCAATAAGCTCCTCTAAGGTAACTATAGCCCTGCTGCTGGTGCCTCTAAGTATGCTGTTATTTGCAAGTCTTGTCATAAGCACAGGGTAATTGCACAGGTCATCAGATAGCTTATCCAGCAGCAGATAAATAAGCTCACTTCCTTTTTTACCGCTTTCGCAGCAGGTAGTTGTAAGGTCCTGCATTTCATCGTCTATTAGAGCTGTCATTAAATCTGAAATAGTTGAAAAGTGATTAAATACCGTAGTTCGGCACACATTGGCTGAATGGGCTATGTCATCAAAGGTGACATTGTCCAGTCCCTTCTGTTCGAAAAGTACCTTTGCATGATGCATGAGGGTCCTGCGGGTACGCTCTCTTTTAGATTGCTTCTCCAACTTGGTTTCCTCCTATAGAAAATTGTACTACAGTACAATTTTTATAACTTAATTGTAATCCCTTAACCATATAATGTCAATTATTAGAATTATTTTCTATAGAAAAATTGTAAGCAAGTTAAAACAAATCAATATAGGAAAGCACGCCCTATTTCTAGAGCGTGCTTTCCATCAATACTTATTTACTATTAACTATTACTTTTTTCCTTAAATATAGGCTAACCAGATATTTCAAACATATTTAATTCAGTTCTTAACCTCTTCACCCTTTTGTTTCTTTATTTCCTTTGTTCCAATGGAATTCCTATACACCACAAACCTGCAGAAGAGGAATTCTGTAGTAAGGTTTAATAGCATAGTCACAAATAATACTATGTATTCATTGACCCCCACGGTGTCTGCAAAATAGTTCCCGAGGACCGTGGATACCGGAGTGAATACGCAATAATAAAGGAACACCTTAACCATGGCCACAGGCACATTTGTGGCAGATTTAAAGGTATAATTCCTGTTCAGCGTGAAATTCCATAACACAGATAGCACCAGTGCAGGCAAGTATGCTGGCCAGTAAGGAAGCTTTAAAAATTCGTTTAGGACCGTAAATGTTATTGTTTCTATAATTCCTGCAGAACACGAGAACAAAACAAACTTTACCACCTGTATTACGTTCTCTTTTTTTGAAAGCTTCTGCTGTGGCATTAATATGCCCCCCTCCATTTATATATTTCTCCTTTAATATTCATTATATAGCAATATATTCCTATAAAAAGAATAACATATTCAATTGGGAATTTCATCAAAAAATAAAAAGGGACGGTTAATGCATATTTATTGCTTATCAATAATGCATTAACCGTCCATTGGTGCCCTGTGTACTATTTTCCGTAGCCCTCCGGATTCTGACTCTGCCATCTCCAGCTGTCACGGCACATATCCTCAAGGGTCTTTTCAGCCCTCCAGCCCAGTATCTTGTTGCTCTTTTCCGGGTCCGAATAGCAGGTTGCCAAATCTCCCGGGCGCCTTCCGGTTATCTTGTAGGGTATCTTAACCCCATTAACCTCTTCAAAAGCCTTTACCATGTCAAGGACACTGCAGCCCTTGCCCGTTCCCAGGTTGAACACCTCACAGCCCTTATGCTGCTCCAAATAGCTTATGGCTGCCACATGTCCCTTTGCCAGGTCAACAACATGTATATAATCCCTTACTCCAGTTCCATCAGGGGTGTCGTAATCGTTTCCATATACTGAAAGATATTCCCTGCGCCCTATAGCTGTCTGGGATATATATGGCATCAGGTTATTAGGTATACCCCTTGGGTCCTCTCCTATCATGCTGCTTTCGTGCGCACCGATAGGATTAAAGTATCTTAGAAGCGCTACAGACCAATCCGGGTCAGCTTCTGCCATGTCCCTGAGTATCTGCTCCCCCATATATTTTGTCCATCCGTACGGATTCGTACAGTTTCCTGTTTTTGATGTTTCTCTAAGGGGCATCTCATTATCTCCAGAATAAACTGTGGCCGATGAGGAGAAAACAATCTTCTTCACCCCATGCTTTCTCATTTCATCGCAGAGTACCATTGTGCAATCTAAATTATTAGTATAGTACTCCAGGGGCTTAGCCACTGATTCCCCAACCGCCTTTAGCCCTGCAAAGTGAATTACACAGTCAATGTGGTTGCTTGCAAATATCTCCTCCAGCTTAGCTCTATCTCTTACATCGCCTTCATAAAAGCTGACCTTCTTTCCCGTTATTGCCTCTACCCTCTTCAATGCCTCAGCGTTGCTGTTAGAAAGGTTGTCTATAACAACCACATCCATTCCCTTGTTTAAAAGCTCTACACAGGTATGGCTTCCTATAAATCCGGCTCCTCCTGTTACTAATACATTCATGTGGGTATCTCCTCTCTTATGATTCTATTCATCTCGTCCCATTTTGTCTCCATATCCTCCACCAGCCTCAGCTGGGTACGGGCCCTGTCCAGATTATGTTTATCTCTATGTACTGCAAAGTAATGGTCCCCATCCAGATAATCCGTAAGGAACCGTATGCCACACTCAAGTGTCATGGTTTTAGCTCCTAAGGGCAGCATTTCCCTCTCCATTTTAGTAAGACTTGGGCATGCTTTAACATAGCCTGCTGTATATACCCTGAACATTTCAAGATCTATTCTCATTCTGGATAAATCCCTTTCATCCTCACAGGCACTTGCAGCACCGAACCTTATTGAATCGCCGTAGTCATACAGCGACAGTCCCGGCATAACCGTATCCAGGTCTATTACACATAATGCCTTCCGGGTTGCTTTATCCAGCATAACATTGTTCAGCTTTGTATCGTTATGGGTAACCCTTAATGGGAGCTCTCCCCTGATGCGCATTCTATGCAGCCTTCCGGCTTCCTCCTCCCTTGAGAGTATGGCTTCTGTTTCCCTTTCCACTTCCTTAGCCCTTCCCATAGGATCCCTATGCAGTATTTCCTTAAACCTTCTGTACCTGTCTATGGTATTATGAAAATCCTTTATGGTTTCATTAAGTGTCTCTGCAGGAAAGGTGCTCATCTGCTCCATAAACCCTCCAAAGGCAATAGCACTTTCATAAAAGTCCAGGCTGGTTTCAGCCTTCTGAAGACAAATTCCCTCTTCAATGAAATTATACACCCTCCAGCAATTATCTTCACTATCTCTAAAAAAACTTTTAGAGTCTGATGTTTCCACAAGTCTCATAGCTCCTCTTGGACTCCTTACCCTTGCACCAATAAACTTAGTAACGGAGGCCACGTTTTCCATAAGAGCCTCTACATCAGGAAACACATGTGTATTAATTCTTTGAAGAATGTATCTTTTGTTTTTATCAGTTTTAACCAGGTATGTTTCGTTTATATGTCCACAGCCATATCTCTCACAATATACAGGACTTCCCTCAAGCTTGAATCTAAATACTGCCTTTTCCAAGTGCTACTACCTCCATAACCCTTCGGGATATATGCCTGCCCTTTTCTTAGCTGCAACCGCATCCCGTACAGACATAAGATCCTCCATATATGTAACACCATACCAGGCTTCATTGGTGCTGAGCAGCCTTATGTTTCCTGTTTCCTTTTTTATTATATCATTTACTACCGATGGAAGGAAGTACTCGCATTTGAGAGGATCAGATTTAAGATTCTTATCCAAAAATGCAGGGAAGCCTTCCATTACCTCATGCAGCATACTCTTTCCAAAGCCCCACAAATTCATGGATACGATGGTGTCCCCAGGTATATGGGTATAGCTTTCCCCATTCTCAGTGAATACTGCATCCTCTCCTCTTTTTTCTATATGGGTACATTCTATAACCTTCGTAAGAAGCCCCTTTTCCGACTGACATATTCCTCTTGATACATAGCCATGCTCTGTAACAGTATTTCTCAGAAGGTAGCCTACCATGGCGTGCTCATTGGATGGCCTATCCTCCCTTAAGAAATTATATATTGCCTTAAATGCCTCCTGTCCGTAGAAATCATCAGAATTAATTACTGCGAAAGGTCCATCTATCACATCTGCGGCACAGGCTACAGCATGGGCTGTACCCCATGGTTTTACCCTGCCCTCTGGAACGCTGTATCCTTTGGGAATGTTTTCAAGTCTCTGGTATACATATTCTACCTGGAGGTGTCCCTCCATACGTTTTCCTATTTTCTCCTTAAAATCCTGATGCATCTCTTCTTTTATTATAAATACGGCCCTTCTGAATCCTGCCTTCCATGCATCATAAAGAGAAAAATCTATTATAAAATGTCCTTGCTCATCCACAGGTGTGACCTGCTTTAAGCCTCCGAACCTGCTGCCCATTCCGGCAGCCATTATAACAAGCGTTGGCTGCTGCATAATAATCTCCCCCTCTGTTTTCAGTACTGCTGCCTTACAATTATGCGTTTCTCATTTCCTCCATGGGAATCATACGCCCGCCTTCAACCCTTGATTTCTCTGCTGCCAGTGCAATGTAGTGGCTTTCCATGGACGCACCTAGTGAGGTTATACGTGATGATATGTCAGCTTCTCCTGATACCAGGTCAAGGAAGCTTTCAACCAGTCTGCTGTCTCCGCCAGCATGTCCTGCAAAATCAGTTGCAAGCTTCGCTACGTCAATAATTTCATGTTCCTTGTCAAACTCCCATACATCTATGATGTTTTCACCCATATCAGCGATTATCTCACCCTTGGTTCCCATAAATTTAGCATATCTTGCCATACTTCCAGTAAATCCGCACATAGTGAAGCTGATTGTGCTTCTGTCCGTCATCTCAAGGTTTACTACCTGGTGATCAACTACATTGTTATCACAATGATATACACACCTTCCATAAGGTCCTTCCTTAAGAGCCTTCCTAATGGACTCCTCTGTTGGATGAATTGATAAAATGTTATTTGGCCATCCAGTATGTCCGCTGCGCACCCCTGTCTTTTCATTTGTTATATATATCTTTTCACAGTCAAACGGGCAGCTATCCTTTGCTTTGCAGCCATCAAGGCATCTGGCTGTTGAACCTTCGGGAGCATTCTCCTCCTTGAACAGATAGGTGCTTCCAAATGAGGTTACCTTGCTGCAGGTCTTTCCTGTCAGATAAAGAAGCATATCAAAATCATGGCAGCACTTCTGAAGTATCATGGGGCTCGTTTCATCTGACCTTCTCCAGTTTCCTCTTACAAAGCTGTGTGCACAATGATAATAGCCCACATTTTCAATACCCATTACGGACACCACATCACCTATCCTGCCTGAGGCTATAACCTCCTTAAGCTTAGTGTAATAAGGGGTATACCTGAGTACATGACATACTACTACCTTCCTGCCCAATTCTTCTGCTAACATAAGAATTTCCCTGCATTCGTCAAGCTCTGGTGAAATGGGCTTTTCAAGAAGCAGGTCGTATCCCTTCCTCAGTGCGGGAATTGCATGGCCTACATGCTGCCTGTCCTGAGTACATATAAACATTATGTCAGCCAGCTTGTCCTCTTTAAGAAGGCTTTCTGCACTGTCAAAGCACATTTCCCTTGGTACATTGTATTCCCTTGCTATAGAATCAACCTTCTCAGGGATTAAATCAGCTATTGCTGCTATCTTCATTTTATCTGGGAAAAGCTTCTGGCATGCTGCATAGGTATCACCGCCTCTGCTCCCAAGTCCGACTATGGCTACTGTTAACATTTTGCTCATAAAAAGTCCTCTCCTTTGTATTTATATTTTATTAGTTCTGTAAGCTCAGTCTGTGTTATAATATTGCACATTCAATGTAATATTTTTCTCAACAGGCTCTTTTAATAATTTAATTATACCTTTCACATAAGAATTTGTTGTACTGAATCGTACAATAAACTTATACAATCGTCCGATTGTGTGTTTTGTTTTGCTTAGGCTATGGCCATAAGGATAGCTTTAAGCACAAAGTCCCATTCTTAAGAAGGGTCATCTTATCATAGGAACCTATATATACTACAGTTAATGAACAATTTTACAAAGCTTTACCGTAATTTTTTAATTCAATATCCTACTGTCAGCTTATACAATTGTACATTGTGATATAATTGAATAAATTACAGATTTTATATTGGGGGTAAATATGTCATATATTAGTACTAAGCTTAAGGAAAATATCAGAATCAATAAAATAATTACCATACATTACTTTGAATACATGAAGCATTTTTACTTTAAAGGGGAGTCTCATGATTTTTGGGAATTTCTCTGCGTAGATAAGGGTGAAATACAGGTTACCGCAGGGGACAACAAGTATATGCTAAGGAAAGGAGATATGATATTTCATAAGCCTATGGAATTCCATGCCCTGCGCTCTAAAGGGGATACTGCACCAAACCTGGTGGTCATATCCTTTGAATCCTCATCCCCAGACATAAAGCTTTTTGAGAATAAAATTTTTACTATAAGCTCCGAGCAGAAGAGGATATTATCTAATATCCTATCAGAGGCAAGAATGGCCTTCTCTACCCCTATACACATTCCTTCAGTGGAACAGGTGAAGCGCTCTGAAAACCCGCCCTTTGGTTCAGAACAGCTTATAAAGATATATCTTGAAATGCTGCTTATAACCCTTGCCAGAGACATGAAGAGTATACAGGTAAATCCAAGTGAAAAGCTCTCAACCTTTGCTGTCACCGAAAAAACCTGTGTTATGGACAGCATACTATCCTATCTGGAATCACATATATTTGAGAAGCTTACTATAAAGCAGATATGCAGTGACAACCTTATAAGCCGTTCCTCATTGGAAACGCTATTCAATGGGGAAAAAGGCTGTGGTGTCATCGACTATTTCAATAAAATGAAAATAGACAGGGCAAAGGAAATCATACGCACGGGAAAAAAGAGCATCTCTGAAATATCCAATATACTATCATATAGCTCTCCCCAGTACTTTTCTAAGCAGTTTAAAATGATTTCAGGAATGTCCCCAAAGGAATATGAAAACTCCATAAAAAGCCTTAGTGAAAGCTTCGTAGAGCCTGTTTAGAATCTCTATATAATATAAGGGGCTGCGCACTGATTGCCTAGTGCGCAGCCTTCTCTAAGCCATTACAGCTGCTTTTATTACCTGAATATTTCTATGAAGCCTATCCATGGTACCTGGCAGCTCTATTCCATGAGCCTTTATTTTTCCTATATTCATGACAAGATTCCTGGGCTCATCTGCAAATAAGGCTTCGTTCTTACTCAACAGATTCCCTGCATTGCAAAAGTCCAAAATGGCTTTTACAACCTCGTAGGTAGACAAATCATTTTCACTTCCAAAGTTGTATACCCCTCCAGGAAGCTCTGCTGCCTTTTCCATGGTGTAAACTACATCCCATACATCGGTTATGCTTCTGAAATCATGTACTGCATACGTCATAGGCCTTCCTTCACGGATTGCCGTGATTATATTGCCGATAAAGTTAGAATGCTCATTTTTGCCCTGATAATCCATTGCATACATCATACTCAGCCTCAGACATACTGCATCAGGATTGTTCCCCATAACAAGCTCCTCTGCCCTCAGCTTCTGCCTTCCATACTCATGGGGAGGCATGACCTTCTCCTCCTCAAGATGGGGGGTCCTTATATGGCTTTTAAAATATACCTGGTCTGAGCTGCAGAATACAAGCCTTGAATGAGCCTTTACACTTGCTTCTGCTATATAATCTGCGCTGCTTACATTAACATCCCAGGACATCTCGGGGTTTCTAGTACAGGCTTCTACATCCGATATTGCCGCACAGTGGATTATTAAATCCGGCCTGACCTGATCAACCGCCTCTTGGACCTTACCCCTGTTTGTCACATCCAGTGACCTATGGTTTAAACTTATTATATCATGCCTGCCCTTGTAATAGCTGAAGAGCCGGGATGCCAGGTACCCACTGCCGCCGGTTATAAGTATCTTCACATAATCACCTCCAAAAATCATAGTTAGTATGCTTGTATTTTATAAAAGCCTTTCAAGGGGGTGTCTGTCATCCTCCAGTTCCCCAATAAGATTCATGAGTAAAATGTTCCAGCTTATAAAGTCGGGAGCTGCAAGAGGTTGTCCCGTCTCCGAATCATAATTCTCGTGCATTCCTCCAGTTAATTCCATGTCCCCTATGCATAGCTCTATAACTCTCTGTGCGCATATGAGAGCCTCTTCCTTATAGCCATAGCAGTTAAGTCCATGACAGTGAAGATAATTAGCCACAGGCCATACGGGCCCCTGCCAGTTTGAGAATGGATATATAATGTTTCTTTGATTAAAATCAGGATCCTCCTTTGAAAGACTTCTGATTCCAAAGTCTGACCAGAGTCTGCCAGGATTCAGTATGTTTTTTTCTATAAGGTCTTTTGCATTATCCTCAGGTGTCAGCTTAGCCCATAGGGGCACCATGCTTGAAAAGGAAAGTCTTCTTATAAATGCAGCCTTTTTGGTATCAATAGCATAATAGGTCTTATCCTCCTGGCACCAAAGATATTTATTCAGGCATTCCTTAATATCCGCTGCCCTTGTCATAAACTCCTCAGCTTCCTTGTTATACCCAAGCTTTAGGGATATGGCTGCAAAGGACTTATACTCCAGGTATATATATGTGTTTAAATCAGGTGCTATAACAGTATTATCCTCATAGCCCAATATAGCTACGTTGTTGTCCGCTCCTGATTCCATAGAGTCCCACCAGCTTGCAAGTCCATATTCTTCATGCCAGTAGTGCTTCCGCCTATAGAGCACTATGCTCTTGAGCTTTTTATAATATGATTCTATCCAGCTATAGTCTCCAAGCTTTTCAGAGGCTATATATGCTCCCTGGGCTGTAAAGGGCTTTATGTGCTTTAGCGTCTTCTTCAGACCTTCAGGCGCTATGCATCCCGGACAGAAGCCGTCATCCTCTGCCAGCTCAAGTATGTTTAAGGTTATGTTCCTTAGGTAAACGGCTTCTGAGGGTATCCAGGATGAGAGCGCCATGCCCATGAAAAACCCATCCCAATCCCATTGCTGATAATAGGGCCCTCCTGGTACGAGATAGTCATGCTTTAGCACTCCCTGGGCCCTTCTTTTAATTTGCCCTGTCTTGCTTACTAGCTTCTCAAATATTTCTTTCTTTAGTTTTTCCCTTTCATATACCATGCCATGTCTCACTTTCTTTATGCTTATAATCCCCATTAATAAATTTATTGTTGTTTTTATAATGGACAATGCCATGCCTTTTTTTCTTCGTCCCAGTAATTTCGCTAAAAATAATAGGAAGTACCTTCGCACCTCCTATTATTATAACATTTTGTTATTTATCAAGCAGATGGCAGGCTACAAAGTGATGGTCGCCTATTTCCCTTAACACAGGAGTCTCACTTTTACATTTCTCACATACAAATTTACATCTGCTGGCAAAACGACAGCCGTCCTTGCAGTTTATGGGGCTTCCCACCTCTCCTTCTATTGGCAGAACTGTCTTGCCTCTTTCTATTTCAGGGTTTGGAATAGGAATTGCACTTAGAAGTGCCTTTGTATATGGATGCTGCGGATTACTGTACAGCTCACTGCTTGAAGCAAGCTCTACAATGTGTCCCATATACATAACGCCTACCCTGTCTGAAATATGCTTTACCATTGACAGATCATGGGCGATGAAAAGGTAGGTAAGCCCAAGCTCCTTCTGAAGCTTTATAAGCAGGTTCACAACCTGGGCCTGAATGGATACATCCAGCGCTGATATTGGCTCATCACACACAATAAACTCTGGGTCCACAGCCAATGCCCTTGCTATTCCAATTCTCTGCCTCTGTCCTCCTGAAAACTCATGAGGAAATCTGGTGGCGTGCTCCTTGTTTAGTCCAACGAGGGATAGCAGTTCCTGTACCCTCTCTTCCCGCTCCTTACCATTCGTGTAAAGGTTAAAGTTTTCCATTCCCTCAGCAATAATATCTCCAACTGTCATACGTGGGTCCAGAGATGCGTATGGATCCTGAAATATCATTTGTACCCTCTTTTTAAACCATTGCTTGTCCTTACCCTTAAGACCTGTAACATCCTTGCCATCATATTCTATACTGCCGCCTGTAGCAGGATAAAGTCCTATGACTGTTCTTCCACACGTGGTCTTGCCGCAGCCGGATTCTCCCACCAGTCCAAGGGTTTCCCCCTTATATATATCAAAGGAAACGTCATCTACAGCCATAAGGGTTCCCTTATTTCTGATAGGAAAATACTTTTTAAGGTGTTCCACATGCACCAGTATATCTTTATTATCTGCCATCCTCAAACACCTTCCTTACGTCATCAAAATTAAAGGCTTTCTTTGCCATTGGATGATGCAGCCAGCAGGCTGCCTTATGGGTTCCCGACATCTGAGTATAATCAGGACTCATCTCCTCACACACCCTCATGCAGTACTGACAGCGGTTTGCAAAGCCGCAGCCCTTTGGCGGTGCAATAAGATCAGGAGGTGTTCCGGGTATAATCTGGAGTGTGGATTTGTTTTCATTCTCCAGACTTGGTACAGCCTTAAGTAGTGCAGCAGTATATGGATGCTGAGGGCTGTTAAATATTTCAAATACAGTCCCCTGCTCTACAATCCGCCCTGCATACATGACTGTAATATAGTCGGCCATTCCGGCAACTACGCCAAGGTCATGGGTAATCATAATAACAGAGGTATCATTGTTTTTCTGTATTTCCTTCAGCAGCTTTATAATCTGTGCCTGTATTGTTACATCCAGTGCTGTCGTCGGTTCATCAGCAATCATAAGCTTAGGGTTGCATGCTAATGCAATTGCTATAACGACTCTCTGCCTCATTCCTCCCGAAAACTCATAGGGATACTGATTAAGCCTATCCTCCGGATTGGGGATGTTAACCTTCTCCAGCAGCTCAATTGCCCTCCTGCGAGCCTCCTCCTTGGATACCTTGTTATGCAACAGTATACTCTCAGTAATCTGCCTTCCTACCTTCATGGTAGGATTCAAGGAGGTCATGGGATCCTGAAATATCATTGCCGCATCTGCTCCACGATAGTTCCTCCACTGTTTTTCCGAAAAATCCAATATATTTTTGTCATCATATAAAATAACGCTATCCTTTTTAACCTCACCAGCAGGCTTTTCTATAAGCCCTAGTATAGCCTTTGAGGTAACTGTCTTGCCTGAACCTGACTCTCCAACAATAGCCATGCATTCTCCCTTGCTAACATTGAAGGACACTCCGCGTACTGCTTGAACCTCACCAGCATAGGTATGAAAGGATACCTGTAAGTTCTTCACTTCTAATAAATGCTTGCTCATATATTACACACCTTTCTGCTACTGACGTAATTTAGGATCAAATGCATCCCGGAGACCATCTCCCAGAAGATTAAATGCCAGCATAGTAACTGAAATTGCTACGGCCGGGAATATCAATTCATGAGGATAATAGGCCATCTGCTGCTGCCCTAAGGATGCCATGGCACCCCAGCTTGTAAGAGGCGGTTGTATTCCCATGCCTAAAAAGCTTAGAAAGGCCTCTGAGAATATGAAGCCAGGTATTGTAAATGTAGTATTGATTATAATTATGCTCAAGGTATTGGGTACCAGGTGCCTTGTTATCACCTTAAAGGTTGGTGTTCCCAGAACGTTAGCCGCCATTATGTACTCGCTTTCCTTAAGCTGAAGTATCTGTCCTCTTACCAACCTTGCAAGGCCTGTCCAGCTAGTTATACATAGTGCTATCATAAGTGAGGTCATGCCCTTGTCAAGGAACACAGAAACAATGATAACAACAACCATATATGGTATCCCTACCAAAATTTCAAGTATTCTCATCATAATATCATCAACCAGACCACCGAAATAGGCACTTATGCCTCCATAAAGCACTCCTACCACCAGAGACACCAGTGCTCCCACCAGACCAATGGTCAAGGATACTCGGCCTCCCACCCATATTCTCGCAAATATATCTCTTCCTAAGTCATCAAGTCCGAATATGTGCTCTGCAGTTGGTCCCTGATTGGTTATTGCTATGTTCTGTTCACTGTATTTATGTGGATAAACGTAGGGTGCAAATATACACATAAGTATTATGAATATAAGAAGAAACAGGCTTGCCATTGCCACCTTATTCTTCTTCAATCTTCTGATTGCATCCTTCCAATAAGAGATGCTTGGCCGCATCAGCATTTCCGATTGCTGCTCATTTACGCCTACACGTGTAAACATTCCTGCGTCTAATTGTCTTTTACTTTCCTCTGCCACTTGCCTTCACCTCTTACTTTCCTTCAATAATGCCCTTACGTACTCTTGGATCAACTACGGCATATAGGATGTCCATTATTACCATACAGAAAATAAATATAAATGAGAAAAAAAATGTTGTGGCCAAAATCATAGGATAATCACGGCCGTTTACGCTTTCAACATAGTAACGTCCAAGTCCTGGTATAGAGAACATCCTTTCTATAACGAAGGAGCCTGTTACAATGCCCGCTACCTGTGGAGCAACTATAGAAATAATAGGAGTTATGGCATTACGCATAACATGTCTTCTTATTATCTGGAATTTGGAAAGTCCCTTTGCCTTAGCCAGCAGTATATAATCATTGCTCATTACATCAAGCACAGAGGACCTCATGAATCTAGAATAGGTTGCAATTCCACTTATAGCTGCTGAGGCGGTAGGTAGCGCTGTATACTGGAAGCCCTTACTGAAGCCGCTTCCCTGAGTTACCCATCCAACAATAGGGAAGTATCCTCCGGCTGCATACTTCTGCAGTATGGCAGCAAACACAAAGCTTGGTATAGATACCCCTAGTATAGCTATGAAAATGGCAATAAAATCAATCCATTTCCCTCTGTTAAAGGCAGCCATTATTCCAAGTATCACTCCAAGCACCAGTCCAACAGCAACAGCCTGCAGGCCTAACCTCAATGATGCAGGGAACCTTTGCTTTATAATAGTATTTGCAGTTAATCCTGGAGTTATATAGGATTCTCCCAATTCTCCATGTATTAAGTTGTTAAGGTAAATAAGATACTGTTGGCCAATTGGCTTGTCCAATCCCCACTTAGCCTTCAGATTGTTTATAACTGCCTCAGGCAGTACCTTTGTACTTGCCTGGGTGGGGTCTCCTGGCATTGAATACATAAGGAAAAAGGTAACCGTTAATATTATCCATAAGGTAACTATCATGTACCCTATTTTTTTTAAAATATACTTTATCATTTACACGCCTCCCGACCATCTCATGTTTATGCAGCCTAAGGCTGCATAAAGCATAGTCACCTACCCAATATTTATACTGATCAATTATGCAATTGCTTTTTTCCTTTTCAAATTAGACGATTAATAATATAACTACCTCTGCCATATAAATAATACCTGTTCATATAATAAGGAGCAAAAGAATGCTATAGTCTTTCAAACATGCACTGTTGCTCTATTTCTGTTGCAATATTCTTCTGCTGTCTGTATAGGATTCCCTTATTTTAAATTTTTTGTTAAAGAAATGCCATTGGGCATACTCAGATTACCCTGATAAATCCCTCTGGCATTTCATTTAAACTATAAAATTATTATTTCTCCAACTGTGCGTCTCTGAATTCTAAGGATGGGCCACCGGATCCATTGATGTACACACCCTTTAATTTGCTGTTTAATACTACATTCTGATAACCAAAGATTATAGGTGAAATACCGCACTTATCAACTGTAAGTATCTTCTCTGCCTGAGCAAAGTTTTCACCGCGCTTAGTCATATCAGCTTCAGTTTTGTTAGCATTTACAAGCTTATCATAGGTTGCATCAGAGAAGAATGCAGGGTTATTACCATCACCAGTTGTGTAGCACTGGAAGAAGGTCATAGGATCGTTGTAGTCTGCACCCCATCCTGTTTCACAAACCTGATACAGACCCTTTGAAACCTGATTGTTAAATGAGGAATTGTCTGAGGCTGTTTCAATGTTAACCTTTACCCCCAGCTTTGTCTGCCACTGATTCTGATAGTATTCAGCAGCAACCTTGGTCTCATTATCAGAGTTCTTCTGAAGGAAGGTAACCTCAAGAGTCTGTCCGCTCTTTCCTATTTCCTTAAGGCCTTCTTCAAGAAGTGCCTTTGCGTCCTGGCTGAGAAGCTCGGACATTGGTTCTTTATATAAACTGCGATACTCATCAGTACCTATTGACATGCCATAAGGAATAAGTCCTCCAGCCGGCTTGTTCTTCTTCAATACGCTTGATGTATACGCTTCCCTATCAAATGCTATTGCAAATGCCTTGCGGATTTTCTCGTTTGTAAATACCCCTTTAGGGTCGTTGTTGTTGAAGCATATATATGAGTTTGAAGCCTTTGGATTAGAAATAAGTGTTACTTCTTTTGAATCGATCTTGCTCTGCAGGCTGTTAACGTACTCTGCACGAACATTTCTTAAAACATCAATTTTTCCAGTATCAAAAAGCTGCTGTCTTGTATTTTCATCCTGTGCAAGAAGCATGTCTATCTGATCAAGCTTTATATTAGCAGCATCCCAGTAATTTGGGTTCTTCTTTAATATAACCTGTGAGCCTCTTGTCCATTCACTTACATAATAAGGACCGCACTGTGATAGCTCCTGAGCTGTAGCACCATATGAGGAATTGGCTGCCCCTTGTGTCTTACTTTCCGGCACTGGAGTTATGTTTGCGAATGTAAGAAGTTGTGCAAAGTAAGGAAGTGCTTCAGTTAAGGTGATTTCTAATGTTTTTTCATCAACTGCTTTTACTCCTACATCTTCCTTGCTTCCTTTTCCTGTGTTGAAGGCTTCTCCACCCTTTATACAGTAAAATATTCCTGCATTATGGCAGTTAACCTCTGGGTCAAATACACGACGGATTGAATTTACATAATCCTGTGCTTTTACTGCTGTTCCATCAGAATACTTGTTATTACGAAGATGGAAGGTCCATGTTAAACCGTCTTGTGACTGTTCATATTTCTCTGCACCTGCAGGAGTCAGTTTCCCATCAATAAGACGAACAAGCGTTTCCTGAGTTTCAAGTACAATCTGATTCTTCTGGTCGTCATCTGCTCGTCCTGGGTCTAGAGTATCAGGGTCGGAGGTCATAACTGTGCTTATCTTGGCCTCGCTGCTGTCAGAACCTTTTTTTTCAGTTGGGCTACTTCCGCATGCTGACAGAGATGCTATCATTAATACTGCCAACAATGCTGCTAACATTCTTTTCATTTGTATTCCTCCTTTTATTTTCACTGTGCTGTCTGCACAGAGAATAACAACTGTTATTACATACCTTTTATAATGCTTATACTTGATGAACTGGCCTATATCCACTCATTTATCCATAGCCGTTATATATGTCTCTGTTTCCTATTGCAGAGGATTTCAACAAGGTTATATCCTTAGCCTTTATTAATTAAAATGTTCATATTTTTCTGATATAATTACCTGCCAGAATACTACACTTAATGATTAAATTATACAATTTTTCCATATTTTTTTTGATACATTATCGTCCAAATAACTTATACAATCGTCCAATTGTAATAGAATCAATAAAACTACAGATTTATACTGGTGCAATATCACATCTGGCAAGCTTCTTTTATTTTCTCCTTGCTGTCTACCCATGGAATGACTACTGCTATTAGATTCCTTTGTATAGCTTGTCCTTAATGAACTGCTCTATGTCCACCATCTCTCCGTTGTTTTGCCTTGAAAGCTCTGCTGCTATGGCCATTATATGACTTTGTATTGATACATCTATACCAGTTTTCAAATGCTCCTCACAGCTGCCCTTGGAAACCGAAGACAGAAAATCATGGATCAATCTGTTGTCTCCACCGGAATGTCCACTCATATCACCGTAGGCAGTTTTTATTGTTTCAGGCTCCTTACCAAATTCTCTTACGGTCACAGTGTTATCTCCCAGGCTGCCTATAGCATCTCCCTTAGTACCACATACATGTATGGTTCTCCCGCCACCTCCAGTAAATGCAGTCATGGTGAAGTCAGCTGTGGCATTTCCCTCAAATTCCATAGTTACCACCTGGTGGTCTACCACATTATTGTCACAGTGATAGACACATCTTCCATAAGGCCCTTCCTTAAGTGCCTTATAAATAGCTTCTTCAGTTATATCGTTAGGTGATAGCACTGAAACGGGCCATGTATTATCACCAGTTTTTTTACTAGCTATTACATCTCTGATTCCTGTACGCTTGTTGGTTATATATATCTTCTCAGCATCATAGGGACACTCATCCTTGACCCTGCAGCCATCCAGACAGCGCCTTGCTGCACCCTCTGGTGCCATTTCAGGCTTAAACAAATATAGGTTTCCAAATGAGGATATTCTTCTGCATCTCTTTCCAAGAAGCCATGCAATTATATCCATATCATGACAGCTTTTTGCCATAATCATAGGACTTGTTTCCTTACTGTCCCTCCAGTTGCCTCTTACATAGCTATGGGCCTGATGCCAATATGTAACGTTTTCCCTTGCCTGTATAGTAACTACTTCCCCCAGCCTTCCGGAGTCAATTACTTCCTTTAGCTTTGAATAAAATGGAGTATATCTTAATACGTGCCCAACAGCCACCATCCTGTTATACTCATGGGCCTTCTGCTGTAGCAGCAGACACTCCTCAATATCGGGTGAAATTGGCTTCTCGCATATTACATGATAGCCCTTTTCAATTGCCATCACAGCCTGTTTTACATGCTGCTTATCCTGGGTAGCAATTACCACAACATCAGCCAGTCTTGGCCTGCTTAATAGTTCCTCTCCGGTTGCAAAGCAATTTTCAGAAGGAACATTGTACAAGCTTTGTGCAGCCTCTCTTTTCTTTTCGATTGGATCAGCAACGGCTGTTATCTGCATCTCATCAGGTGCTACCAGCTGATAGTGCGCGTATATGTCGTTTCCCCTGTTTCCAAGACCTATTACTGCAACTGTGACCTTTTCCCCTTTACTACTCGTCATAATCTTATCGTCTCCTTGTCCATAAAATATATTTTACTTTATGCTATGTGATATATTGTATATGATATATGCTATAATATAGCCTACACTAAAAAAACTATCGGCTGATTATATCCTTATATACACAGTCTAATAGCTTATTGTTTATACTCTTTGCTTTGTGTACATTCCTTTCGCATATGGCCTCATATAATGAATGATGATAAGGTATACTTTCTGTAAAAGGATCCTTCATATCCAAGGGGAACTCCCAAAGCTCCTCCATCTTCTCGCTCAATATCAGAATCAGCGAGTACATTATTTTATTATGGCATAACCCATATATTTTCTGGTGGAACTGTTTATCCTCTTTTGTCTGCTGAAGCCCCGCATGATATTTATCCATTAGAACCTTTTCTGTTTCTCCCAGCTCCTTAAGCTCCTTATCGGTTGCCTTATGGATTACCATCTCCAATATCTCTGTTTCCAGGGCGCGCCTTGCCTCCACCATCTCTAAAAGCTGCTCTTTTTCCTCGTTGAGGCTTAGCATTGATGTGATAGTATCCTGTATACTTTGGGATCTTCCAACATAAAGGCCCTTCCCATTCTTTACTTCAATGACGTTTCCTGCCTCCAATGTCTTTACTGCTTCCCTGAGGGCAGTCCTGCTGACCTGCATCATCTCAATAAATTCTCCCTGGGATGGAAGCTTATCTCCTGGCTTTAGGTTGTTTTCCTTTATGTAGTCCTGCACATATTTAATTATTTCAGATTGTAATGAAACCCTTGCAATTGGTTTTACCATATCAGCTTTTACCTCTCCTCTTACACAAGACTATACCCCACAACATTAAATTTAGTGTATAACCTAATTTTAAAAAAGTCAATACGCTCAGCTCCATTAATAACCTTAGAAAACGAGGCGGAAGGTTTTTATCTCGTATGGCTTGAATATACACTCAAATTCATACTCATTTGATTTCAGTATTATCTCATTTTTCTCCAGAAGATTGCATTCATATGCCTCCTTAAAAGGCCTTCCAAAGGTAATCCTGGCTTTAACCTGGCTGTTTTTGTTTTCATACATACGTACAATCAGCCCGTTTCCATCCTCAGCCCTCTTAACCACTTCAACGAAGCAGTTCTCCCTGTTACAGCTTATAAGGCTGTTATTTTCTAATGGGTTCCTGGCTGCATTTTTATCCTGAAGAAGGCTGACAAGGGGCACATTCAGGTTATAAGCCTGCTGAACAGTCTGTGCATCCTGCCATCTTCCACTATGTGGGTATATGGAATAAGTAAACTCGTGGCTGCCTATATCAGCGTTTTCATTAGGATAGGTTCCGGACTTTATAAGTGTCAAGGACATGTGTCTATCCTTTATTCCATAGCCATACTTGCAGTCATTTATAAGGCTTATACCACAATTGTTTTCCGACAGGTCTGCCCATTTGTGCCCGCAGGCCTCAAACTTTGCACTATCCCAGCTGTTGTTACAGGTGGTTTCCCTTTCAATGTTTCCAAACTGTATCTCATAGGCAGCCTTTGTTGTATTTATGTCCACGGGGAAATCTACCCTAAGCAGTACATGGTGTTCCCTCCAATCAGCCTTCGTAACAAAGTCTATTCTGGGCATAACCCTGTAAAGCCTCACCTGCTGGCATATAGTTGAGTCCCCAAAGCCACATTTATATTCCAACACAAGCCTTACAGGACCGTCCTCAACTATTTCGGGCCTTGAGCACCAATCCTTTTGATATCTTTTTTTCTTGTAATAAACGTCTATGTCCCAGTTATCCCAGTTCATAGGGCGGTCTTCATAGGTGGACAGTACATTGCCTTTTTCTCCGGCCGTAATGAGCTCCTTTTCGGTCGTCTTCTCAAATAGCGAAATCATCTCCATCTGGTCGTTAAATATCACACTGTAATAGTCGTTCTCAAAGACTCCGTTCCACTGGCCTTTTGTACCTCCAGCAGCTTCGCCTAAAACATACCTGAAGGCCCTTGCTCCTACTGGAGGAATGTTTTCAGCAAAGAATACATACTCCCCGTTTTCAGTTTTCTGCACCTTACAGCTTAACCCATGATCATCTGTTATATAAGCAACATGCCTATCCTCAAGTCCCTTAACCTGAACAATATCGCTTCTCCTGTAGCCCTGAGTATTAATCACAACTATGGACTGATTCTCTGTATCCATACTGCGCCCTACAGCTGAGGCAGCCCTCATCAGTTCAGCACTGCCAGCTTTTTCTATTTGGATGTATTCCATGTCAGTCTGGTCATATACCTGCTCTATGCAGGTGCCCGGCAGTATATCATGGAACTGGTTTAGCAGCAGCACCTCCCACCCCTTTTCAATAATATCCTCCGGGTAAGGGAAAGCCTCGCTGCCAGCCATACAGCTGACTGTTTCCAGCTGGGCATAAAGTATTTCATTTTTGCGGTTGAATCTTTTATTTTTTGCCATGGAGGTTAATGTGCCCCTGTGATACTCAAAATAAAGCTCTCCGTTCCATACAGGCATTTGTGGCAGATGGGCTATTTTATTATAGGTCCTGTCAAAGAAATCCCTTTGAAATTCCTGCTTTATCCTTGGTATTCCTGGAATTCCATATTTAAGCCTTTGGGCATTCTCCAGCATTTCCTTTGTTGGGCCTCCGCCTCCGTCACCGAAACCAAACAGCATTATAGTATCTTCGGTCAGGTCCTTGTTTTGAAATCTTTTATAGGTTCCAAGAGTCATGTTTGGATTTACAATACCCGTATATGTAGTTGTGTTTCTGGTATCACTGAAGGATATATTAAGACCCATGCTTTTCTCACAATCACAGGTGGTTGGCATGAATACAAACACCTGTGAGCCATCAATTCCCCTCCATAGGAAGGTATCATTGGGCAGCTGGTTGTACTGGTTCCATGCTATCTTTGTGGTCATAAAATATGGGATTCCTGCTTTCTTTAGAAGCTGAGGAAGTGCTGCTGAATATCCAAAGGCATCCGGAAGCCACAAACAGCTGCTTTCACATCCAAACTCATCCTCTATAAATTTATGACCCTTTAGTATCTGCCTAACCAGAGACTCTCCTCCTGTAACGTTGCAGTCCGCCTCAAGCCACATGGCACCGTCAACCTCCCAGCGCCCTTCCTTCACTCTCTGCCTGATTTTTGCGTACATCTCAGGATCCCTGTCCTTTACAAACTGGTAAAGCAGGGGCTGGCTGGACATGAACCTGTAATCCGGATATTGGTCCATAAGCCTTAAAACGGTTGAAAAACTCCTTAATGCCTTCTCCTTAGTCTGTGATACAGTCCACAGCCAGGCAATGTCTATATGTGTATGCCCTATAGCACTTACTGTAGGGCATGACAGATTTTCTTTACAATAAAAGCTGTTATGTAAAATATCCTCAGCCCTTCTAATGGATTCATAAAAGCTCTCAGAGTATGGCCTACGCAGGTCAATGGCATCTAAAGCTGGCTCCAAAAGCTTTAATAT
Organism: Bacillota bacterium; assembly: GCA_023415335.1. GTDB lineage: Bacteria > Bacillota > Clostridia > Clostridiales > Caloramatoraceae > JAEZLD01. The sequence goes on along the minus strand of JAEZLD010000206.1, from coordinate 4,827 downwards.
CCTCATGTAGCTCTCCTGATCAGAATGTTTTATAAGCCTGGCACTTTGAATAGGCATCAGAAGGTCGTAATACAGCTTCTGTACCCTGTCATCTATTACAATAAGCTCTGTTTTTATTATAAGGTCTCCAGGAACGCTGCCACTGTACACAAGAATAGCTATATCATACCTGTCCCCTGCCTTTGCCCTTTGGGCTATGGTAACTTCCCTGTGATTTACATCTACACCCTGTATGATTTCTCCATTTAAGTAAAAAAGCATCTGTGGATTAGTGGCATCCCATTGTCCTTCACGCCCTGTTGTAATCCTGAACTCTACGTGATTGTTGTCCATTTCCTCTGGAATGACAATTGCAGTTCTAAGCCAGCGAAAGCTATCCAAGCTGCTCCAGGTCTTATCAGACTCGTAGTGCTCCCAGTCGTCAGTGCAGCAGCAATAACCGTCCTTCTGGCTGCCTTCCCTGAACCTGTAGCCTGACACTGGCATAGAGCATGCTACTACCAGACTGCTTATATCCTTTTTTAATCTCTCTGCACGTTCCAGTTCAAATAATAAACTCATATATACCCCTTACAGAATATTTTTATTTCTGCTATATGCTATATTATAGCTCTATATTTAAGTTATCACTTTAAGATATCCATGTCAACTGCCTTTTGAAAAACTACAGTCTTGTTTCTATTCATAAGAATTAATATTGTAAACGGCCTGAAAGCTATTAATAGCTTTAACACAGCTTCATAGGAATATAGAAACATAAAAAAACCTATTACTTCATCCTTCTAAGAGACTCCACCAGGAAGTGCCATACCCTGCTCTGAAGATATGTTCATTTTCTCCCTGCGGGTATGGATGTCTATAAGGTTAAGTCCAAAGGATATAAAGTCCAACCCTGGAAGCTTTCCAGAGAATATTCCGCACTCAAGACCTGCATGTATGACCTCTATCTTATAATCATCTCCATACTGCTGCCCATAAACACGGACCATTATCCCTTCTTCCTTTAACCTCTATATTAAAAAAATGTTTGTTCCAGGTCTTTATGCAATTATTTTAAGTATTTCAGTCAGGGCATTGCTTATCTTATATTTAAGGGAGCCTGCCTGCATCTGTTTTTATAATAGTTCCTTTGCAATATACTATATTGCAGCTTGTGGCTTTATGTACTTCAGCGTAATATCCTTAACTACAGTTAGCTAACATTATGGCTGATTTGTTATGACTCCATATAGCTATTGCTTCCTTACTATTCCAAACCTTCCTCTTACTTTTACAACCTCCTCCCCAAGCTTATTAAAAAGCTTCTGGGGTAATGCAGCTCCAATGCTGAGCCCTATAGCTATAGCGAGGGCTATTTTAAAGGTTTCTATTCCCTTTTCACCTGCCATGGCTATATTATCTGCCATTATGTAATAGGCTGTATAATAAAGTCCCGCTCCCGGAACCAGAGGGAATATTCCCGATACAAGAAATATTGTGGCAGGCACCAGCTTTACCGCAGAAAATATGCGCCCCACAACAGTCAGCAGCATTGCTGCTATAACTGTAGCTACAGCTGCAGATACCCCTTCATTGTACAGTATCCAATAAACTGTCCAGGAAATTGCCCCTGTGATTCCGCATCTTACACACAAACGCCAGGGAGTTCCAAACCATACCGCAAATGCAATTACACCTATCATTGAGGCTATTATCTGTATAAACATCTTATAGCACACCTCCTAAGGCATTGGATATACCTATGGCAGTTCCTACTCCAACCGCTACACATACAGAGGTCATAAGAGCATCCATAAGGTGTATGCTTCCAGAAACATGGTCACCATTAAACAGCTCACGTATGGACGTAGTAAAGCGCACCCCTGGGAACATTGGCATTATGGCCCCTATAACTATCACATTAAAATCTACCGCAGGCCTGAGGGCTTCCGCAACAGCCGCTCCTGCGGTTACAATAAATGCACCTGCAATATATAGCAGAAATTTAGATATATTTTGTGTCCAGTCAAGAAAAAACTGAAGCATCATTCCTAAGAAAAAAGTTATTATGGCTTCAATAACTCCCGCTCCAAACAGTATTCCAAAGGCAGCTGCCCCTGCCCCACATACAGCAGCCTGAAGAAGATGTTTTGTTGGAGGTGGACTCTGGCATTGCTCTAATCTATTTATAGCCTCATCTATTCCATAGCTATCCTGGCAAATCTCCCTTGATATACTGTTAACCCTGTCTATAAGACCAAGGTGGATTCCGCTAAGAGGCACATCCCTTATGGCAGTCCTATGGCTTTCCTTGTTCTCGTCAATATTAGCAAAAATTCCATTAGCTATTACATAAACATTATAGTTTTTCACCCCATAATGCTCTATAATTCTGCTCATAGTCTCCTGAACCCTAAATATTTCAGCTCCGCTTTTTAGAAGGGCAACTCCCGCCAAAGTGGATGCATGAAGTATTTTCTTTGTATCCTCCATTTTAAACTCCCCATATTCTAGTAATTAACAAAATTGTACTACACACACATCCTTTTTTGAAGTGTATTATACTATAATCCTGTTTCAAATTTGTAAAACATACCCCCTCAACGATAAAAGGCTGTTAAACGCATGTGCCATGATTATAGCTTTTCACCTAACACCTTAAACAGAACAATACTTAACATTACAAAACTGTAAGCTAAACCCTTAGAATGTAAGGTAAAGAAATTGCCCCCTGCTCTCCCTACCTGATAAAATAATACTATAAAGAATATAAAAAGCAGGTGTTAATATGAGTCAATATATAGAGCCAATTAAAACAGCCGCAATGTTTTTTCCATTCATAGCAGTAACAATAAGTGTGCCTTTTATACTTATACAATATCATAAATTCGGCTCCATTTCCTTCTTAAAGTCTCTGGTACTGTATTCATTTGTACTATATATGCTCTGTGCATACTTTCTTGTTATACTTCCTCTACCAGACAGTGGCTATGTATCCCAGCTTACAACCTCCAGGTGCCAGTGGATCCCCCTGCAGTTCATAAGAGACTTCCTTAGGGAAACTCCACTATGTCTTTCGCAGCCTTCATCATATATAAGAGCCCTAAAGCATGGCAGCTTTATTGTGCCAGCCTACAACATACTTCTTACCCTTCCATTTGGAATATACTTAAGATACTATTTCGGAACAAGCATGAAGAAGACTGTTTTTTTATCCTTCCTCATGAGTTTGTTCTTTGAGCTTACCCAGCTTTCAGGCCTATACTTCATATATCCAAGAAGCTACAGGCTGTTTGACGTAGACGACCTTCTGCTTAATACCCTGGGTGGATTCTTAGGGTACCTGTGTACACCACCCGTTATACATGCACTGCCTGCCCGCAGCGCACTTGAGGAAAAATCAAGAGTACGGGGAAGAAACGTTTCAGGCCTCCGCCGCACAACAGCCCTTCTGCTGGATATGTTTCTCTATTCAACAGCCTCCTCCATTATGGCCTTCATGCTCAGTGCCTTTGGAATAGGCTATAAGCTTACCTGTAGCATAGCCTTTTTTTCATACTATATTACCATCCCCTGCCTCCTACATGGTTCTACCTTAGGCGAAAGGTTCCTGAACCTTAAGATAATTGCCTTAGATGATAAAAAGCTATCCATAAAGCTGGTTTCAAGAATAGGCATATTCATACTATCCTATATAGTAATCCCAGTATTTCTGGTCCTTGCTACCTTATTCATAAAGAGCCTCCCTATGGCTCATAAGACACAAATTCTTGTTATATGTACACTGGCAGTAATAGCCCTCTCCTATTACTTCTGCATAGGCGTTAAATACCTACTCACAAGCAAGCCCATGCTGTATGAGAAGCTAAGCGGAACCAGGATGATAAGCACCATACAGATTACGTCTGATACAAGCATCATTTAATGTGAGCTTTCTAAACTCAAAGAAATTAAAAATACTTCCCTGCAATAATGCCCTTGCTTATTACAGGAAAGCATTGTCTATCATCTTTATTTAATTACAATACACTCTGTTCCTGTAAGCTTTGCAAAAAGCTCTATATCAGATGTGGTCAATGCTGTTGAAACCACTGTATGATGTCCTCCTCCAGCCTCCAGCCACGCCTTGATTCCACTCTCGAAATCCGGCCTAACCTTCCACATGAGCCTTGCTACAGGAAGATTTGGCATTGCCTCAGGCGGTGCTATAAGCTCTATCTCTGCACATATGAGCCTGAACCTATCTCCCATATCAGTCATACACACTGCAATGGCAGGACCAGTTACCGGGTTAAATACAAGCCTTGCAGGTGGTTCCTTGCCCCCGATTCCCAGAGGGTGGACCTCTATTGCCGGCCTTGAGGAGGCAAACTCCTCAGAAACCTCCAGCATATGGGCTGCAAGCACGCACTCGCTGCCCTCAGTCATATCATAGGTATAGTCCTCCATGAAGCCTGTAGCACCAATTCTTCCCTCAGCCATTTTATGAAGAACAGACATCAGGCATGCCGTCTTATAGTCTCCCTCAGCCCCAAAGCCTATCCCCTTTGCCATTAAGCGCTGTACAGCCAGCCCCGGAAGCTGGCGCAGTCCATGCAGGTCCTGGAAGTTATCTGTAAAAGCCCCTATTTTATTTTCTTCTATGAATCTCTCAAGCCCAAGCTCATACCTGGCTTGTTCACGTATAGCCTCCAGATTCTCATCGGACATTATATATTCCTTACGATACTCTGATAGCTTTGCCTGTATATCCTCTTTATCAACCTCCTCTGAAAGTACTACAAGGTCGCCTATTCCATAGTAGTTAATCTCCCATCCGTAACGTATCTGGCTCTCTACACGGTCACC
>JAEZLD010000199.1 GCA_023415335.1 Bacillota bacterium | reverse complement strand
TATTTTGCTCCTTATGAATGTACCTTTTTTTAAATCATCGAAGGCTTTGTTTAACTCTTCCTTTGTGTTCATTACGATAGGTCCGCCCCAGGCTATGGGTTCATCCAGGGCTGTTGAGCTTATAAATAACACCTGTGCATTTTTGTCTGTTGCCTTTATCTCTACATAATCACCCGAGGTAAGCCTTACAGCCGTCTTTTCTGTTACCAGCTCTCCTCCTATATACGCGTCCCCTAATAGGGTAAAGGCCATGACAGAGCGCCCACTGTCTGTATTCAGGACAACGGACGCACCAGGGTTAAGGTGCAGGTCGTAATAATCCAAGGGCAGGTATTTGCTCATATAACCTTTCCTGCCCTCGTATTCACCTGCCAGCAGCCTCAGCTTGCCATTATCCAGCTCTATTTCTTCAATTTCAGAGTTCTTTATGCTGCGATAAGCAGGATGAGCCATTTTATCCTTTGCCGGGAGGTTAAGCCAAAGCTGTACTCCAAGCATTCTCTCGGCTGCCGGCAGTTTTTCTTCATGTAAAATGCCAGAGCCCGCCGTCATCCATTGGACCTCTCCGTTACCAATGGTATCCTCATTGCCTAAGCTGTCTTTATGAGTCATATACCCCCTATACACATAGCTTATGGTTTCGATACCTCTGTGGGGATGCATGGGAAAACCAGCAGTGTAATCATCGGGATTTGTGCTGTCAAAGGAATCCAGCAATAAAATCGGGTCATATTCCTGAACAGTCCTGTTTCCTAAAACCCTGACCAGATGTACTCCTGCACCGTCCTGCGTTTTATAGCCTTTAACCAGCTGCTTGATTTTTCTTTCCATATGTTTTCCTCCTTTAAGTTTTTCAATATATCTGGAGTAATACTCCTCGATAAGCTTGTATTACTCCCAAAGATAAGCAGTCATTGACAATGAACCCAATTCACAGGATTTATTATAAACGCTGATTTTATCGTCTTCATCCGATGCTCCAAGTGCATATAAAAGAGGATAAAAATGATCCGGAGTCGGCACCGCCAGTTTTGCAGTATCACCAAGCTCTTTGTATTTGAGAATATTATTATGATTCTTATTTATAATATTGCCTTGAATATATTCATCAAATTCATATGCCCAGTCAAAGCCCTGTCCTTCCCTGCTCCAGTCAACCATTCTTAGGTTATGGACAACATTCCCGGTGCCAAATATAAGAACCCCCTGTTCCCTTAAGGCTCTTAGCTCCTTACCAATTTTATAATGTGTCTCCGGTGGAGCATCAGCATCTACACTGATTTGAAATACAGGAATATCCCTTTCCGGATACATATGAACTAATACTGACCAGGTTCCGTGGTCAATACCCCAGGAATTATCATATTCTGTTTCCCTTGAAATCAGCTTCCTTGAGGCCTTAGCCACACTGGGCGAGCCTGAAGCATTGTATGTAACCTCATATAACTCCCTCGGAAAACCATACATGTCATATATGGTTTTCGGGTTCTCCTGGTTCATAATTCTGGTCCCTCTTGTATACCAGTGGGCAGAAACAGATAGTATCACCTTAGGTTTTGGTATTCTTTCAGCCAAATCCCTCCAGGTTCTTGTATAGCTGTTATCCTCGATGGCATTCATGGGTGACCCGTGTCCTACAAATAAAACCGGCATCTTTGACATAGTGTACCTCACGCTCCTTTCTTAAGATTAACATTGAACCTATTCCCTTTTAAACTGGATTTTTCCTTTAAATCCCGAAAATCCTTTATATACAGAACATATTAATAGTATAGCATAAGAACAATCCATCATTTGGTTATAATTTTTTAATTATTCTCTAACACTTAAAAAAATAGAGTAGAAAACTTTTCAAAATTTATCAAATCTAAAAATACACCTCCTAAGTAGACTTTGGTTATTTGCCTTGCCTACTTAAGAGGTATCATATCATTATGCATAAGCTCTTATTATCGATTATCTAACGTTGTTCATTGACGTTAAAACATCAGCTTTTATTCCTTCACTGTTTTTTCATCTGGAGCATTTTCACGAATGGATTCGATGCTATTCAGGCAGGAAGCCTCACTGGAGTATACTTCATATCATTCCATCTGTCGATGTTGGAATAGGTGGCATTTCAGGAAAAAGTGACTTTAATTCATCAACATCTCCTGCCTTTAACCAGCTACTCATTCCATTCCTCCAGACGAGGCTATCCTTTAAAAGCTGGCCTGCAGCAACCATTCTACCTAATGTAGCTAAATCAAAGGGTCCTGTCGCCTGACCATTAACAGCAACGTTATATGTAACTATATGAGCCGGAGGCGGTGTAACAGGCTTCTGTACCTGCTGCTGATTAAGGCCTACCACCATATTATTCATAGTTTGAGCCTGCATAGTTGCAGTAGTAAGGTCCTGTGTAACAGCCTTGAGCTGATTATATCCTTCACTGGTTTTATCCAAGTCAATGACAGCAATATCTACGCCAGAAACAGTAACGCCAAAATCATCAAAAAAACGGCCTTTAATGCTTGTTTCTACTAAATCGTTAATTTGAGCAATCCTTCTCTCAAGCTGAATAACCGGTATACTATTCTCCTCTGGTGCATTTGAGACAACGCTCTTTATATACCTGATAACTGCATCTTTTATCTGCTCTTGGAAATCATCAATGGAGAAGTTATCTAATCTATGTAATTTTATAAAACCCTTATAATCTGTAATCTTAAAGCTAATTGTTCCTCTAACCGCAGTCGGCACACCATAATCAAGGAAACGCGGATCGTATACATCAAAGTATGGAACTGCAAACTTAAGCTGTATAATCTGTGCGAGATTAATAAAATAAACTTCTGCCTGGAAAGGTGTTCCTCCATCATAGGCCAGACCAATAATGCTGGATATAACAGGCAAGTTATTTGTATCTAAAATCTGATCAAACGGACCCTCAATATAATCCTGAATTATGCCATTTCTTAGTTTATACACGAATACCGCAACCGAGCCCTCTTTAACTCGTAAAGAAGAACCCCACCTAATAGCATTCTCTTTTCTATTCTGATATGTTGTGGTACCTTCTGGATGCCACTTCCAAATCAAATATGATGGCTCATCACATCTGATCACATCCATTACTCCGTAACCCATAGGCTTTTTATCAAATAATCCCATTTCGCTTCTCCCTTCCAAATTATTTTGGTCCATTAACTCTAACATAATCCTTATGCTACCTGGAAACCGTTCAGACTCCTCTGTATATTCTATTTTTGCTTTCAAGCCCCGCCTAGGGAAAATACAACCATAACAAGTGCTGCCATTAAGACAACTGCAGCAATTGCTCTGATTCTAAGTAATTTTTTTACTTTCTTTTCACTTAGCAGGATGTCCCTGTATGCATCATTTGCAATTCTATCGCCTTTAAACAATATCTCAGCTTTCTGATAAAGATGAACCGACTTATTCTTCCATATGTGAGTCCAATAAGCTGTATTTCTATCAATTTTTCCAGACTCAAGCGACCCGATTTGTGTTCTGATATATAACAATGCTTCCAAAATACTTTCTCTGTCATTAGGAAAAACAAAATTGTCAATCAACGCTGCCTTTTTCTTTTCTTCCGTTGTTAATGTGGCCATACCACCCATTCCTAAAAGTGGCACCAATAAATATATTGCCAAAGGAATGCATAACGTATATATATTTAATACTACCCACCAGAATTTCTTTCCTTTTCCCCAGGATTTCCATCCTTTTTTAGGCACAGAGGAACTATTTGCTATAAGCCTATCACATTCATTTATTTTTTCAGCAAATTCCTTAATTGCGGATGATACCTTAGTAGTATTTATTTCATGCCCACACCCTGGACATATTGCTGTAAAACTGGGAATTACTGTGCCACATGACGGACACTTTACAACTTTTCCGGCAAATACTTGCCTCCTAATGGTATTTTCTACTAAATCCTCTACATTAACAGGGGCACCGCACCCACTGCAGAATTTTGCACCATCTAAAATCGGCTTGCCACAATTTGAACAAAACGACATTTCTTTATTCCTCCGCTTTATTTGTTCTCCAATTCTTGTACTTCCCTCGCAGAAACGTACAATATCGACAATTTCCATTTACTTGAGATATATTATAACATAATTAATATTCTGTTTTTTGTACCATAAAACAAATTTATATAATCTGCACTTCAAATATTGTCCTCATCCTTATGCATCCCTACGAAGTATTTAAGTTCTGTAACTCCCTGCTGATCAGGGTAACCTTTTACCGTTTCGCTGTCCTCATTGTTTCCGGCATCAATAAGCATAAACTCGCTTTCCTGCTGAAGCAATATTCTGTCAGATTGCCAACATATACAAAGCTTGCCTTTAGCTGTCCAGAAACAGATGCGTTTTTGATATCACATATATTGTTTCTTATATATATTATTAACATTATTTTATCTTAAAAAGGAATTTCCTATATAAAATAAAAGAGCAGCATATAATTACATGCTACTCTGCCCTAATGCGGAAAAAATACCCTCGCCATTTTAATGAAACCTTTACAGCACTACTGCCGTACGAGATTCTTCCAGCCTTTGCTCAATAGCAGGTATCCTTATCAGGCCGGCTACTATTGCAAGTGTAAATCCCAAAATCAGCAATATATTTGGTATTAAAGACGAATTTGTGGTGCCAGACTGTATCTGTTGTTCTATCTGTTCTTTTCTGAAAACAGCAATTATTAAATATATTAAATATGCGATTATACCTGACGATGTTGCTTGTAGTGCTAATTGGTCAGCCTCCACCGTGGAGTTATTGGCTACAGACGATATAACTGTATCTTGCTGTTTTTCCAGTTCAGATTCCTCAGCTTTAAAAGCAGAACCAAGGGCCAAAAATCCTGATATGATAAAAATTACAGCAGCTAGCTTTTCAAAATTTATCAAATCTAATGTTGTAGGCAAAAGAACCACTTCCCTGTAATACATGTTATTTCATTTTAATTAATGTGTTACCTATTGTTTGTTATTTTCCAAAATGACCTGATAGAATCATCCGGAACAAGCTCAGATATAGGTGGATATGATGTATTAAAAAGAGCCTACACATAAGCGTAAGCCGGTAATGTCAACTGTCTAACCTTTATCTGTGGCATTCTGAATGGCACCTTTGGCTCCATCCCCCCTGATAGAGCCCAAGCACTATCCAGAACAGGGGCAGCACCATTATTACATCTATGTTAAAGAAACCCTGCATCAGGTAGGTTGCTATCATGGTGAAGAACATGAAATCCTTATCGCTCCTCCAACTTCTGAATATGAAGAAGCTAAGGAATGCAAGGTAGAATACCAGGGCAGGGATACCCATGGTGACTGTGGTTTCAAGGTAGATGTTGTGAGCCTTGTCCACATGTCCGTTGGCTGTTGTAATACCTGCATATATAAGGTTATCTGGCCCTACGCCAAAAGCCCAGTTGTCCGGTATCAGCTTCAGGCATTCCTTCCATATATACATTCTTCCGGAGCCGGCATCACCCTCTAGCTTTAAGCCAGTTGAGACATTGTTTTGAATACTTAAGGCTCTTTTATATATGTACCAATCATTAGCGGGCATTAATACAGCTGTTGCGATTAAAAGTGTTATGGCTGTTATTATAAAGCCTCTTCTGTATTCTTTTCTTCTCATATAGTAAAAGGCCATAAGCACGAATGAGGCGGCCCCTGCTATCCATGCCCCTCTAGTACAGGATACCAGAAGTCCTGAAAATATAAGGAGTGAGCTTATAAGCCATAGATAGCCGTTGGATTTCAGAAAATTATATATGACCGCTGGCAGGATAAACGCTGTATATGTGGCAAGGAAATTAGGATTTCCCATAGTGCCATAACCCAGCATAGCATCTCTTATTGACTCATGAGGTACTATGTTTATTCCAAAATACTGCAGGAGTGAAGTAAGCCCTACAATATCTGCACATATAATCATTGTATTTATAAGCTTATCATTTTTGTCAGCTTTATATGCTGTAAGGTACAATATAACACAGCAGATGATTGTGACAAAGCCTGTGAAGCGTGCTGTAGATACAAGCGTCAGGGTATTCTGCTCTCCAGCTACAGGTACTCCCTGTATTCCAAACAATCCAAGCCATGCTGTTTGGGGATTTATTGCTGTGGCAGAGGATATTATGATACATAATAGATATAGTGCTAGAGGTATATGCACCAATGAAGGTTTTATTCTTCTTTCCTTAATGTTTGCAAGCACACAAAGTGCAGCTGTAAATACAATCATAATATACCTTGGAAAATAAAAGTATCCTAGGTCATTGGGTATAACCAGTAATGGAAAAATACAGAACATAAATATTATAATATGGTTCTTTATATCAATCTGCTTATTTGATATTTGTTTTTTATTAATTTCCATTATAGTTCCTCTCATGTTAAACTATTTTGGATTTTAAAATATACTTTCCTATATTAAACCAATAGGAGCCTACACTTAATGTGTAAGCTCCTAAAACTACTTGATGTAACAAAGTTACGGGGTTGCAGTTACTGAATCATTATAGCTTGCTCTTCCAGCAGAATAAGTATCAGAGCTTCCAGCTGGAGTATAGGTAGCAGTAAACGCGCCTGTAGTTGCATTAAAGCCAGAAATACTTGACTTTAATGTTCCAGATAATACTTCTACATCAGTCTGGTTAAAGGCACCTGCGCCCTTTTCAGCATATAATGAATCCATTGCAGTTGCAAACTGCTTTGCATCAGTTAATGCCTGGGTCTTTTTTGCCTTGTCAGTGAATCCTGTAAACTTTGGAATCAGAACTGCAGCCAGTATTCCGAGTATTGCTATAACAACAATAAGCTCAATAAGTGTAAAACCTTTTTTCCTGTTCTTTAGCATGTTCATCGCTCCTTTAATTAGTATATATGTTATTAAAAAATAACAGCAAATTTATTTTAAGCATGAGTTGAAAGAAAGTGTGTGTAACGTACCATCAGTATATTTTAAAGACAAATGTAGTAGAATCACATGCTTTTTAATTTTTATGCGAAAAAGTATTCATCATGGTTTTCATCAGCAAAATCCATATATGTACATAATATTACAATTTCTGCATCTATCTCAATAAGAAAAGACCGTCATAGATAGGTCTTCCATATCAGTTATACACCTCTAGTTTATCAGTACCTATTGATGCAGCTATTTTTCCGAATTTTCCAACTTCCACTATATATGTCGTATAAAGATGTTTATCAGACTGATTATAAATTATTACACCACGTTTTTACAATAATTATATTTTAACTTCACTTTGCTTATATTTTATCATAGTAAACTGTAGTGTCAAGAATTTTAACCAGTTAATTTTTGTCACAAAAACAGCGCAATGTTCCAGAACATTATACTGGTTATATAATTAAGATACTTCGTCTGCTTTCTTTACTGAAGGATTTATATTTCCTTACCATAAAAAACCTCCTAAGCAGGCTTTGGTCATTTACCTTGTCTACTTAGGAGGTATCATATCAGATTTAAACGTAAGCCTTTTATCCCTAACCTTCCTCCTCCATTTGCCCTGGTACAGCCCAGGTAAAGCAGTGTTTTAAAATTCAGTTAACAAGTAAAAGCCTTCTGCATAAAATGATATAGTGATTTATATTGAAGGAGGATTTTATGAACTCACATTTTACCCCCGAAACCAGCAACCATCAACCTGACGAAAATACTCACGACTCACCAGCCGATAACCACAATAGCCTCCGTTCAGACAGCTCCCTGGAAGAAGAGACGGAAGCACCTGCGCAGCCCGAGTCAAACCTGGAAAACCCGAAAAGAGGAGAAGAAGAAGTAAACAGGAACAGCTTTGTTCGTGGATTTGTACCCGAGCATAACCATGGTTCCGTAGATTATACATCGGTTGAGGATAATCATGTACATCAATGTCTGGATGTAACCTCTCCACCAAGATATCTAAATAATGGAACACATGTTCACTACACTGAGGGATATACACTTTTTGAAGATGGCCACCATCATTACTATAGGGCATGGTCAGGGCCAGCGATTATGGTTGGCAACGGCATGCATGTTCACTATTATGATTTCTATACGACCACAAATGACGGACACAGACACCGTATCAAGGGAGTCGATATGCCGGCACCAGGAACAGTGTAGAATCAAAAGGCCATGGTCTGCTGAACTGTAAATACTTAACAAACAGGTAAGAGTCCGCAGGTTTGTGTAAATCAAACAGGTGGGCTTTTTCCCTGCTATATCATTTGTACCTTTTAAGAAAATTGAGGCCACCCTGCATCAATCAGGGCATTATGAATGTGTAGTATACTGCAATTATTTGAGAACCGTCTCTGGTGGCTTTTCCTAATGAACCAGGTCAGAATTGCTCTCTTTTTTATAAACATACAGCTTATTGGAACTGTCAATAAATGCAAGCAGAACCTCTGAGGGACTTTTTATTCCCTGTACCTGCAGCTGACTGCTTAACCAGTCTTCACTTCTATCAGCAGTTTTTAACTGGTCATCAAGCACCCTGCCATCTATAATAAGATTTATGCAAAGTCCCTTGTATTCTGTTGCAATGTTCATATCCTTAGGGGTTAATGGCTGGTTATATGACTTAAGCAGCACACTTAGCTTTCCACTTGTTTCTAAAACTGCAAACTCTATATCGGCTATATTAAATGCATTTTTAAGCCTGCACTCCTCTATAAGGTCGTTTATGTTCATTTTCGTACTCTTCAGTCCGCTCTCAATGATTCTCCCGTTCTGTATTAAAATCGTAGGAGTGCCGTTGAGTATCCTTCTTCCCGAATAGCTCTTAAGGCTTATATATGAAAGAATAATTGTAAACAAAGCATAAACACTTAACCCAGTGACTCCCTTAATATATCCAATGGAATCATCCATAGCAAATGTGCCAGATAGAGAACCTATTGAAATGCCTACTACATAGTCAAAGAACGTTAACTGTGAAATATGTTTCTTACCCATTATCCTGGACCAAACAAAAAGAACACTGACAGAAAATAGTGCTTTTAGCATTGTCCTGTAGATAGTACTAAACAAATTGCTTCATCTCCTCTTTTCACATTCCTGCGCATCTTTCACAGACATTTATAAATTACTTAATATATTATTTAGAAAGCTTCACGTTCATGGTGTCGTTGCACCTTGAGCCAAACTGCTTACTATAATTATTATGGTAATATCAAAAATATATATTCTTTGAACAATTTTCAGGCTATTACCTTTTCCTCCCCTATTTTACCCTGATGCAATACCTTTATCACATCTATATTAAAAAAGTCCTCTATCAGACAGATGGATGTCATAAGCTACCACTTCATTGCTTAAACATAAATAGTTATATTATAAATCCTGGCCACCGGCTCTAATCCCACTACGAAAAGCCAGACAAAAATTGATTGATAATCAAATATCTTTAATTTATTGCTCATAGCTTCAAAGATGGTATGATTTCCAATGCATTATAACCGACCATTATAAAATAACCACTTCACATTCTGTAAGGTCCACACCAAGGTGTCCAAAAGCCAAATTAATAAAAACATTCGGTATCAATGCAAAAGAAAATAAGTTACAATAAGTAATATAAGAAAGCAGATGCCCTGAAGTGACAGGGTAACCAAATACGGAGGAGAGCTGAAATGTTACAGTCAATAAAAACAGCAGAAAGCATGGCACAAGTACTTTTTGAAATGCCGGAGCGCAGCTTTGGAGAATACAGAACAACAGAGATCATAAAGCAGTTTCTCACCCAACGCAACATACGTCTAATCGACCTTGGTATGCCGACTGGTGTACTTGGTTATCTGGATGCCGGGCACGAAACAACGGTTGCCCTCCGTGCAGATATCGATGCTGTGGATTCTGATGAAGGCCCGAAGCACCTTTGCGGACACAATTATCATGCAGCGGCGCTGCTTGGAGCTGCGGATATGTTAACGCGCATGGTTAACAGGCTTCCCTGCAACGTGCTCTTTATCTTCCAGCCGGCGGAGGAAACAACAGACGGAGCAAAGGCAATGCTAGATCACGGAATGATGAAGCTGATACCACAGCTGCCGGTACGTCTGTTCGGAATACACAACCGCCCCGAGATACCTGTAGGCAAGATAGCAGTGCACCCCGGCCCACTGATGGCGAGAAAAACCAATTTTATTCTGACATATACGGGTAAAACAGGGCACGGTGGTATGCCTCAGCTCTGCCGTGACCCCATCACGGCGGCTGCGCAGTTCATTACTGCGGTACAGACAGTAGTCAGCCGCTCTGTAGACCCTTGCGAAGCTGCTGTGTTTTCTGTGTTCAGCATACACGCGGGGACAGAGGATAATCTTGCTCCGGAGCGCGCTATTATGACAGGCAGCGCAAGGAGCCTTGACGATACTGTTCACGAGACATTGCTTGAACGTGCGGAATGCATAGCGAAGGCTGCTGCGGAGGGTATGGGTGTAAGCTGGCAGCTTAAGTGGCTGCCTCAAGTGCCTGCCGTTGTGAACAAGGATGGAATCACCCAGCTTGCACGGACGGCGGCAGCGCTTACTGTTGGGGAGGAGAATGTAACGGATACCCGCCCGTGTCTCGGCTCAGAGGACTTCGCTGTGTTGGGTGAGCACATACCTTCCTTCTTCTATTGGGTGGGGAGCGGCAGACAGGACGGTACAAGCCCAAGCTGGCACAACCCCGGATTCAGGGTGGAGCCGGGATATCTCGATGCTGCCGTGCCACTGCTTGTAAATTCAGTATTGGTAGGATAAACGTAAGCCCTTGTAAATCAAGGGCTTTTTCATTGTATTAAAATCATTGTCTTTATATGGCTCAGGCCAGGGCAACATACCTGCTCCTTCATCTATGCTTAAGAAACCTTGTATCAGGTAGTGGATATCTTTGAGAAGTTTATTTAAATAAAAGACCAACAGCAGCTTATTAGATTGTTACCATATAAATGCTTGTGGATTCTTCATCAATAGGAGATATTCTAACATGATCATAATGTGGAACAACCTGTATTATAATAATTCCTAGTGGTTTAATGACCAACTTATCCAATCATCTTTTACGAGAACCTCCTTTGATAGTTCACTCGGATAGGGAATTTGCGTCAGAAAAACATCGGGCATTGTTCCATAAATTGAAGTTGGTCTGTCATCTACGTTATATGATAATTCTACATCAGAGCGAAAACACAGCCCACTATTAGGCAAGGAAAATAGAACAGGTGATAGATAATGATTCCCCCATCCACCTGTAGGATTTCCAACCAATCTAGCCAAACCAAGTTGTTTCATTGTACTTGCGAAGCTGTCGCCAGCTGATATGCAGCTTGAATCGATTAATATTGTAATTTCTCCACTAAAATTAAAACTGTTAGCAGGACTTATTTTTTGTGTAATATCATACACGTTCCATATATTCGAATCCAGAGAAGGATCTTCTACTGCTGAAACTGAGCTTACATAATGACTTTTACTAAGAAGGTGATTTGATGCAGTTGCGCGATAAAAACCTAATCTTAATTTCATACGTGATTCAAAGCTTTTCTTCACAGCTGTTTTTGAATGTAATTCAACCTCATGTTTTAATAACGGTCTCACAATATTATTGAGCCAATATGTTTTTTCTCCACCTTGATTACCACGAATATCAATAATTAATTTATCCAAATCTCTACCATTAATATGCATAAAATCTGCTAATTTATTACCGTCCGTATTAATGTTTTCCAAAAAGAAATTAGGTATATATACATATCCCACATTATCCTGTAACTTCTCACAATAAATATGAGAACATTGTGAAAATGCATTAGTATCATTTTT
>JAEZLD010000211.1 GCA_023415335.1 Bacillota bacterium | reverse complement strand
AAAGTGGAGTTTCGAAAAATAGATAAATCAAATTATTGGGAGTGTATATCACTTAAGATTGATGAAACGCAGCAGAATTTTGTAGCAGATAATACACGTTCTCTGGTGGAGGCTTCATTTGAAGATGGACTATATACTTTGGGAATCTACGTAGAAAATAAAATGGTTGGCTTTATTTTGTATGATTATGACGATTCTTATCCAGGGTGGTCCATGAGTAGATTCATGATTGGAAAGCAATATCAGGGTAAAGGTTATGGAAAACAGGCTGTATTAGGATTTATGAATTATTTTAAAGAACATCATAAGGCCGATAAGCTATATATTAGCGTGTCTTTGGATAATCATATTGCACGTAAAATGTACACTGATATTGGATTTAAGGAAATAAAAGAAGTGGAATATACCTTTAATGGGATGCTATACAAAGAAATGAAGATGGTAAAGGTATTATAACCAGACAAACTGCTTTAAGGCTATGCTGATAAAATGACGGAAAAACCGGTGTGACAACTTGCCACGCCGGTTTTTTTAAGATAATGTTTTCCAAAAGGCTTTAATTTCTTTATACTTTAATCTCTTTGGTACTACCTCATAAAGAGTACTATTCCTTTCCCTTCATCAACTCAATTATCTCCTGTCTCAGCCTTGTCACCTCAAGGACAACCACTGCCACATCCTCCTTGGTGGCTGCTGTCTGGCTCGGAGATGGCATGTCTACATTTCCTGTGCCCATAGGCCTTCTCCCCATATGCTGCTGGAGCCTTTGGGATACTCTTAGGCGTCTTGTAACAGCCCTTCTGCTCTCAAGGAAGGCTATGCTTGTACCGTTCTCCATGATTACCCTTGAGCATTCTATTTTCTTTATGGCCATAGCATTTATATAGCCATAGCCTCCATCCCTCTTAACCCTTGGGTTTCTCACCTTCAGGGGCATAAGCACCTCCTGGCTGCCAAGGTACAGTGGAAGAAGGTTCCTCTGGAGCATCTCCTTTGAGCACTGCCTTCTGAGGGCCTTAAGGTCCATTCCTCTTTCACTGAGTATAGTTTTAAGCATTGCCTGGAGAGTATGGCTCTGCAGCTCCTCCCCGTTATGGTCTCCCACCCTGCAGCAGCTTCCAAGCCCGTCCTTATATTCTGGTATTATGTAATACAGCATTTTACCACCCCTGCGTAAATGATTTAAGAAAATTATATACCGAACATATGTTCTGTGTCAATTATATCCATTCACCATTTTGCTGCAGGATGCGGCAGGTATTGTATCCATTTATATATGCGTGCATTGTTCTTCAACGAAAAAGGCACAGCCCTTTGCTATGCCCTTTCCTTATATTATCCCCTGCAGTATATTTCAATTGCCTTTGCCATAAACTCTGCTGTTCCCTTGCCGTGGCTGTCAATGTTTTCGGTAAACCTTTCATCCCCCACATACATCATTCCAAGACAGGAGAGTATCTCCTTAGTACAGGTGTAGAAGTTATCTGTTATATAGTCCTGCCACTTCTTCACCAAATCCTGTACATTTGGGCTTCCAGGCTCCATGCCCCTGCAGTCTGAAAACTCCTTGAGTATACCCCCTCCGTTTCCAAGCACATCCTGCCACTTCTTTTCATCATAGCCCTTTGTCTTCTCCTGGCTCTCCTTGTATGCGTCTGTGGTTCCCCAGCGGTCCTTTACCTCCTGAGCATACCTTTGCTTTGCAGCATCGATTTCATTTGAATCAAATTCCTTAAAGCTCATTTTCCCATCTCCTTCTATTTTATTGCTTAACAGCTCTATTATTCTGTCAAGCCTCTCCCTCTTCTTTATGAGAAGCTCCATATGCCTTTTCATAGCCAGCTTATCATCATAGAGTGGATTTTCCATAAGCTCCTTTATTTCATTAAGGGGAAAGTCCAGCTCCCTGAAGAACAGTATCTGCTGGAGCCTTTCTAATGACTTATCCGTATATACACGGTAGCCTGTCTCGTTTACCTCCTCAGGCTTCAGCAGGCCTATTTCATCATAATAATGAAGGGTCCTTACGGTAACTCCTGTAAGCTTTGCCACGTCATTTATTTTCACTGTTCCTCTCCTCCTTCAGCTGAAGCTATATTTTGTGCACAATTCTAATTTACACTATTACGTAACGTTATAGTCAATAGGTTTAATAAATCTTTTTAAACACCTGCAGTACATTTCTTTTATTGTTCTTCATTCCTTTCATCATTCAGAATCCACATTTAAACAATAATAAAAGCGCCGTCTGTAATATGCCATATCTACAAACAGCGCTTTAGGGAAATATCCCATATTTTTACATATCTGATATTTAAGCAGGACCTCTGCCTATACTTAGTATTTCCCAAGCAATACAGCCTGTCAGCTATACATGGGCTGATGATGCATTTTCTATGCTACCTTGCTGTCTTTGCCATTATTCTGGCAGAAAAAAAAGCTATTAAATAAATGATTGCAGATGGAATTCCACCCAGTATGATTCCGTTGGTTTTACATAAATGTATGGATAGCCATGCCACTAATAGGGCAGATGCATATATTCCTAAAACCTTAAGTCTAAGCCTAATAAGCTTGGTTTTATTTCTTCTCTGAAAAAGCCTCTCATCCAGCTGACTGCTGTCTCTGGCCTGCTGCCTCCAATCCATAAGCAGGTTCTCCCTTTCAACTATGTCCAGTTCATTCCAACCAGGAATTTTTTTATCCTGCATAACCTCCTTGCAGTAAGGACATTTAAGATTAATCCTTTCACCAGCGTATACCTTAACTGCTTTGCCGCAGTGATTGCAGAACAGTACGGTCACCAATGCATCATTCTGCACTGCATCCATATAATTCCCCCTTGTTTAATTTTCCTCATCCTTTGATATTAGATTAGATCCTATTCCATGAGCATAATCTATCTCAAAGAAATTTTATGTAATAATTAAACATTATATTACATTTGTCATGATAATTTTATATTATGCTCATTATGTTGAAAGTTACCATCATAATCACTATAATTAATGTAATACGTTTAAGGAGGCCTTTGAATGCACTTTAAAGAAGCCAGGGGCATACTTTCATCCCAGAACGGCATAAACATATACAGGGGCTGTACCCACGGCTGCATATACTGTGACTCCAGAAGCAGGTGCTACAATATGGACCATGACTTTGAGGACATAGAGGTTAAAAGCAACGCTGTAGAGCTTCTTGAGGAGGCCTTAAGGAGAAAAAGAAGCAGGTGCATGATCGGTACAGGGGCTATGACAGATCCTTACATGCACATTGAGGAAAAGCTTAAAAACACCCGGAAATGCCTTGAGCTTATAGACCGATATGGCTTCGGTCTTGCAATTCAGACCAAATCAAACAGAATAATGAGGGATATGGACCTGCTCTCCTCCATAAATAATAAAACAAAGTGTGTGGTACAGATGACCTTAACCACATATGATGAAGGCCTGTGCAGGATTGTTGAGCCTAAGGTTTGCACAACAAGGGAAAGGTTTGAAACCCTTATGGCTATGAAGGACAATGGCATACCCACTGTGGTTTGGCTGTGCCCTCTTCTTCCCTTCATAAATGATACAGAGGAGAACGTAAGGGGAATACTTGATTACTGCTTTGAGGCAGGGGTCAAGGGAATTCTCTCCTTCGGTATGGGGCTTACCCTAAGAGAGGGAGACAGGGAATATTTCTACAGCAAGCTGGATGAACATTTCCCAGGCCTTAAGCAGGAATACATAAAAAGGTATGGAAACTCCTATGAGGTGCCCAGTCCCAGGGCTGGGGAGCTTACAGAGCTATTCAACCATGAGTGCCTTAAGTATAAGGTTATGCATGAGCCAGGTGAGATATTTACATACCTTAGGAAATTTGAGGATAAGAAAGCCCCGGTTCAGCTAAAGCTTTTTTAGATCTAACCCCTGGGCAATATATAAATCAATAATAGATTAATAGGGGGGATTTTTGATGTCAAATAGCAAAGCAAGAAAAATCGCTATATTCTGGACCCTTTTCATAGGAATCGGTGCCCTGGCAGGGGGCTCAGGCATGGTGTCAGACCCAACGGGAAAATTCATGGGTATGGATACCCTGCTTCCTAACTTCCAGGTGCTTCCCTTTGCAGATGTGCTGTTTCAGGACTACACCTTTCCAGGAATTGCTCTCATATGTGTAAACGGAATAACCCAGCTTATAACAACCGTCTTCTTATTCAAAAGACACCGCCTGGCCTCATCATTCACAATTGGCTGCGGAGTTATCCTCATGCTGTGGATATGTATACAGTTTTACATGTTCCCGATTAATTTCGTGTCCGGTATATACTTTGTATTCGGGCTGCTTGAGGCGGCAACAGGTGTGGCTATGAAGAAGGGAGCCCCTGTACAGTGAAAACACTTGTATATACTTTTCGAGGAGGGGCTATGTAAAAAAACAGCCTACCTATGTTAAGTATTGCTATTCACATAGGTAGGCTGATCTTTATGCCTTTATATTTTCTTTTTTCTTTCTAACCAAAAACACTGTAAGTGCTACACCACTAACAATGAGAAGTCCTATATACATTACCATGTTGCTGTTATCAACTGTTTCTGGTACCGGAGGATCAATAATATCCACTAGAACCTCCTCCACCTTGAACTGCCAGTCTAAATACCCGATAGCTTCCTGATATTCGTTACCCATGGTAATAGGAACTTCCAAGGTAAGCTCCAGGTCAACCTCAGCACCAGGTAGGAATGTGCCCAGATATACCCAATCGTTCAGCTGTGTCTCCTGGTCAGCAGGAGCATGGAACAGTTCTGCATTGCCTTCCTGTGTAACCCTCAGTGACATCTTAGACAGGAACTCCTCAGAGCCCTCCTTAGCACCTAAGGAACGCAGATACAGCTCAACTTCAGCCCCACCGGACCTGTCATTCTTGATGGTAATCTTCTGAGTCAGCTTATCACCAGGCATTACTCCCTTTAAGCCATCAAATAGATCCGTAGGGGAATAATCGCTGCCTGGTGTGAAGATGAGCTTCTGGGCATTCCCGTCATAGGTGACGCTGCCATAAGCAAAAGCATTGGTAGACATGCTTAGAACCATAACCAACATCAACACCAAGGTTATAACTAATTTCGTTGCTTTTTTCATCTCTACCCCCCCTTTACTTACTGATTTTGCCATTAGAATCAACAGTTACATTCCATGACTCCACAACCGCAGCTGTAGGAGTGCTCTGGATAGACTCAGCAAGAATTTCGATGCTCAGGTGATGACCGTCCTTAGTAGCTTCCGGTTTACAGCTTCTAATTAATACACCTGTTGAATCACCTGGTTTAACAGATGAGGTGTAATAATAATAGCCATCGCTTGTAACTGTATCCCAACCAGTATCTTCAGCCAAGGTTAATTTGTAATTCACATCCTTGACAGGAGCCTCAGCTGAAACATTTCCATCAGCATCCATCCAGTTGACCACAATGGTAGCACGGATGTAAGCATCCGTGTTACCAGTATTTTTTATAGTAACATTGCTCTTTATATTATCTTTAAAATCTTCTATAACCTCAGAAGCTACCTGTGACGGGTTAAAGGTATTTTTAACAGGCCCCGCTTGGGTAAGAATATATGCAATGGTGCCGCCTATAGCAGCAGTCAGCACCAGCACTAAAGAGACAAGCAATGCTGCCCTTCTACGAAGCTTTCTTCTTCTTCTTTCTTGTCTGCATCTTCGCACAGACCTATGTGAACTTTCGTATTTATCCTGATACATAATGCCTGCCCCCCTTCTTAGTTATTAGCCTCTGGCTTCTGTACGGTTGATTCATTGTCAAATATATTCTTTATCCAATAGTAACCATCAAGCCATTTATCTTTTTTACGCTGATTCTCTATATTGATGGTCGCATAGTCTACAGAATCATTATTTGTTGTAGTAAACGTAATTGAGTTATCCGAAACTGCTGTATATCGCCAGCTCCAGTTGTTGTCCTCTGTAGCCGTATAGGTGCCGACTGGCAGTCCAACTATTGTAACTGAGCCATTACCATGTACAACCACGTCAAGATTTACAGGAACCACTTCATTATCGCCCTTCACATTGAAAATGAAGCTTGCATTCTCGTCAACATCTTCCGAGCCAGACTTCTTGACTACAAGAGTACAGGTCTTTACATGCAGCAGGAACTGCTCTGTATCTTTATTAAAGCCACATTGTGTTTCAATAGTGCATGTATCATGTTCGAAGGTGGTTTTGTCTGTTACATTGTTTCCATCAATAGCTACAGCTACCTTAACAGGGATATCCTCTGTAGTAATAACCTTGCCATCCTTAACTCCCGTATCTGTAGTATAGGTCAGGTTAAGCTCAGGTGCATTGCCAATCATACTTACACCCTGATCAGTGCTTAACATATCTCCATGCTTCCATACTGTAGATGTAAGGCTATTGCTGTTATATTGAAGATCTGTTGGGACACAATCTCCATAGTATACCTGGCTGTCCTTGAAGGTCAGCTTTGGCATGAATACATTTATATTACCTGTTGCATTACCAGTCTTAGCTTGAGCCTTACCGCTGTTTTTAGGTGTAACCGTGCAGGAAACATTATATGTGCTGTCAGCACTTAATTGATTGCATGCGTCCGGCTTAGTAGCTGTAATATTGACATAAGCATACTGCCAGGCTTCAAGGTCATAGCTTGCGGCGCTTGCATCAATAACTACATCACCACTTTTAATAACCACATTATCCATAAGCTGAGCCTGTGTCAGGCTGCCATACAGGTATATGTTCTTTTCTGGAGCAGCAATGGTAATGCTCTTTGTTTCAATATCCGTGGTTGGGGAGGTGAATTCCTTGAATGCTTCTGTTGAAGCTGGATTTTCATATATGCCTGACCCAGCACCGTTTGTAGGTACTCCGTTACCACCAAGGAAGCCCTCTCGTACCACTACTGGGATTTCGATAACGAGCTTCTTCCCGCGGTATTTTGTACTGCCGTTATATGTTTCAGTTCCAACCCAGTTGTCCTTGAAGCTGAAGTTGGTTACTGAAATTGTTTTTCCGCTGATGTTTACCTGTGCATCTTTAAATATCTGTTTTGCTGAAAATATATTCTCTGCTGTATAATCTTGCGTATACACCTTTATGTTATCTTTTACTGTGCCATCTGGAAGTGTAAAATACTCTGAAACCACATCCTTCACAACAGAATTTTCATCAAGGGTAATACTAGAACCACCAGATGAAATCTCATCAGAAATCTGCTGGAAAATGTTGTTTAGGGCATCTGCATCACTTGCAGAAAGGTAATAGCTAGGGGTCTGTACTTTGCCATTGTTGCTGGACAGGTTCTGCATAAACCAGTTAGCCTTCTGCGTTTGATCACCATTCTGATTGCCAGCGCTTGTGGCATCTGCACCAGAGAAAACTCCAATACTATATACTGTGGCACCGTAGGTATTCTTCAGCGTTTCAGCCTCTGTAATAGCGCTGCTTGCAACATTACTGTCATAGCCATCCCATCCAGGAACTCCATCTGTAAACACAATAACCACACGGTTCCTCTTCTCACCGGATGGAATTGTATTATTAGCGAGAATACCATTTGCCATCTCAAGACCTAAATTGATGATGGTACCTCCATCGGCGTCAAGAGCATTCTTGGAAGCTATTACGTTATTATAGCCAGCCTGTGTGTTCATATTTTGGAAGGCAGCACCATAGTGGCTTTGGGCACTATTAGTATTTGAAGCACTGTTATACGAACCTGCATTGTATGTATACTGAGCGCTTCCTACAAACAGTTCTGTATTACCATAGTTATAATTTGTATTACCATATTTTTTTCCACTGGCGAAGCCTACCACAGCTATACGGTGGTTCACATCATCATCGGTTCCAAGCATTCCATCCGTGCCCTTGGCTTTGGCATACACCTCGTTTGCAAAGCCGTTTACTGCAGCCTTCAAGGCATTTAGCTTTGTAACAGCAGAAGTGGAAACCTGCTCATAGAACTGTACTCTGCCATTTGTAGTGTCTTCAGCAGATGTCTTGGGAATACATACAGTTCCTTTTATATGACTAAAAAACCAACCGCATCCGAAGGTCCAGGCATCGCAGTTACTACACCAGGTAACTCTATCATAATTATCACTACCATAGCCGGATTTAATATAATATGTTTCTTTTTTGTCTAATTCATAAACAGCGTTGTAAATCCTACTACTATTAGTAAAGTTTTCATTCATAGATCCAGACTGATCCAGAACCATAATTATATCTGTAGGGACATCCTTGCTTATAGTCTCTGTAATCTTCTCACCAGTAGCATAAGCTTCCAGCGTCAGGGTATATACACCATTTTCATCAGGATCAGAAACAGTCTTATTCATTACAAGACCACTGCTAGTATCATTACCATCTCTGGCAGCACTTAGCAAATACACTTCCTTAAGCTTTTTAGATGAAGTGCCTTCAACAGGAGGCAGGAAGGGAGCAACATTAGTATAGTTGACAGCAGGGCCAGCTGTGTTTTCTGTATCTGTACCCTTATCTCTCGAAGAGACAGCAAACGCTCCTGTATAGGGAAAGCTTGTTGACATAAGCATGGTAAAACACATCAAAGCCGCAATAAGCTTCCTTTTCATGGTTTACTCCTCCTTACTTTTCTGGCCAGCCAGCGGCATCAAAGACGCTGTCACCATTATTAGCAGCCTGAGTTGCCTGGGCATTGACGTCTATCTTAGCCGTGCTGCCCTGATACAGATTGTCCATTTCCTTAGCGAAGCTTACCGTGGTAAATAGTGGTTTTGTTTCTGCCCCAGCTTCTAATGGTTCATTATAGTAATAATACCCATCCTTCTCTGTCCAGTGCTCCTTATTCATATCCATGGTAACCAGAGATAAGTCCGCATCACCCTCAGCATCACCAGCCAGTTCTATTGCCTTTTCCACTGCAACGCGGATATAAGCCTCATTGCTGCCGGTATTTACTACGGTCACAATCTTGCTGATTTGTGCACCAGGCATAACCCCAGTCTGGTCTTCAAATGGAATCAGCTCTCCGCCATCTGATTGAACAGCCATCTCCTTTAATTCGATTTTAATGTTGCCAGCTGTGATGACATTGGTGGCAGTATCCTGTGATGTAAAATAAGCCACTGTGCCATATGCCATTAATGCAAGACAACATGTCAGCAGTGCACATACAAGTAACTTCTTCTTCATGATATCCTTCCTTTCTATATGCAAATATAATCCTATATATAAGCTTTATATAGCTATTTACCTGTTTCAGGGCATATATGGGTGCCTGGTATTTTAATCATATACCCATATATGCCCTGCCCCTAGCATGGGGTCAAGGCATATATATGAGATATCTGTAAATATTTTCTTACTTTGCATCAAATGCTACCCAGGCAGCATCTGCATCAGTAAACCCATCAGCCTGAATAGCATTACCAGTAACGGTAATAGTTAAGCCTTCCAGAGTTTTAATCTGCTCATTTGTCAGATTTGGACACGTAACTTCTGTAAATACTGGAGTAAGTTCAGTATCGTTTTTTGAGGCAGGAACAACCTCTTTGTAGTTTAAGACATATGTTCTGGTTTTCTCATTGTCATTTTTAATCTCACCAGCAAGCTCCCACTTGTCAGCGTCCACATTAAAACAATCAGCAATATCAATGGTAGGCAAAGCATAGAGCTCATCCAACTTGTTCAGTGTAACCAGAACACGTACATAGCAATCCTCGCTGCCGCCTTTAACCGTAACAGTTGGGTCCTTAGTATATACATGGTTAGGAACAAGCTTGTAGCTGTTTTCAGTTACACGATCTTCGCCCTCAACCGGAATACCATACTCGTCAACCTTTGCTTCGTCTAGGTTGATCTCAACCTTGCCGGCAGTAAAAGTATTGGTGTTAACCTTTGTGTCTGTGAAGTATGCCATGGTGGCACCAGCTATTGCAACAACAGCAAGGCAAACAACCAGGCATAAAGCTGTAATTTTCTTTTTCATGATTTTTCTCCCTTAACTATTTAATCAAAATCAACCTAGCTTAGATAATTACTTCTGAGCCTCAGTCCATGCAGTATTTACATCGGCTATATTATCCTTCTGTACAGCATAAGAAGTGAATGTGAGGGTTGGCTCAGTAAAATCAGTAGCAGTAAGCATTTCTTTTGTTACTGTATCCTTAACATTAACCTTATTATCCTTAAGAACTGCAAACTCGGTATCTGAAGTAGTAGCATCTACCTGACAATAGTACACACCATTCTCTAACTCAGTCCAACCATCAGCAATATCATAGGTCATGAAAGTATCAAAGTTTTCAGACTTCTCAACCTTTATAAACAGCCAGCATGCCTCGCTGTCAGCCTTAACTGTCACTTTTGGGTCCTTAGTGATGTCGCTGCCAGGCACCATCTTATAAGTATCTCCAGTGGTTTCTGTTAACGTTATATTGATATCTCCTACAGTAAAGGTGTTTTTCACCTCATCAGTTTTAGCAGTCAGCCAGGCAACAGTTCCTCCTAACATGCAACCTACAATCAGCACCAGAGACATTACAAGTGCAATCGTTTTCTTCTTCATAGTCGTTCTCCTCTCTTTTTGTTGATATTTTATATAAAAAGCATCCCATTAAAATACCTAACAGGCGCTTTTCAGCATTGTTATTTAACTATTTACCCTCCCTGGCTTTTTCTTCTTTTCATCATTAAACAAATCCGGAAGAAATGCCAGAAGCATGAGTAACGCTCCTCCTGAAATAGCTACATATATTCCTGGCGTATGCTGAATGTAGCTGGTAATATAGCCCAAATAAGGTATGGTAAATATTGGCGTGCCAATTACATTTTTATAATGCACCAGGCTGCCATCAACAACATTATTAGCGTCGCCCTTGGTACGGTAACGGAGAGTATCATGCTCCTCATCATCGGGAACAACCTCCACGATACGGTGAGTTGCTACAGTATCCTCATCCAGCATAAAGGTAATCACATCACCAGGCTTAAGACCCTTATAATCTATTTTCTTTACATATATTACTGAGCCCGTATGGTAGGTTGGTTCCATAGAGCCAGAAAGTACAGTAAATACCTTTAATCCAATCACCCGTGCACCAACAAGCAGTATTGCCATCACCACTGCCAGCACAACAACAGCCGTCGTAATAATGTTAATCAGCTTTTTAACACCTGCTAGTAGCTTCATTTTGTCTAGTCCTCCTTAATTGGTTCTTTTCCAAGCTGTTCAGGAATGGCACTGTAAATAAATATAATAATCATTTTAAAATGTCCCCTTATGGATAAGGCAAACTATGTTCTATAATACGACATTAAACACTATGTAAAGCAAAACACAAACATACACACTTGTTAAGAATAAATAATTGTGTCTTATTTCGACTTATTTCGTATTGTCATGTACATTATAAAATATTTTGTTTTATTTTTCAAATAGTTTTAATTGTATTTTTAAAAAAATTTTTTTCTCACTGTGACCACTTACTCAAGCCAATCTTCGGTTCACTTTTAATATATTGGCTAAGTAGACATGCATGTCATACGAAAAAGGACCCCCTGCGAGGTCCTATGAACAAGCTATATATACAAGCTATTTTCCAAGAAAATTCTATGCGTTAATAAAGAAATATATGCCCTCTTAAAATTTTTTATATTGCACCCCATACTGTTGAAAATAGCTGTCCATATTACTATAATTGAGATAAAATGGTTTAGGAGTCTTTTCCATGCATTTCAGGGAAGCAAAGGGCACACTATCATCCCAAAATGGTATAACCATATACAGGGGCTGTTCTCACGGCTGCATATACTGCGACTCAAGGAGCAGGTGCTACAATATGGACCACGACTTTGAGGACGTGGAGGTTAAAAGCAATACCATAGAACTCCTTGAGGATGCCTTAAGAAGAAGCTTTTCTAGCATACATATGGGATTTTAATATTATTGGAGGGATATATATGCAGAAATCTAAATCAAGAAATTTAGCCATATTCTGGACACTGTTTATTGGCTTAGGCGCATTAGCAGGAGGGGGATGTATGGTTATAGACCCCAGTGGCAGAACCATGGGCATGGATACCCTGCTTCCTAACTTCCAGGTGCTTCCCTTTGCAGATGTGCTGTTTCAGGACTATACCTTTCCAGGAATAGCCCTTATATGTGTAAATGGTATAACCCAGCTTGTAACAACCATCTTTTTATTCAAAAGGCACCGCCTTGCAGATTCATTCACAATTGGCTGCGGAGTTATACTCATGCTGTGGATATGCATACAGTTTTACATATTCCCGCTGAATTTTATGTCCACAATATACTTTATATTCGGGCTTCTTGAGGCAGCAACCGGGGTGGCCATGAAGAAGGGAGTTCATAAGCAGTGAAGACATTAGTAGTATACTTTTCGAGGAAGGGCTATGTTAAAAAAATAGCCCAGGAAAAAGCACAGGAGGTCAATGGGGATTTATATGAAATAAAAACCTCCGAAAGGACAGAAGGAATCCCAGGCTTCTGGTGGTGCGGCAGGTTCAACATGCATAGGTGGCCCATGAAGCTTGAAGAGCCGGACGTAGATACCTCTGATTATGATAAGGTTATAATATGCTCCCCCGTATGGGTATTTACAGTATGTGCCCCAGTACTGGCCTTCGTGCAGCAGCATGCAGGTAAAATCAAGTCAGTTGATTATATTTTGGTCCACTTCTGTGGAATCATGAACTACAGAAAAACATCGGATAAGCTTGATTCCATACTTGGAATACACCATGGCACCCTTACAAGCATAAGATGCATGTGTGGAAGGATTTTCAAGGTTAAAAAATATGGACTGCCTCAGTGACAGTCCATTTATTATTCCTATCTTCCTTTAAGCTCCTTCATAATTCTTTTCTTAACCATCTGAAGCTCTTCAGGCATTATACAGTTTGGTATGGTGTTCTCATCCACTGTTTTTATACACTCATCAAGCTCCATCCACATAACCGAATCCACCTCAGATTTCTGGAGCATAAATTCCTCAGGCTCCAGGTCCCTCCACATAACATAAACATTTGTTATCTGGGAATCTATAAAAGGCTCTCCGTAAAAGGTCCGCTCATAGTATATATATCTTCTTCCGCATGGCAAAAGCTCCTCATCCAAGGCACTTACTCCAAGCTCCTCTGAAAGCTCCCTTAGTGCCGATGGAATATAGTCTACCCCTGCAGGTATGTGTCCTGCACTGGATATATCATAGCAGCCGGGGAAGGAATCCTTATTGGCGCACCTTTTCTGCAGCAGAAGCTGGCACTCCCCATCATGAAGTCTTGCAAGCCACACATGTGAGGTCCTATGGCGTATGCCAAGCTTATGGGCTGTAGTCCTTTCAACAATCTGGCCGGTAGGACTTCCGTTTTCATCTACAATGTCTAGCATTTCCATGGTAGTAATCTCTCCTATAAATAGTCCTTATTCTATTATCTGAAGCTCCTTAGGGAAGGAGTTAAGCACTCTGCAGCCGTCCTCGGTTACAAGCACCAGGTCCTCTATCCTGACTCCAACCTCATCCTCCACATATATTCCAGGCTCTATGGAAAATATGTTTCCTGCCTGGGCAACATTGGTATTAGCTGAGGACACGTCGCCATAGTCATGCACGTCTATTCCTATAAAATGTCCGAGCCTATGGGTGAACTTATCGCCATAGCCCCCCTCCTCAATGATGCTCCTGGCAGCCCAGTCTATATCACAGAGGCGAACTCCTGGCTTTATTATAGCCTCAGCAGCCTGGTTTGCCTTTCTGACAAGCTCATATACTTGCCTGGCCTTATCGTTTGGAACCTTCCTGTAGAAGAAGGTCCTTGTCATGTCAGCACAGTAGCTGTCCTTCCTGCAGCCTACATCAAATAATACAGAGTCTCCTTCCTTAAGTACAGTGTCATCAGGTTCGTGGTGAGGGTCTGCACAGTTTGCACCAAAGCATACTATTGGTGGAAAGGAATGGCCCTCTGCCCCAAGCTCCTGATATATCTTCTCCAGCTTCTCTGCAATCTCCATTTCCGTAACACCAGGCTTCACAAGCTCCTTAAACCTCGCCATGGCTTTGTCGTTCAGCTTACTGGCGGCTGTCATAAGTTCCTTTTCATTATCATCCTTGGAGGCCCTGGCCTCATCCACGAAAACCGAACCGTTTACATAGGTCTTAGCACTGTTTCTTTCCATAAGGGGCAGCAGGAAGCGTGCCGGTAGATTCTTGTCTACTCCCAGTGGAGCATTATGGTCAGTAACCCCGCTTAATATTCCTATGTAATCGTCAGTATCTGAATACCATAGCTTCTCTACTCCCAGGTCCTCATACACAGGGAACAGCTTGTTTATAATAAGGCTCCTTCTATTTCTGCTTATATATAGAGCAACCAGCCTCTCGCCGGGATGAATCCATCTGTCCGTCAGATAGAATATGGATGCGGGATCAGTTATTATCATCTGGGGGATACCCTTACTTTCCATTTTGTCTAATATATTGTTAAGTCTGTACCTATTCATATAACTAAACCTCCTTCAGCATTTCCTTGCTACAACAATTATAAGGCTCTTTTATTTTCAATACAAGGCATAGTGCTTTAATCACCTATTATATGTACCTAGTGGCATATATATACCTCCCCGGCAATTATTAACTATTTGTGGTAAATCCTATGACAATATAAAATTCCATGAATTAAGAGGTTCTAAAATAATATACATATAACAAATACTCTAACCAATTTTTATTTATTGTTATCCTAGGAGGATATTATGGGAAAGGATTATTTAAGAATTGATGACAGGCTAATCCATGGGCAGATTGTTGTAGCCTGGTGCAGCCATCTGAGAATAAACGAAATAATTGCTATTGATGATAGGCTGGCCTCAAATAAATCGCTGCAGTCTATAATGCTCATGGGAATACCCTCCCGTTATAAGTCACATGTTGTTACCACAGAGGACGCAAAGAAGCTCCTTTCTCTTGAAAGTGATTCTAACAGACTTTTTGTTACCCGTTTCTCTCAGGACCTTATATCCTTACGGCAGTATCTCCTGCGGTGTGAAATGGTCATCATAGGCAATGCCGCAAAGCGCGGAGATACAAACCACAACCTAACCAAGGGTGCTGGAAGCGTTTTTTTTGCAAGCGATTCTGATATAGCATTGTTTGATGAACTGTGTAATGAGGGTGTAAAGCTCGTTTATCAAACGGTTCCAGGCTCACGGGCCTACCCATGGCAGGATATAAGCAAGCAGCTTCATCATGACTATTAAGAGCTACAGTGCAGCTCTCTATAGATATTAAAATTAGGGGGATGGTATTTTGAACATGACTCAGGTTGTCTTGATTGCACTGTTTATTTATCTAGGCTCTATTGGTTCAATTGTTGGAAACACAGTGGGCTGGTACTGCCTAGGCCGGCCTCTGATTGCAGCCTTTATTGTTGGACTTATAATGGGTGACGTTAATACTGCAATGATTGTAGGCGTTCCTCTCCAGATTGCATATCTTGCAAACGTAACCCCTGGTGGTGCAGTATCCTGGGACCTTTCTTATGCCACCTACATCGGTACAGCCATGGCCATAGCGCTGAAGGGCACAGTTGGCACAGACGCGGCCCTCATAGGCATAGCTTTTACTGGTGCAGGCATTGGAGGTGCCATAGGAGGTACCATGTGGAATGTACATTATGCACTTGATGTTTTTGTTAACAGGTGGGCTAACAAAATAGCAGACAGCGGACAGACAAAGAAAATGTGGATGCCTAATATAATTGGGGGACAGACTATTGGATTTTTATGTCGTGTAATACCAGCCTTTATAGTTCTGCTTGCAATAAAAGCTGTAGGTTCATCAAGTGGTGTCTCCATTCCTATATGGTTCACTACTGGCATATCCACCTTTGGCAGTATGATGGCCGCCTTAGGAATGGGAATTATACTTTCCTTTCTTGTTAAGAAGGGGGTCCACTGGGCTATATTTTTTGCAGGCTTCGTGCTGGTAGTATATTTCAACTTAAGCACTATGGCAGTTGCAGTGGTTGCCTCAATAATAGCTGTCATCTATTATGCATTAAGCAATATCAAGGGGGAATCTGAGTATGAGTAAGACCGTAAGCAGGAAGACCCTTAAAAAATCCTTCCTTAACTGGTTTTTCTGGAATGGCTGTTCCCAGCAGGCAGAAACAATGCTGGGTATGGCATTTGGCCAGTCCATGGCACCAGTAGTGGAGGAGCTTTATGACACTAAAGAAGAAAAAGCAGCGGCTTTAAAGAGACATATTACACTATTCAATACAGAATCCCAGGTAGGCTCCATATGCAATGGCATAGCCATAGGAATGGAGGAACAGCTGGCAAATGGTAACGGAACACCTGAGGCTATTACAGAAACTAAGGTTGCTCTTATAGGACCCACCTCTGCCATAGGAGATTCCTTATGGGTTGCAACGATTATTCCTCTTCTGCTTACCGTATGCCTATCCATATCAAGTGCACTTACAAGTGCTGCCTGGGTTGGAGCACTGCTTTATATGCTGGTTTACCCTGCCGGAACATATATCATAAGCTGGAAGCTGTTCCGTTTAGGCTATAGAACAGGTCTCGAGGGTGTACAGAAATTCATAGGCGCAGGCAGGCTGGATAAGATTATGAATGCAGTTACAATACTCGGACTTTTAGTGGTAGGAGCACTTACCGCCAAGTTTGTATCCTGCACTCTGAATATAGACATTAAGACAGCTACAAAAGTGTTCGATGCAGCAACACAGACCTATGTTGATGGAACCATTTCTGTGTTCAACCTTGATAAGCTCCTTAATAATATTTTACCAGGCATACTGCCCCTGGGGCTGACCATGGGTGTCTATAGGCTATACGCTAAAAAGAACTGGTCTCCCCTTGCCATAATGGGACTGATTTTAGTACTTGCTGCAGTTCTTACTGCCATCAGCTATATCCCTAAGGTAGGCATAAATGGGTAGTAATAATATTTTAATGAAAGGACAATAACATGAGTGAAATAGGATATCTGGACGGAATCACTAAGATTATAGAAAAAATAAATAGTGAACAGTATGAAAACATAAAAGCTGCCTCCTCTGCTTGTGCAGAAGCAATAGCCTCAGGAAAGCTAGTACACCTATTTGGAAGCGGACATTCCGTATTGCCTGTACAGGATGTATTCCCCAGATATGGAGGCCTGGTAGGATGGCATCCATGTATGGACCCCAGGCTTATGTGGAATAATGTCATAGGGCCTGGAGGAGCAAGGGAGCTATTGTGGATTGAAAGACAGGAGGGCTATATAGCCAACTTCCTCCAAAGCTATAACTTCCAAAAGGGCGAGGTAATGATTGTTTTTTCACATGGAGGTCTTAATGCGGCTCCCATTGAGGCTGCATTGTATGCAAAGGAACGTGGGCTTTATGTCATAGCTATTACCAGTAGGGAAAATTACAGGAAGGCAGAGCCCATCCATTCCTCTGGAAAGAAGCTTGGGGATGTGGCAGATATACTCATTGACAACTGCTGCCCCCTGGAGGATGCGCTTGTGGAGATCACAGGATACTCTCAAAAGGTAGGAGCCTCCTCCACCATTGCTGCCATAGCCATTGCACAGGCAATTGCCTCTGAAACTGCACTGCTTCTAGAGAGGCTCCAGCATAAAATGCATATTTTCGTATCCCCAAACGTTACAGAGATACCAAAGGAATACATGCAGGAGGTTTATGCTGCATATAGGAAGCTTGTTTTCGATAACAACAACATGTAGCCATACTGGAGAAGACGGCCGTCTTCTCCAGTATTTATACTTTAAAGGTTTTAAAGGAGAATAAGAATGACCAGTGTTATTATAATAGGACATGGAGGCTATGGTACAGCCATAAAAAGGAATCTGGACATGCTTGTAGGGCATCAGGAAGGCTTTTTCTTTATTGATTTTAATGAGAAGGACGATACGGAAACCATTAGAGAAAAGCTGGCATACACTCTTCATGGATTAGGAGACAGCATATTGTTTGCATGTGATCTTGCAGGAGGGACTCCCTTCCGAGAAGCAGCAGTTTTATGCACAGAGCACAGAACATACGCTGCCGTAGCAGGCCTTAACACTGCAGCATATGCAGAGATAGTCTTCAATCTTGATATGGATGCCCACCAGCTTTCTGAAATGGCTGCAGAGGCGGCAAGGCAGTCCATATTGGTTTTCCATGGGGAGTGTTGAATCTAGCTAAGGGAGGAGAAGTATGACACTGTTGATGCAGATGAGGCAGATTAAAGACCTGTCCCCATCAGAAAGACATATAGTCGATTATATTTTTGAGCATGTAACAGATATATCCAACATGGGGATTGTGGAGCTAGGTGACAGAACCTTTACCTCACCCACAACTGTAAAGAGACTCTGTAGGCGGCTTGGAATAGATAGCTATACGGATTTTAGGATAAAGCTATCGTCAGAGTTGTCAGATTACAGCAGGCTGAATATACTGCAGGGTGCTCAGAACCCTGTAGGAAGATATGATTCAATAGGTCACATACTCACAAAGGTATCCAACCAAAACGCTCAGTCCATACTTATGACATGTGGCTTAAATGACTCTTACACAATACAGAAGATTGTACAGGAAATGTCAACTGCCAAACGCATAGACTTTTATGGCATGGGTCCATCTCATGTAGTGGCAGTTGATGCTCAGATAAAATGCATGAGGATGTGTATTTCTTCCTCGGCACCTGGAGACAATGTGTCCATGCTGGTAAATGCCAGAGCATATACTAAGAATACCCTTTCCTTTCTAATATCCTATACAGGAAAAACGGATGGCATTATAGCCGTCGCTGAAGTACTACAGCTGGAAGGCGTTCCAACAGTATCCCTTACCTCCTGTGAAGATAATCCCCTTCTTAAACTTTGTAAATATAATTTATTTGTTGATGCCAGCGAATCCTGGAACAGGCTTGGAGGAATGTCCAGCAGGATTTCAACCCTCAACATGGTAGACATATTGTTTACAGCACTCATAAACACAGATTATGACAGCTATGAAGCTTGTCTTAATAAAACCTATGTAAGTAGTGCCAGAGTGGAAGCTGAATGACATAAGCTTAACGTTCTTATCTGATAAAAGCAAAAATAACCTCTAGGGCGTTACAGTGATTTTAAGCGCTTTACTTTCCCTTGACTTATGACCCTCCTATCAACTACAATTGCATTATATGTAGAAAAATGAGGTGTAATACTATGAGGCTTAAGTATAGCAGTCAAAATAGGAGGGTTCTTGTGAACCCTGTTAAGTATATAATTGACTCCAAGTCCCATTACATACAGGGAGACTGCATTGAGGATGAGGTTTCAATGGAGCTGGGATTTTTGGACGGTAAGAGGAAGCAGAAGAAGAAGGACAAGGTACCCTTCTATACCTTTAACTCGCATTTTTCAGGAACCAGCTATGAGGGTGAGCTTGTAAGGCTTAAGGACAACAAAGGTGACATATTATCCGTTGCAATCTTCTCTGGCATAGCAGCAATATTAGGGTTTCTTATTGGCTTCTTTTCCATAAGGTCTGTTAACCATTTAAAAACAGGTCTTATAATAGGACTTTGTTCAGGGGGCTTTATAGCTTTCTTAATGTGCTTAATGCTTTGGAATGAAAGGCGTATGATGCTTAAGCTTGCAGACCGTTTTATGCTTAAGAATACAAATTGCCGCAGGAGATAACCCCTGCGGCCTTTTTTATGCTTTAACTACCTTGTCTATAAACTCCAGTTCCTCCTTAAGGAAGGATGTATTCTTGAGCATTTCCACGTTTTCAAGTATCTGCTGTGGCTTTGAGGCTCCAATCAGTACGCTGGTTACGCCTTCCTTCATGACCCATGCAAGGGCCATCTGAGCGAGGCTCTGTCCTCTCTGGGCTGCCAGCCCATTTAGCTGCTTTATCTGCTCCAGCTTTTCTTCCGTTATACTCTCCTTATTTAGAAACCTTCCATCCTTAGCTGCCCTGCTGTCCTTTGGTATTCCACTTATATACCTGTCTGTCAGCAGTCCCTGTGCAAGGGGGCTGAACACTATTAGCCCCTTCCCCAAATCCAGGGCTGTGTCCTTAAGTCCATTTTCTTCTATGGTTCTGTCAAATATGGAGTATCTGTTCTGATTTATTACAAATGGACATCTAAGCTCCCGAAGTATGCCTGAGGCCTCTCTCATCCTTATGCCATCATAGTTTGAAAGCCCTACATAAAGAGCCTTGCCGCTTTTAACTATAGTATTGAGTGCATGCATGGTCTCTTCTATAGGAGTTGAAGTATCCATCCTGTGATGGTAGAATATGTCCACATATTCAAGTCCCATACGCTTCAGGCTCTGGTCCAGGCTTGCAATCAGATGCTTCTTGCTTCCGAAATTACCATAGGGGCCTGGCCACATTTCATAGCCTGCCTTAGTGCTTATTAAAAGCTCATCTCTATATAGGCTCAGCTCCTCCTTAAGTATCCTTCCAAGGTTTATCTCGGCTCTGCCAGGCTCAGGCCCGTAATTGTTAGCCAAATCGAAGTGGTTTATTCCACAGTCGAAGGCTGTAAATATAAGCTCCTTCATGTTGTCAAAGCTGTCCAGAGACCCAAAGTTGTGCCAAAGCCCCAATGAAACCTCAGGCAGCTTTATGCCATATTTGCCACAGCGTTTATATATCATATTCTCGTATCTTTCATCCCTTGGTATGTAGCCCATGGTAAACCTCCATTATATTTCTACATCCAGATTATACCATAGTGCAATCACTTCCACAATGAAAGAAAGGAGGCTCACCTCCTCCTTATCAGTCCAATTATATATGCCCATATACCCAATCCTGTAAGTCCTATTCCAAGGGCTGTATAGACTACCTGAAGGGGTGTTGATGTTCCTGCTATGAACATTATACCGTGTATACAGCTTCCAACGGTTAGAGTGGCCAGCCCTGACCTATAGGTGTTTATTGCTATACCTTCTGGTCCAGGGAATCTTAAGGCCCAAAGCACAAAGCACAACAGCGCCCCCCCTATCAGAGGATATAAACACATATAGGTCATATATGGGGAGCTTACTCCATGGCTGAAAAATGAGTAAATATAGCTGAAAAGCATGCAAAAGGCTCCCACAGCTCCGTATATAGCTGTCCCCTTAAGGTATTTTTTCCTCTCATACTTAGTAGCCCACGTATACAATGTCACTCACCCTCCTCTCACCTGAGCTTCTTCCATCCGTAGGGTTATTCACCACACTGCCGTTAAACCACATTGTCGAGGAGCCTCCCCCGTCAAGGTTGTAGGCAGTGGAACAGCCCATCTTCTGAAATATACTGCCAAGCTGGTATAGTGAA
This sequence comes from Bacillota bacterium, assembly GCA_023415335.1. Lineage (GTDB taxonomy): Bacteria > Bacillota > Clostridia > Clostridiales > Caloramatoraceae > JAEZLD01. The sequence continues at coordinate 5,682 of JAEZLD010000211.1, read as the reverse complement.
AGGCCTGTGCTCTTGCTGGTCCTGCCGTCAGACACGATGGCCACATAATGCAGGGGGTTAATTATACCTATGCCCGTTCTGGGATTGCTGGCCTTTGATCTGCCTACCTCAGCTGTAGTGCCTACCGCAAGCTTCCCATTCTGAAGCAGGGAAGGGCCAAAGGAGAATACCTGCAGGGCACCAGATGAAACCAAGCTACTGGCATCTGCTGAAGCCTCACTTACTATTCCAAAGCTTCCATCCTTATATATAACAAGGTCCTCCATGGAAACGTCTCTTTGTGCTGTGTCTCTGTATAAGATGCCATTTCTAACCACAAAGCCATCATCCCTAAAGCCATAATAATCACCGTTTATGGCAAATATGGCGCTGTGGTCCTGTGCCATCTGGGAGGTGGTCTCCTTAATGTTCCTGCCAAAGGTATCCCCCGCCAGGGCAGCTTTAAGGTATTCTATACTGGAGAGCTCAATGTCAGCTATATAGATGTCGGTGTTGTATTCCCTTACTGAGCTTATTGTAATGCTTATGTTCTCATCCTTATAAGAGCTTTTTGTATAGGTTCCTGCAGCTGAAGTCTTAGATGAGCTGTTGCCGGAGGAGTACACAGTCTTGTCACCGTCCACCCTCTGAAAGCTTTTCGGTATTATAAAGGCATCTAAAAGCACATATGCAGTAAAGGCCGTTAACAGCACCGCATAGCTTGCTCCCCAAATATGATGCTTCTTTTTTGTTTTGCCCATAATAATCAACTCACATGCCAGATTTTTTCTTATATAAATCATGCCATATGAGTCTTAAAATTACTTTAAAAAGCTACACTGCCTCTTCATTTATATCATCTTCTTTGACAACAGTATTTCTGTCTGATATTATAACTCCCACTATTATAAGTCCTGCCCCTGCAAAGCCCATGATGGTTATTTCCTCCTTGAGCAGCAGGTAGGCTGAAACCATTGTCACAAAGGGTATCAGGTATACATAGTTTGTAGTGGTAACAACCCCAAGAGCTTTGATGGACTGGTTCCACCACAGGTAGCACAGGCAGCTGCCGAATACACCAAGCAGAAGCATGGAAAGTCCGATGTCGAGTGAAAAGCACCTGGTCAGGTCAGGTATGCCGCTTTTTATAAGCGTAGCAGGTATTATAAGCACAAGAGTATAGAAGAACATTTTTCTGGTAAGTATGACGCTGTCGTATTTTTTAAGAAACCTTCCTATCAAAACAGAGTAAACTGCCCAGGCTATAGTGGCACCAAGGGATAGAATATCCCCTATAGGGCTCAGCTTAAGCATTACGGTTCCATTGTATACCACCAATACAACTCCGATTATTGCAATAAAGAACCCTAACACCACATACCGGTTTAGCTTATCATTCTTGCTTGTAATATGCATTCCCACTGCTGTGACTATGGGGGCAAAGCTTACCAGTATGGATACGTTGGTGGCCTGTGAATAGGTTAATGCCATGTTCTCTAAAAGATAGTATATGACTACTCCGAAAAGGCTCAGAGCAAATATTCCTGCCTCATCCTTAAGACTTCCTATTTTCACAGGCTTTGGCTTTACTGCCCAAAGCAAAATATAGGCCATAATAAAGCGCAACGCCAATATCTGCAGCTCGTCATAGCTTTCCAGCATTATCTTGGTGGCTATGTAGGTAATCCCCCATATGGTCACTGTAAGTAAGGCAAGTACATGCCCTTTTAGCTTTTCATTCATAATAATCTCCATTCCAATCTTTCTTTAGAAGAGCCTTAAAGCCTCTCTAAATATTATATAATTTATACAAGATCCGGGCAATACTACCAGGGATAGTTTTATCAAGTACCAAGTGGCAGGCCACCATAGTTATGTTATAATTAATATATTATGTAAAGCTTCAGCAGGAGAAACAATATGAAATATGATAATATACGCCATGGGGTGTTTATAAGCCGCCCCAACAGGTTCATTGCAAATGTTGAAATCGATGGAAAGACTCAGGTGTGCCACGTTAAAAATACGGGGAGATGTAAGGAGCTCTTAACAGACAGGGCAAATGTAATCCTTCAGGAGTTTGATTCCCCAACCAGGAAGACTAAGTTTGATTTGATAAGTGTATATAAAGGTGACCGGCTTATAAACATGGACTCACAGTCCCCTAATAAAATATTTGCAGAGTGGGCTCCAATAAGTGGGATATTTGGAAATATCACTCTCTTAAGGGCTGAAACCAAATTTGGAAGCTCCCGATTTGATTTTTACATGGAGTCAGGGGATAGGAAGGCCTTCGTGGAGATTAAGGGTGTAACCCTTGAGGATGGAGGAGTTGTAAGGTTTCCCGATGCCCCGACGGAAAGAGGGGTAAAGCATGTAAGGGAGCTTATGCAGTGCATGAATGAAGGCTATGATGCATACATAGTGTTCATAGTACAGATGAAGGACGTGCTATATCTTGAGCCCAACTGGGACACCCACAGGGAATTTGGGGAAGTTCTGAGGGAAGCAGCAGAGCATGGGGTCAAGGTGCTTGCCATGGACTGTGAGGTGTCAGAGGATACGGTTATAGCAAGGGATATGGTAGAGGTCAGGCTGTAGGTGGCAATATCAAGGGGTGGGCACAGGAAAATATCTTAAATATATGTTTTCCACCCCTACAACGGAAGTCCATTTTTATAGTTGTGTATCTCCTCCAGGTAAGTTTTTGCCATTTTACTTAGATGTGCCCCTTTTCTTGAAATATACCCTATCCTCATTATTTCATCGGATTCAAGAGGTATTGCGATGTAGTCACTGCCATTCAGGTCCTCACACATTATACCTGAGCAAAGGATATATCCGTTTAAGCCCTTCATAAGGTTTATTACAGTCCCCCTGTCATTGACCTTTATAACCCTTTTGTAGTCATAGGTGCTTAAGACCTCCTCTGAGAAATAGAAGGAGTTGTTAGCTCCCTGGTCAAAAGCCAGACAAGGATATTCTGCCAGGTCTTCCATTTTAATTATGTTTTTTTTTGCCAGAGGGTTCTCCTTCCACATATAGATATATATTCCGCACTGGAACAGCTCAGTGAACTCAAGCTTGTATTCCTTAAGCAGCTTGGTTATCACCTTTTCATTGAAATCATTGAGATAGAGTATTCCCAGCTCACTTCTCAGATTCTTCACATCCTCTATTACCTCATAGGTTTTAGTTTCATTTATGGCAAATTCATATTCATCCATTCCAAACTTTTTAACCATTTCCACAAAGGCTTTTATGGCAAAGGTATAGTGCTGGGCGGAGATACTGAATTTTTTCTTTGTAGTCTTTTTGCTTACATACCTGTCCTCCATAAGCTGGTACTGCTGTGCAACCTGCCGTGCATAGCCCAGAAACTCCTCCCCCTCAGGCGTTACAGTAATGCCTCTGTTGGTTCGGTTGAATATGGTTACTCCCACTTCATTCTCCAGTTCCCTTATGGCCTCTGACAGACTGGGCTGGGATATAAACAGGGCCTTGGCAGCCTCGTTCATTGAGCTGCTGTCTGCCAGGGTTATTATGTATTTAAGCTGCTGAAGCGTCATACTACTTCCTCCTAGTTAAACGATAGACTAGTTATGATGATAAAATAATAAGTGATAAATGTCAATAAATCACTCCTGCCTTACTTCGCTGGGCACCAATGTGTAGAGGTGGGAAGGTTTATTTCACTACGCTCTCCAGTAGCTCCACATACCGTTTTCCTATACTGGAAAGCGGCTTATTCTGGTTAGTTATATAGCCTATTTCCAGATTTAACTGACGGTCTGAAACCCTAAGTGCCTTCATGTTAGAATAGTATATGGTACTGCTATAAGCATGAATGTTGTGAGTTCCAATTGTATATGCATTGGTGCTTCCAAGAAGCTCATATAGTGTTGCCCTGTCTTTTACAGTTATCTTCCTGCTTATGCTCTCAATCCCCAGGGTATTCCAAGCTGTAGTCAGGCTGTAGTTAACATCCCTATACACCGCTACAGGGTATTCCTTAAGGCTTGATGCAAGTATATTGGTATTGCCATTACTATAAAGAGGATGTCCTTCCCGCACTATAACTGCCACGTCCTCCTGAGTAAGTGGATGATAAGTAAGATTGCTTTGTTTAAAGGAATAAAGTATCATCTTTCTTCTATCATCAGGAAGCACCAGCAGTCCTATTTCAGCCTCCTGATTCCTAACCATATCCATAATCTCCTGGAAGGGGCCCTCAAAAAAAGAAAATTCGTATACAGCATTTTCATTTTCATTGCATATCTGGGTAAAAAGGTTATTAGCAAACCTTAAATATTGACTTGCAACAGAAAAATGTATCTGGGAGGCCTTGTTTAAGGTAGAGCAAAAATCTCCTAAAAGCTTAAACTCTCTATAGGAGGATTGTGCAAAGGATAAAAATTCACTTCCAAAGTTAGTCAGAACTACTCCCTTTCCTGTTCTTTTAAAAAGTGAAAATCCCAATTCCCGTTCAAGCTGCTTCAAGGACACTGAAAGATTTGACTGAGATAAGTATAGCCTCTTTGCCGCCTTATTTATGGAACCCTCTGATGCAATGGCCATAACCTGCTCTATCTGGGACATGTGCATGTGGAGCCCTCCTTTAGTTATCACTTTTTTATATAGATTTTTATATAAATTATATATTAACGCTCAATGCTAATCAACTGTTATGCTCTTATTATTAGAAATTTATGCAAATTACTTAGTAAGAGGAGGTCAATTCATGGAGCCGTGTTCTTATGGCAACCATAATAGTATCCATGTATGCCAGGTTCCTTGCAGAGCCTGTAGCACAAGGGGGAACAGCCCTTGTTACTATGCTCGTAAGCGCTGTGTTTATGGTACTCCTATGGTTGGCAATAAAAAAGTTCAACAAAATCAAGTGGCTCAGTGACTTTGCCATGTCCATAAGCATGATTGCAGGAATGGCATCAGCAGTTTTATTTTCAATGTGATAGGAGGGAAGAAACATGGAAAAAAATTATAGTTATGATGAAAAAGCTCATCGCTTTGGCAGGTTGAGTCTTGCTGTAGGACTCCTGGCAACCCTAACATATTCACTGCTTCTTATATTCGTGTTCAACGTTCCTGTTGACTGGAGTTTTATGTTAAAAGGGGCAGGATCTATACTTGTTCTAATGATTCCCGTTTCTTTAAGCGAGTTTTTAAGCATTTCACCTATGATAGGCTCCTCGGCAATGTACATAATGGTACTTACAGGTAACTTTACAAACCTTAAGATACCAGCCTCCATATCCGCCATGGAAGCTGTGGGACTGGACCCTGCTAACTACACGGAAGAGTCAGATGTTATTTCTACTATAGCCATGGCTGTCTCGGCCATAGTAAGTATTGTTATTATTGGCATAGGTGTTATTGCAATTGCTCCCCTAAGCACTGTTCTTTCCAATTCCATTCTGTCCCCTGCATTTGACAACATAGTCCCTGCCCTTTTTGGAGCACTTGGAACCGGAATGATCTCAAAGCACTTAAAACTGGCCTTTATTCCCTTCGTGCTGGGAGTTGTTCTTCTTGCTACCGGTATAATCAATGGAGCACTTGTGCTTCCTATATTAATTCTTGTAGGAATAATATGTGCACGTATTTTGTTTATAAAAAAATGGGTTAAGGGTTAGGTGATAGAATGCTGGATTACCTAATAAAAGGCGGAAGCCTAATTGATGG
>JAEZLD010000191.1 GCA_023415335.1 Bacillota bacterium | reverse complement strand
ATTCCAATATCAGATAGACTTATGCTGCTTCCACTCACTTGAGAGTAAAAGGCCATCCTCATATCAGATAGCAGGCTCTGCAGGGTACTATCGCTTTTTATCAAACCCTGCTTTGCTTTTTCCTCCCATTTCTTTATATCGTCCTCCTTCATCTCCTCCTTTTGTGCATCAGTAAGAGGGGAATAGCTGTAATCCTTTTTCTCTGTTAGCTTGGCATTTATTTTTTCAATAAGCTTGTTATACGCCTCTACAAATGTACTTATTTTATTGTAAACCTCGTCGTTGTTCTCACTAAGTGTCATGTTTACTCCATTTGGCGAGGTGTCTTCTTTAATGAGGTTGTATGCCACCCCATCAATTGTAAAGGTATTGGTTGGCCTTGTTATAGTGGCACTTGCACCTGTTGGGTCGGTTATGGTGGCAGAGGCATCTGTACCATTGCTTAAAACAGGGCTATTTCCAAAAAAAGCAGTTAAAAAGTTTCCACCAGTCTCATTTATGGACAATGCCTGGTCGGCTCCTGTTTTTAAGGACTCTATGGAAAAGCTCTGAGTAAGCTGGCTGTACTTAAAGCTTACTTCGGCTTTTGCAGATATTTCAGACATAAGCTTGTTTATAGTCATATCCTTATCTGCTCCAGTATCGGAAAAGTCATAAGAAAATTCAATTCCGTTTATGGAGAAATTGACAGCTGAGCTTTGATCACTTGAGAATAAAGTCGATGCTTTATCTGAGGTGTCAATGCCTTGTAAACTACTCCCTCGGTAGGATGCCTTTGTGGCAAGGGATATATTCTTTATATTATAGGTTCCAGGCATAGCGCTGGAACTTCCTGAAGCCTTTACTATACTGTTTGTGGGATCGCTGCTGCTTACAGTAAAGCTGGAATACGTAGAGGAGGACATCATATTAGAGATGGATTTGGTTACATTAAAGTATGTGTTTTTGAATTCGTTAAGGTCGTTTATTATGTCCCTATATGCCTCCTGCTTCCATTCAAGGGATTGACGCTGCTGCTTCGCCTTATCAAGCTTGACTTTTTCAGCATCCATAAGCGCTTTAACAATAGCCTCAGTATCAAGTCCTGAGGAAATGCCTGAAATTTTTAAATTACTGCCCATAGTATCACCTCTTCATATCTTTTTGTTGAAAACTATTGAACCTATAGAGGATGTATTGTAATAAAGAGAGTTAGCCTTCCTTGATTTAGCAACATTACCTAACATTCTTGTTATGTCTGCTTTCTTATCCTCTAAAATTTTAATTATATTGTATTCCAGTTCCTGAATGCTGTTTAATGCTGCCTCGTCAGACAGCATCTCCTTATTAAGGTTTTGGCATTCAATGCTTTGGAGAAGCCTTTCCCTTTGATCTAAAAGTATGTCCATTCTATTAAAGTCATCATCTCTTAATGCTGCAAGTATACTTTCTGTGGCAAGCTTATATTCTTCATAAAAGTGCTTAATATTATCCATGCTGTTTGTCATCTCTTTTCATTTTAATTATCCTTTCAGCGTCCATAGCTGCAGCCTTGTTTTCTTCCATTATTTCGGATAATATTTCCTTCCTCAGCACCTTGACACTTCTTGGAGCACTTATACCCAGCTTTACAGATCCATCTGATGCCTCCAGTATGCAAATCTCTATATTCTCATTTATTATTATGGATTCCCCTCTCTTGCGGTTAAGAACTAACATTTTATCTCCTGCCTTATGCTATACTCTGTGCCTGAGAATACAATCTGTTTTCCTTTAAGCTTACTTCTATTTATGATTATTGGAGCCAACAGATTGGTTGTTGCCTTTTGCTCATGGAAGGCTACCACTGTATATACTTCCACATCGCTTATGGATTTAATGCCTAGTGCTGTTACATCCTCATCCTCTATGTCTATTTCGTAATCCTTAAAATATTCAAATGGATTTGCCAGCAGTAGGCATACATGCCTATCATCAATACTCTGAAGACATTTGAAGCTACAGTCTTCTATTTCAAGCACAATAAAGCTTTTATAATCATCAAAGCCGGGTATTCCATCATCAAAGGTAATTATTTTATAATCATCTGTGTCTACTTCATCAAAAAACTTGGTTTTTATTCTCATTTTGTCACCTATCCCAAGTAATCTAAAAGACTTGGCTGAATAATACCTGCTCCTGTCTTTAGGGAAGCTGTATATACGTTCTTAAGCGTTGAATATTGTATGTAAGCCTCCACAATATCTATATCAGAGGTTTTTGAAAGCAGCTCCTTAAGGTTAAGGCTCTGGTCTTCATTTTTAGATTTCATTGTATTGAGCCTGTTTTGTATGGCACCACAGTCTGCCCTCATTGTAAGAAGTTTGTCTATTTTCTTGTCTACCTGATCAATAAACTCTGTGGCATTTTTCCCGTTCTTTAAATTATCTATTATTTTATCCATAACTGAAGGCTTTACGTCAAAATCATAGGTATTTCCAACCTTGTTATTCATACTGTCACCAATGGATATTTTTATTCCAAGTTTACCAGTTAAGTCAATCTGTCCATTTCCAGGGGTCAGTGTATCTACGCTGCTTGTGCCGTCAGAATTTGTAATAGTTACCTTTACGCTTGTAACTTTCTTATCTGCAACAGAAAGCACCTCCAGCTTTATGGAGTTCTTTCCCTTGGAAATGTCGTATGCTCCGTTGATTGTCAGATCCCCTGAGGTGGTGTTACTTTTTATAACAGCAGTATTGTTTGCAAAAAGGCTGCTCATATTTCCATCGCTTGATGAGTCAATTGAGAATTCATTTCCAACAGATGCAATATCTATTGTTACACCTTGTGCAAGCTCCTTGTTTATCCCATTCTCAGAGCCATTATACATTATGAAGCCATCATTATTTGAAAAAGGAATATTGATTGTGGAGTCCCCTCCAAATATATAACTTCCATCAATCTCGGTATTTCCAATCTGCATAAGCTGGTCCCTAAGCTGTACCATTTCGGTCTGTACAGAATACAGCTGGTTTGCATCATAGCCTGCGTTTCCGGATTGTATGATAAGCTCCTTTACTCTATTCATTACATCCCCCATCTGGCCCAAAGCGGTATCAGTGGAGTCTGACCAGGTTATGGCATCCGCTATGTTCTCAAGATATCTTTCATTAGAGGAAATACTCGATGAAAGCTGCATGGTCCTGTAGGCTATAAAGGGGTCATCTGATGGATTTAAAATTGCCTTACCTGTGGAAAGTTGGCGCTCAAGCCTTGTCATATTTTCCAGATTGGTATTAAGGTCATTAAGATATGACTTAGTCATAAAATTTGTTGTTATTCGCATAGCTCCATCTCCCTATCACAGTTATATTAGATTTATTATGGCATCCAGCATCTGCTGAACAGTACTTATCATTTTGGCATTGGCGGCATAGGACTTTTGGAACTGTACCATGTCAATCATCTCCTCATCCAGAGAGACGCCTGATATGGATTCCCTTCGTGTTTCCAGCTGGGATAAAAGGCTGTTCTGATTGTCCACCATTTTTGATGCTTCCTGGGAGGAAACACCAAGCTCCGAAATCAAACTATTGAAGTAATCATTTATTGTTGACCCCGAGTTGCTTCCCTGTATAGTAAGGCTATCCAAGTCCAGTCCTGTATTATTTTTAAAGCTTTCTGCACTGTCAATTGACAGTATATCCATTTTTATTGTTTTCAGCTTAGATATCAAAAGTGCCCTTGAGCCATCCCCAGAGGTTGCTGCAAGTGTTTTTCCTACATTAACCTTTGTGGAGTCCTCGTCGATTACGGGGTTGACTGCAATTACCCTTGCAGGCTCCCCAGAGGTTTCAGCACTCCTTGTAAAGAAGCTAATCCCCTCTCCTCCTGCTGAGTGTATCTGGTTTACTGATATAGCCAGTACCCTAGCAAGGTTATTTAATTGTTCTTTATAATTCTCCAGCTCCTTTTGAATACTGTTATAACCTGTAATGGAACCATTTGTGAAATCAGTATTTTGAATATTGAATGCTGAAGAGCTCCCATAGTTAATTTTAACATCAAAGCCCGAAGTTCCTTTGGTAAGTTTTTTATACTCATCATAATTGAAGGAGATTGCTTCGCCTGCTTTAAAGTTTCCCCAGTCACTTTTGTCTATATCCTCAAGCCTTAATATTTTATTTATATTTCCAGTCATATAAATACTTGCATCTGCCTTTACATTGCTGCTATCAAGATATGATAGCTTTATCTCCTCCATGCTGTCTAGTGATTCTCCTATAGATATATAGCCACTGGTTTGGTTAAAGCTCACAATATTTCCATTACCTGTTAAATATAAGTTTCCTGCATTTAATCCTACATTTTGTGACCCATATTCAATGGATGTAAATGAGCTGCCTGATAGCTTAAAGCTGAGGCCATCAAACATTATCCTATTATTGGAGGAATCAACCAGCTGACCTAAGCTGTTCATATCCACGGTATTGCTATCCACTGTTATCTTTCCTGTTATACCATCGATTTCAACAGTCTGTCCATTAATAATAAGCTTGCTGCCAGATACAACCTGCACCTCTTTTCCATCATTAAAGGTTACAGTATTGCCATCCCCTGATAGAATTGTACCGTTCATAGAAACACCTGTTGCATTACCTGAAGAATCTCTTATAAGGTCCAATACAGTGTTGTTATATTTAATGCTCATTGGGCTGTCATCGCTATTTAAGCCAATAACATTGATTCTTTTTGAAAGGGTGCTGTTTTCTATGAAGTATTCCATGCTGTTTATATAGCCCAAGCCGTTATCATTTTTTGAATTATCACAATCTATAAGAGTTATTTTCCCTCCATTTACCCTTGCACTTACACTGATGCCCCCAAACTCTCCATTGTCGGTAGTTATTTCAACCATTTCTGACAACTGATCAACCAGTAGGTCTCTTTTATCCAGCAGGTCATTTGGTATCTGTCCTGATACATAAACTGATTTAATCTGTGCATTCAGGCCCTTTATCTGGTCAAGGATATCGCTGACTGTAAATACATCCTGCTTTATTATCATTCCTGCATTATCCTGAAGCTCAGATATCTGGCTATATATCTGGTTAATTGAGGATGCCAGCTCCTTCGCATCGCTTACAACAAGTGTTCTGGCAGGAGTACTTGATGGGGAAGATGCCAGCTGACTCCATGCATCCCAGAAGGCTGAAAGATCATTAGAAAGACCAGTGGTGGAAGGTTCATTAAATATGGATTCCACCTGGGACAGAAACTCCTCCCTTGCTGAATACTGTGAGAATATGCTCTGCTCCTTCCTTATCTGGTAATCAAGAAAAGAATCTCTTATACGGGTAATGTTAGCTACCTCTGCACCGGTTCCTATCTGCCCTACTCCTGCACCATTGGATAAAGGTGGTGAGGCTACAATGCGTACCCTTTGTACAGAATACCCCTTTGTACCAGAGTTGGATACGTTATGTGAAACAGTCTGCAGTGCTGTCTGATTTACCTGCAGACCCTTATTTGACGTACGTAGTGTTGAAAATAAGCCGCTCATAATAAAGCATTCCTCCTATATCTTTTGGCTGAAAAGGCTTGCAGAGGAATCATCCTCAAGCTTGCCAGTATTTCCATAGGTAAGTGTTTTTGTCCTTGTATCTAATGCAGAGGTGATAGCTCTGATATAATTTAAAGACTGGCGTGTTAATGCCATATTTATATCACTCTTATCTTTCGCAGAAGCTGCCAGCTTCCTTAGATCATTTATGACTTCCTCATCCAGGACTCCATCCTTTACCAGGTCTTCAGCCTTAACTCCTGGATATAACTGCTGGCGTTTTTTTTCAACAATTGAAAGCTTCTGAGAGATATCTGATTTTGCATCTATAATAGATTGAAGCTCATCGCATTTATCATTTATAAGTATATCCTTTTCTCTATCAAGGATTACATTTAAATCCTGTAAAAGAAATTTTTGAGCTTCCATTAAAGCAACAATATCCATTATTTATCACCACTTCCGTTAATATCATCTAAAATAGCTCTTGAAAGCTCCCTTGTATCTATGCTATATGTATTTTCCATAATACGCTTCCTTATTGCATCAACCTTATCAGTTGTTATATCAGAATTTAAACAGCTTTCAATATATCTTGACATATCCTTTACCGCCTGAGAAATATGAACCTCATCTTTTTTAGTGCTTATACAATCTGGAGTCCTGTCTATGGATGTAGTATCCTTATATAGGTTCATTATCTTATTAACATTGTTATATATTTTCATAAACACACCTCCTTTTATAAGCTTACATTAAAATTATCGAATATTTTTCCTAAAGCTTTATAACTTATAAAAAAGTCTGCAGATCACCTTGTCTGCAGACTTTTGACCTTCTCTGTATTGCTGATAATGCTGACAATACGGACTCCGAAATGTTCATCTATAACAACTACCTCACCAAGAGCTACTTTTTTTCCGTTAACAAGTATTTCTACTGGCTCCTCCGTAAGCTTGTCTAACTCAACCAGTGAACCACTTGAAAGCTCGAGTATTTCCTTTATGGATTTTTGTGCCTTACCAAGAACTACAGAAATCTGCAGAGGTACATCCATAATCAGGTTTATGTTTTGATTCCCACCCTTTGAGGTATTGTCTAAAGGTGAAAACTGTGCCTTCTGAATATTTACATTATCATTAACCACAACATTGGTTGATGACCGTACGGGCTCATCATGAGATCTTTCTTCTGTCATAGGGTACGCTTCTTTAGTGTTTATAGGCTGAACTTCAAAATCAGCCTGGGGATAAACCTCTTCGTAACCCTTCCCTGACATTTTATCTATTATTGCCCTTGCAGTATCCTCCATAAGAAGGAGCATTATTTCGCTGTCAATAAGCTCTCCAATTGTCAGGCGGAACGCAATTTTTACTATTGAATCCTTTTCTGATACCTTTGAGGATAAGCTGCTGGAGTTATTGTCCCAAATCATTGCTTTTGGTGGAGATATATTTATCGGTATATTAAGCATGGTTGAAAGGGATGTTGCAGAAGAGCCTATCATCTGATTCATTGCTTCAGATACAGCACTAAGCTCAAGCTCAGATAGGCTTTCTACCTGTTTACTCCCATCTCCGCCCATCATTAAATCTGCAATTATTCCTGCATCAGGCATCTTAATCAAAAGGATATTTACACCATTAAGTCCTTCAGTGTACATAACCTCAAGCACTACGTTAGGGACTTCAAAAGAGTTTTTTATTTCACTTAAGGTTGTAATGCTTACCTTAGGGGTAGTTATATTAACCATTTTGTTTACTATGGTTGAAAGTGCAGTTGAGGCTGACCCCATAGAGATGTTTCCTATTTCTCCAAGAAGGTCCTTGTCTTCATCAGAAAGAGAGCTGGGGTGGGAAACCCCATTTATCAAGGCATTTATTTCATCCTGAGTCAGCATAGAGTCACTCATCATTATCCACATCCTTAAAAAGTATTTCGGCTATCTGAACCCCTATTTTTTTATTATTAACAACTCCTGCATATACCTTGTATTGCAGGCTGTCCTCTATATAGTAATTAAGCGGTTCAGAAATCTTTTGGTTTAACATAAGACAATCTCCAACAGAGAGGTTTATGAAATCTTCAATTGTTATTGTACTACAGCCAAGCTCCGCAGTGGAGTTAACGTATACATTCATAAGGTTACTCTCTATCTTACCTCTGCTTACTTCGTTTTTTGTAGATGTAACTGTCTTATATTGGATTACTAATTTGTCCATATACTTTTCTATTGAAATATATGGTATACAAACATTCATGAAGCTTTCATGGCCAGAAATCTCCACGTCCAATGTAACCAAAACTACAGGCTCGTTAGGGGCCATAAATTGATTAAGGACAGGATTGGTTTCCAGGCTTTCAAATACTGGTTCTACCTTTATGATATCCTCCCAGGCATACCTCATGTTTTCAAGCAGTTTCCAATTTATTTTCTTTATTATATTTTTTTCTATTTCAGTAAATTCTCTTGTCTTATAAGATACATTCCCACAGCCTCCGAAGAGGATATCTATTATCTGAAACACATATTGAGGACCTGTTTCAAACATTATGAGTCCATCAAAAGGCTTAAGATAAAAGCTTATAAGTACTGTAGGATTAGGTATAGAGTGTATAAACTCTTCAAATGTTGTCTGCTCAGTAGATAATGCCTTAACCTGAACAGACGTTCTTAAAGAGGCAGTAAGGTAATTGGATACAATCCTTGAGAAATTATCATAAACCATTTCAATAGTTTTGATGTGTTCCTTGGAGAATTTGTTAGGACGCTTAAAATCATATTTCTTCACCTTATGCTTATCTTCCTCTCGTTGATCCTCCACACCTATTTCTCCGGATGAAAGAGCCGCAAGAAGGGCATCTATTTCACCTTGGGAGAGTTTTTCGCTCATCATTATACCCCCTTCTAGCTAAGGAGACCATCTCCTTCTAGTAATGTAATTATATCACCATTTTTGTTAATAATACCAGTTATATATTCAGAAGGATTCTCCAGGTGTTCAATTGTATTCTCATTTATACTAAGAACCTCGATAACCTTATCTACCAGCAGCCCTACCTGCTCTTCCTCTTTGTTAAATATAAGAGTATTCATCTCCGGAGAATTATCGTCAATATCAAGGTATGTTTTTAAGCTCATTATGCTGATTATATTTCCTCTAAGGTTAGCAAGACCTCTTATATAAGGGCTAACATTGGGTACTTTAGTTATCTGAAGGCATCTATCTATTCCGTTTATAAACCTTGTTTCTATTGCATATTTTTCCGGACCTAAACTAAAAACTATAATCTGCATAGTCTCACTCCTAACCAAGAACCTTTTTTACTGCCTCAAGTACTCTTTCAGCCTGAAAGGGTTTAACAATAAAGTCCCTGGCACCAGCTTTTATAGCGTCCATAACCATAGTCTGCTGGCCCATTGCAGAGCACATTATTATCTTTGCAGAGGGATCATAAGCTTTTATTTCCTTTAATGCCTGAATTCCATCCATCTCTGGCATGGTTATGTCCATTGTAACAATATCGGGTTTCTCGTTTTTATACATTTCTATGGCTTTTATGCCATTAGGGGCTTCCCCTAATATTTGAAATCCATTTTTACTTAAAATATCCTTCAGCATCATTCTCATGAATGCCGCATCATCAACAATTAATATACTAGCCACTTTTAAAAACCTCCATTATAATCCAAGTTTTGATAATATAATTGATAAAGATCCAGGTTTAGGAATTAGTAAAAAGGTTCCTCCTGATTTATGCTCATCTAAACCATTGCTTGATTCATGATAGCTTGTATCTATTGCCAGAACATAATCACTGTATTGCTCAGCCTCCATAAATGAAGCTGTTAGCAGTGCAGATAGCATATCAATACAAACAGCAGGCACAGAAGTTACCATGTTTAGTTTTGTCAGCTTTGAAATAGCATTTAAATAGGAATTTCCAAGTATATTCCCCATCTCCTGAAACATAGATAACCCTAGTTCACTGTCAAATTCGTCCATATCATTAAGAAGTATTTTTGAAAGCTCCTTGGCTCTGCTGGCTTCTAGCAAAAACAGTATATTTCCAAGGATGTCTCCATAAACCTTAAGTAGTACTCCCACAAAAACATCCTCATCATCTCCCAGCGTCCTTATAAGCTCAGGAACCTGAAGTATATCTATTTCTGGCACCTTCATATCAATGCTTTTTCCTAATAACTGTGAAAGTGCCGTTGCAGCATTTCCAGAACCAATATTTCCAACCTCTTTAAGAGCATCCAGCTGCAGCTCGTTTAATCCTAAATCCACTCTACCACCTCTTATATAAACGCTGTAGCATCTAATATGAGTGTGACAAGCCCGTCTCCTAGTATTGTTGCACCTACATATTCCTTTGGTTTATGTAGGCTCTTTCCTAAAGGCTTTATTACTATTTCCTGCTGTCCTATGACGGCATCCACCAACAACACAGCGTTTCTTTCACCCACTCTTGTGATAACAGCAAATTTCTCTTCACTCTCAACTTCTTTTATATTGAGTTCCTGGGACAATCTTATAAGAGGGATAATTTTATTCTCGTAAATATATATATCCCTTCCATTGCTCTGTTTAATATCCTTTTCAGTAATTTTAATTACTCTTTCAATATAACCTAAGGATATTCCAAAGCTTTCATCTCCAAGCTTAATTAAAAGCACCTGTATAATTGATAAGGTAAGAGGAAGGGTTATAATTATTGTTGAGCCCTTATCTGGCTTGGAAATAAGATCAATAGTTCCTCCAAGGGATGAGATTTTGGATTTAACAGCATCCATACCAACCCCTCTTCCAGAAACATCAGTAACCTTTTCACTGGTACTGAAGCCCTGCATGAATATAAGGTTTTGGATATCCTCATCTGACATACCATTGATGTTTATCCCCGTTTTTATTGCTTTGTTTTTTATTTTATCTATACTAAGGCCGGCTCCATCATCTTCAAGCTTAATAATGGCCCTGTTGCCTTGTTGATATGCAGAAAGTCTGATAGTACCTGTTGGGTCCTTCCCCTTTCTGATTCGTTCCTCTGGCATCTCTATACCATGATCGGCTGCATTTCTCACCAAGTGGATAAGAGGCTCTCCCAGCTCATCAATTACAGTTCTGTCCAGCTCTGTATCCTGTCCTTCTATTATAAATGATATCTGTTTATTAAGCTCAAGAGCTAAATCCCGTATAACTCTCGGAAATCTGCTGAATACAGTTTCTACAGGTACCATTCTAACCTTCATAACAAGATCCTGCAGGTCAGAGGAAATTCTTCCTACCTGCTCAAGTGCTTCCCTAAGCTCCTTGACACCACTGCTGTTGCATATTTCCTCTAGTCTTGTTTTGTGTATTACAAGCTCTCCTACCAAGCTCATAAAGGCATCAAGCCTGTCTATATCAACTCTGACAGATTGGTGGCCAGTCTTCTTCTGCCTGCTATCATCAGCCTTTTCTTTTACCTTACCTATGTTCTTAACCGGAGTAGGCACTATGCTCTTATCTGGCATGGTTACTGTATCTTTACTTGGAGCAGATATCTCAACAGTCTGTGCAGGAACAGGATCGCTCTTATTTTCACTTACAGAAGTCTCTTTAATATCAGTTATTTGTACATATTCAATCTCTGATATACCATCAATAAGCTTCTTTATTTCATCCTGTGGAGAAAATGTTAAAAATATTACTGAGAAGCTATTATCAAAGTTCTCCTGTTCTATATCATCAACTGGAGGGTCACACTTTACAATTTCTCCATTGTCCTCTAATGTCTTATACACAAGAAATGACCTCGCTGCCTTAAGAAGACAATTCTTATTTATCCCAATTTCTACACATAAAACATTATATCCTTTTTCTATGGCTTCCTTAATTACATTTTTGTCATAAATATTTAACTGCATTATTTTTTTCGGCTCAATTGAAGCATTATCAGGCATAGCTCTTGCAGAGGGCTTGTCTACGCTGACATTACCGGTTCCTGCGGCATTAAGCATACTCATAAGCTGAGAAATATCAACCTTTTTATCATTACCACTCTGAACATTTTTAGTAATATTCTCTAAAGCATCCAAGCAATGAAAAAGTACCGTTATGATATCAGATGTTATTTGCAAACTTCCATTTCTGAACTTATCTAGCACACTTTCCATGCTGTGGGTAAGCTCTGCCATATCATTAAAGCCCATGCTTGCGGCCATTCCTTTTAGTGTGTGGGCAACTCTGAATATTTTATTGACTGTGTCTAGATTTCCTGGTTCTCCTTCTAATTCAAGGAGATACTCATTAAGATTTTGAAGGTTTTCAAAGGATTCTTCTAGAAAAATCTCCTGATACTGCGACATATCCATAATCATTTTCCACCTGGCTTTCTATAAATAAATGTTGATTCTCTTTCGTAGCCAAAAATCTTATAGCTATATATGCTTTCAGTAGCACCAATAAATAATAATCCTCCTGGCTTAAGCGCGTCATAAAATTTTTTGTAAATGCTGGCTTTTGCGTCTGAGGTAAAGTAAATTAATACATTCCTACATACTATAGCATCATAATTACTACCATAGCTCGAACATATTAAATCATGCTTTTGAAACTGCACCCTTTTTTTTATATCGGATATTATCTCGAATTTTTCATCTTTTAAAGAATAAAAATATTTGTTTAATATGTCACTGTCCACATTCTTTAAGCTTCTTTTTGTATATATGCCAGCCTTTGCTGTTTGAAGTATTTTTTCATCTATATCAGTTGCAATAATTTTATGTTCTTTTTTAGGAGTGAGCTGGTCCATCATTATTGCTAATGTGTAAGGCTCTGATCCATCTGAGCACGCTGCACTCCATATTTTTAAAGTATTTATCTCAGGCTTCAGGTCCTCCTTGAGTTTATCCTTAAATAGAAGAAACAACTCCTTGTTTCGGAAAAATTCTGACACATTTATTGTAAGGTGGTCCAAAAATCTATCTTTAATGTGAGAATCATTCATTAGAAGTTTTATGAATTCATCTTCGCTTTTTGCACCTGATCTTTCAATAAATGATTCTACCCTTCGCGTATATTGTTTGGATTTATATGCACCCAGGTTTATTCCCAGATTCTTGTATACATAATTTTCAAGTCTTTGAAGTTCCATAAATTTCCCCTTTTCTTCTGCTCATTTTAAGAGAAAATATGCTTGAGCTCCTCGCCTATCTGTATGTCTGACAACACCTTGTCTACACATCCTGTATCAATTGCAGCTTTAGGCATTCCAAAAACTGTTGATGTTGCCTGGTCCTGTGCAAGTACGTAACCACCATACCTTTTTACTGCCTTTATTCCTTCTGCTCCATCCCTGCCCATACCAGTGAATATACAGGCGACCATGGGTGCCTCATAGTAATTAGCGGCCGATATAAATAGGTTGTCTACCGAGGGCCTTACACCATGTACAGTAGGAGATTCATTAAGCCTTATTAAACCATATTCCAGTACCATATGATATCCACCAGGTGCAATATACACCTTCCCACCTTCTGGTTTCATGCCATCTTCAGCTTCATAAACCTGAAGTGAGGATGATTTATTTATTCTATCTGCAAATGCCTTTGTGAAAAGCGAGGGCATATGCTGAACTACGAAAACAGGTACCTTTATTGTATTGGGGATACCTTTTATGATGTTGAATAATACTTTTGGACCTCCTGTTGAAGCTCCTAGTAGAAGGCACTTAGGTTGTAGTCCTAACGGGCAAGCATTATTACAGCTTAAGGAGTTATATGGTTTTGAGTTACCGTCATATGAATTGGAGTCATTTTGAAAAGCAGAGCGTATTAAATCGATAAGCTCTCGCCCAATGGTATCCATGTTGACACCCTGACTTATATTGGGCTTTTGTATAAAATGATACGCTCCACTGCTTAATGCTTCCATTGTTATTTCAGAGCCTGTAGAGGTATGGCTGCTTACCATAATTACCTTACACTTGTGTCTGTAAAGTATCTCCTTTGTTGCTTCTAAACCATTTTTTTTAGGCATTTCAATATCCATTGTTATTAAATCTGGCTTCAATAACAATGCTTTATTCACTGCATCCTGGCCATCCCTTGCATAACCCACTATTTCCATGTCACTTTGACTAGATATAATATCATTTATTATTCTGCGCATAAAAGCAGAATCGTCTGCAATTAGTACTTTGATTTTGACCATGCTACAGCTCCTTTGTATCTTTTCCTACGGTCTTTATATAAACCTTCCCTGTATATGCCTCTATACTCATTGTTCGCCCTGATTTCCCCCCAAGATCTTCAGCAAGTATAGGAATATTGAGTTTTCTCAACGTTTCCCTGACTGCTTCAGCATTTCTTGCACCTATTTCTAATGAAGGATTATTATCGCTGAAGCTGAACATACTTGCTCCTCCTGCAATTTTTGCATATATATTTCTAATTTTAGCTCCCTTTCCCTCCATCTGCTTTACCAGCTCAGGGATAGCCAGATCAGCATATTTCATAGGGTTATTCTTATTGGTAAAAGCATAGCTGTAAGGAAGCATAATATGTGATAGTCCAGCTATTTTGGCGCTTTGGTCATATAATGCTATGCCTATACATGAACCTAAACCATACGTAATAATCTTTATTGGAGGTATTGCATAGCATATTTCACCAATACCAATTGCTTTTTCATTGGAATCCATAATTCTGCTCCTGTTAGCATAAGGAATTTAGTTCTATTATTTCTTCATTTGTAAGAAGCCTGTTTAAATTAAGTAAAATAATAATCTTATTATCAAATCGTATTATTCCTTGAACATAATTATTATCGCTTCCCTTAATAGCTTCAGGAGGAAGATCTATATTATCTTTATTTATTGATAATACCTGTTCTACATAATCTACTAAAAGACCGAGTCTTTCCTCATTGTTTTTTGTAACTATGATTCTAGAATCCTCATACACCCCATTTTCAGTTAAACCCAGTCTTCTTTTTAGATTTATTACTGGAATTATTCTCTGCTCATAATCGATTACCCCTTCAACAAAAGAAGGTGCTTGGGGGATCATTGAGCACTTTGTATAATTTAGAATTCGTTCAATTTGCATTATATCTGCTGCAAACTCATCGTTGCCAACCTTGAATACGACAACTTTATCAGGATATTCCATATTTAACACTCCTCTATAACATTTGCTTTTCTATAATTATTTCTCTATCTTTAATAAAAGCTTTAAAATGTTTATATGCACCTTCTACCCTGTACAACATACTATCAAAATATATTAATACATTAGGATATATTTTTTCTGCTGTAACGACT
Source organism: Bacillota bacterium (assembly GCA_023415335.1). GTDB lineage: Bacteria > Bacillota > Clostridia > Clostridiales > Caloramatoraceae > JAEZLD01. The sequence goes on along the minus strand of JAEZLD010000191.1, from coordinate 30,423 downwards.
CCATTCTTTGATGTACGGATTACAGTATGTACCTCAGCATTTGAACCTAGCTCTCTAACAGAAATGCTGCCACTGGCAGAGATGCTCCCACCTCGGAATATTCCGGGATAGCCTGTAAAAAACACATTATTTTTTGTAAAAATATTTGTGTTATAACAGCCCTTACCACTGATTATTACATTATTAGTAGCATATATGGTTGAATTCTGACAGCTGTAAATAGTAGCGTTTGATGTAGAAAATATATTTTCATATCCAACTATATAATCAGTGTTTCTTTCTGCCTGTTTAGTCAACAACTCCAGATTTGCCAGCATTCCTGTATCTAGAAGCTTGTAAAGCTTTAGTGAATCATAAAATAAAGCTTCTATATTACTGTCATTCTTAGTGCTTTTAAAATATGTAGCAGATGTACTTACTACTTGTTTTATATCTTTAAACTTTAGTTGTAATAATGCTTTTATAATTGAGACCATACTGCTGTTCTCACTCAATGCAGCATTCTTCAATAAATCCTCTATGGAATCTGTAAAGGACATAAAAAACTCAGTTATGTCCTTGAGATATTTCAATGCCATTGGGTTTAGTACTTCTTCTGCCCCAGCCCTTACAGTACTGCATATTAGGTTCTTCATGATGGTAATATCTCCATCTGACCTGATCTCTGAGCTATCAACATTACCTGCTATTGTAATAAAGCCTCTGGAGTAAACCTTCATGCCTTCCTTAACATTTCCGTTTATCAGTATATTTCCATCGAAAACAATATTTCCAGTTTTTGGGTCAACATCATTATTAAGGCTGTATGTATTAAACACAGTTATGGTATCATTTTTTAAACAAGGCATGCCTGATATTTTGGAAACAATACCCATCCTGTCGGGTGTATATTCACAGTTTGGTCCCTTTTTTATTACTTTCCTTTTTTTCTTCTCATTAGGAATGATTCTTCCGAAAATATCTATTCCGGGAGTACCTTCCTTTCCCTCTATAACCCTTGCAAGAAGTGTGTTTTCTTTGACAAAAAATATAGAACCTGCATCCATGTAGTCTATTTTGCCATCCTCTTCTCGCAGAGTTCGATTTTGTCTGGTTGGAAAATAATATTCTATTTTATCGTCAGTGGGACTTTTGGGAGGAGTTCCTTGGGCAATTTGTATTTCCATTCCACCTTTTATTGCTTCCTTAAAGTTTTCATAAAGTATTCCATAAACTATACCTTTGACCTTAAGAGCTTCTTCTATTTCTTTAAAGATATATTTCTGAGAATCAGCAGCACAATTGTCTTGTTTATTGGTTGTATCCTGTATAGAATAGGAAATATATACATATGCTTTAAGCTTGCTGTTGTCCACAGATATGTTGAGTTCACCAATTGATTGGTTTACTATATTCATATCCAAAAAACATCTTCCTCCTTAAGATTTTATATTATTAATACTGTACTGATACACGTATACTTATAATTTCGTATTTTTTTTCATAAGTTTTATATGTATATAATAAATATTATTAATAATAACGGCATTTTATTGAAATGTAGTAGTATTTCTTTTGCATTAAATATATGATATATTAATCATATGAACAGAAAGTTAGAGGGGATCAGGCATGCCAGAAAATATCAAACAGAAGAATATCAGAAGAATAAAGCTGTGTGAAATAAATGTTAAAGTTAATGGAGATTCACTGGAGTGCATATCAAAGCTTTCCTACGGAAAGAATGAAGCAACCTCAAATGTTGAAAGTACAAACACACCATCAAGTCGTAAGAATGCAGTAGCTCAGAGTGTACTGAATGGTATACGCAAGCTTTTTAATATACAGGAGCATTTTATTGTGAAGGATGTTATATTAAACACACTTGAGAATATGACATTCATTTCAGTTGTTGTTGAAATAAAGACGGACAAGACTATAGACAGAGCAGTAGGCTCGGCAATTGTTAAAACAGATATAAACGAAGCTGTTGGAAAAGCAGCTTTAGATGCTGTTAATAGACGAATTGAAAAAATTATAATATCAAGTTAAAGGTAGCTTTTTATACGCAAATAATTGGAAGAAAACCACTATTTAAATATAAAAGGTTAAGCTTTATCATTGGTTTTTAAAATGAAATCGTTCATAATTATTAAGGGGCAGGTGGTAAAAACCTGCCCCTTAATAATTTATTTATTATAGTTTTGCTTAAGTTTAAAACTTATTCCTTTTTACATAATGAGTATGGAGCAGTTCATGGGCTAAGTGTCCATTAGGCTCTCCTAAGAACTCCTCATATATCTTCTTGATATATGGATTCTTATGGGATTTCCTAAGTGGAAGCTCCCTATCCTCTTCATATATGGCCTTTGCTCTTTCTGCCTTTACATTTATTTCCTCAAGCCTCTTTGCACTTACTATTGGCTGTCCACCTCCGGCTACACAGCCTCCTGGGCAGGCCATAACCTCTATAAAGTCAAAGCTCTTTTCTCCACTCTTCTGCATCTCAAGAACCTTTCTGGCATTGGAAAGTCCATGGACTACAGCAGCTTTCAAAATCTTGCCGTTAGGAAGCTCTATGTCAGCCTCTTTAATGGATTCAGTTCCTCTCACTGCAGTATAGTCTATTGTGTCAAGCTCCTTACCGGAAAGTATCTCAAATACAGTTCTTAATGCTGCTTCAGCAACACCACCTGTGGCTCCGAATATTACTGCTGCACCTGTGGATTCTCCAAGAGGATTGTCAAATTCCTCATCATTAAGGCTGTTGAAGTCTATACCTGCTTCCTTAATCATTTGGGCCAGCTCTCTTGTAGTAAGAACTATATCTACATCCTGAAGTCCATTGTTTGAGAGCTCATCCCTCTTGTTTTCAAACTTCTTTGCAACACAAGGCATAATAGAAACCACTACTATCTTAGCAGGGTCTATACCCATAAGCTTTGCAAAATAGCTCTTTATAACCGCGCCCTCCATTTCATGAGGCGATTTACATGAGGAAAGGTTATCTAACATCTCTGGATAGTTATGCTCAACAAACTTAACCCATCCAGGACAGCAGGAGGTCATAAGAGGCAGCTTTTCACCAGAGGTAAGTCTGTTTATAAGCTCAGTGCCCTCCTCCATTATTGTAAGGTCAGCAGCGAAGTCTGTATCAAATACATTATTGAAGCCCAGCTTCCTTAAGGCAGCAACCATTTTCCCTGTTACCCTGGAGCCCATAGGAAGTCCAAACTCTTCGCCTAAGCCTACCCTTACTGCAGGAGCAGTCTGTACAACTACATATTTATCGTTGTCCATAAGTGCCTTCCAAACATCTGAAATGTTCTCCTTTTCGTGAAGGGCACCAACAGGGCATGCCATTATACACTGTCCACAGTTTACACAGGTTGTATCTGAAAGAGGTTTTTCGTAAGCAGGGGAAACTATTGTATCAAATCCCCTCTTTGCCCAGCCTATGGCGTTAACAGTCTGTATTATTGAGCATGTATTAATGCATCTTCCACAAAGCACGCACTTTTCAGTATCACGCACGATTGAAGTAGAGGAATCATCCACCTTGCCCTTTGAAACCTCTCCAACATACTCTATGTCTCTTACATTTAGATCCTTTGCAAGTCTCTGTAGTTCGCAGTTTTCACTTCTTACGCAGCTTGTACATTCTCTTTTATGGTTTGAAAGCAGAAGCTCAACTACAACCTTTCTTGCTGCCCTTACCTTAGGAGTATTGGTCTTAACCACCATTCCATCTGTTGCCTCAAGTGCACAGGAGGCTATTAGCTTTGGACCAACCTCTACCACACATACTCTGCAGCTGGCAGCTTGGTTTACCCCCTTAAGATGACAGAGAGTTGGAATGTCAATCCCTATCTGCCTTGCAGCCTTAAGCACGGTAGTACCCTTTGGTACCTCAACACCGATACCATCTATAGTCAACTTAACCGTTTTCATTAAATCCTTCACTCCTTACCTGCAAATATTATTTCCTGGCAATTGCCTTAAACGGACATTTCTGCATACATACTCCACACTTTACACACTTATCCTGGTCAATTATGAAATTCTCCTTAACCTTGCCGCTTATGGCTCCCACAGGACAGTTCTTTGCACATATTCCACATTTTTTACACTTGTCATCCAAGATAGTATACCTAAGGAGAGCCTTACAAACTCCTGATGGGCATCTCTTTTCCACAACATGTGCCACATATTCATCTCTGAAATGCTTCAGTGTTGAAAGAACCGGGTTAGGTGCTGTTTGTCCTAGTCCGCATAATGCAGTTTGCTTTATTTCGTTTGCAAGTGTTTCAAGCTTATCTAAGTCCTCAAGGGTTCCCTTGCCTTGAGTAATTTTCTCCAGTGTTTCAAGAAGCCTCTTGGTTCCAATTCTGCAAGGAGTACATTTTCCGCAGGACTCATCTTTTGTAAAGTCAAGGAAGAACCTTGCAACGTCCACCATACAATTGTCCTCATCCATAACGATCATTCCACCTGAGCCCATCATGGAACCTAATGCAATAAGGTTATCATAATCTATAGGAGTATCAAGGTTTTCGGCAGTTATACATCCACCAGATGGTCCTCCTGTCTGTACAGCCTTGAACTTCTTACCTCCAGGAATACCTCCTCCAATTTCGTATATGATTTCTCTTAAGGTGGTTCCCATTGGTATTTCAACAAGGCCTGTATTTACAATTTTTCCTCCAAGAGCAAAAACCTTTGTTCCTTTGCTTTTTTCAGTTCCCATGGAAGCAAACCAGTCAGCTCCCTTAACAATTATCTGTGGAATATTAGCATAGGTCTCCACATTATTTATAATTGTGGGTTTGCCCCATAATCCATTTATAGCTGGGAAAGGTGGTTTTGGTGAAGGCATTCCTCTTCTTCCCTCAATTGAGTGCATAAGAGCTGTTTCCTCACCGCATACGAAGGCTCCTGCTCCAAGCCTTATTTCTATATCAAATTTAAAGCTTGTTCCTAGAATATTATCTCCAAGTAAGCCATATTCTTTAGCCTGCCTTATGGCAACCTGAAGCCTCTTAACTGCTATAGGGTACTCTGCTCTCACATATATGAAGCCTTGGTTTGCTCCTATAGCATACCCTCCTATGGCCATAGCTTCAAGAACTGCATGTGGGTCTCCTTCTAGTACGGAACGGTCCATAAATGCTCCCGGGTCACCCTCATCAGCATTGCATATGATGTATTTCTGGTCATTTACCTGATCCGCTGCAGTCTGCCATTTTACTCCTGTTGGGAAGCCTCCGCCTCCTCTTCCTCTTAAACCTGATTTTTTCAGCTCATCAATAACCTCTTGTGGATTCATTTTTGTAAGAACCTTTTCAAGGGCCAAATAACCATCACGAGCAATATATTCGTCTATATTTTCAGGGTCTATTACTCCACAGTTTCTTAGAGCTGTTCTGTTCTGTTTTTTATAAAAGTCAACATTGTTCAAGGACCGTATCTTATCGCCTTCTATTGTTTCATGATATAGAAGCCTCTTAAGCAGTCTTCCTTTTACAAGATGCTCCATAACAAGCTCCGGTACATCTTCTACCCCTACTCTGCTATAGAACGCTCCCTCTGGATATATTATAACTACTGGTCCAAGCTCACACAGTCCGAAGCAGCCTGTCATTATTACCTCTACTTCGTTATCTATGCCATTTTTAACTAGCTCCTCTTTTAAGCACCTGATAATGTCCTTTGAGCCTGATGATGTACAGCCTGTGCCGCCACATACAAGCACTTGTGAACGATAAAATGCCATTTTTATACCTCCTAAATATAAATCCTGAAACTTATATACTGACGTATTTTATTGCTCTTTTTCTACTGTATAGTCATTAAGAATTCTTCCGTCAACAACATGCATAACAAATTCATCAACTGGTTTTCCTTCAATTATATGCTCCTTAACAACCCTGCTTGCTTTTTCAGCAGTCATCTTTACATAGGTCACTTTTTCCTGTCCAGGTTTAATAACCTCTACTATTGGCTCCAGCCTGCATAAGCCGATACACCCTGTCTGAGCAACTATTACATCATTTATGCCAGCTTTTTCAAGCTCCTCCATTATAGCCATAAGAACAGGTCTTGCACCTGCTGCAATACCACAGGTAGCCATTCCAACCACAACTCTTGTTGTTGTACGGTCAGCCCTTTGGTTTACAAGCTCTGCATTCTTTCTTCTTATTTCCTCTAAATCCTTAATACTTTTCATTTCCATGCACCTCCACCTATTTCATGAATATTCTCTGATATATATTCTTTTATCCACTGAAGGATGCTGGGAGAATTCAAATCATCTCCCACAATTGATTTGATTTCACGACTGTCAAAAACAAAACCTCTGCCATCAACACTGTGTTTATACACCACATCAGCAATACCATTAAGCAAAGCAACTAAAACACATTCCTCCATAGGACCTAAGGGAGCCCTGTCAATATGGCTGTATTTCATACTAGCGCAAACAATGGTTCCTACTCCAACCTTGGAGGTAATATCTAAACCTCCCTCACACCTAAGACAGGTGGCCTCTAGAAGCGAAATACCCAATCCAACTTTTCTTGTAGACCTGGTTGTGGAAAAAGGATCCTTTATATTTTTCAGCAACTGGGGTTCAATGCCACTGCCGTTATCCTTCACCTTCATGATAAGGGTATCACCTAATGTATCTTCAATAATCTCAACCTCTACAAGGGTTGCACCTGCAGAGAGAGAATTCTCTATTATATCTGTAATGTGCAGAGAAAGCTCACGCATATTTGTTTTTATTCATACTCCTTTAATATTCCTGGAATGTCATCAGGAGTAAGTCTTCCATAAACCTTCTCTCCAATTGTCATAACAGGAGCCAAACCACATGCTCCAAGACATCTTGTTGCCTCTAATGTGAATTTACCATCTTCAGTAGTATTGCCTACTGCAACATTAAGAAGCTCACTAAGCTTATCAATTATAAGCTGGGCACCTTTTACATAGCAGGCAGTTCCAAGACATACCCTTATAACATGCTCTCCCTTTGGCTTAAGTGAAAAAATTGAGTAGAAGGTTGCGACTCCATAAATCTCAGGCATAGGAACGCTGATTTCCTCAGACACAAGCTGGAGTACTTCTTCTGGAAGATATCCATAAATGTCCTGTACATCATGTAAAATAGGTATAAGCGCCCCCTTAGAACCTTTATGGATGGATATTGATTCCTTAATCTTTTCCAGACGCTCATCACATTGGTTGCTGCCACAGCAGCATTTGTTTTCGTTTAACAATCTTCTCTCTCCCTTCAAAGTGTTAAAACATTAACATAAATGATTGAAAAAAAAGTTTTCGGATTCGAAATGCGATATGTATAATTGTCCAAATAACTTACAATAATGAATTATTGCCAAGTCATTCCTAAATTATTATAGTAAATAATGTTCTATATTACAACAGCTAGAAATAAAAATTAAAAAATTTAAATTTATATTAATATGCCTTATTATTTTATGAGAATATATTAACAATATTAAAAATATTAAGGCTATTTCAAACTGCTAAGAATTGATGCTGATGATAAATCATTACAGATAATATGAGATTTTCTTTCTAATATATCCCATAGGTAATGTGCATCGGATGAGTGTAAAAATAGATGGTTTCTGCTTATAAGACCTTTTTCAATTAATTTAAGTGTTTGAGGCCAGGATTTATATTCTATAGTCCTTGTAGGGATATATTCAGGCATAAATCCAAGGCTGGTGATGACACTGAAGGAAGCCCTATCAACGTGTGCAGGTATGAACACCCCATTCAGCTCCTCTACTGCCTTGTATGCATCATCATAGGAAATTCCTGCTGAGCTTAGGAGCAGCTCGTCATGGTGCCCACATATATTATCCTCCGGGTCATATAGCAGCTGTTCTCCAAATATATCACTACGGTTTTTTATACTAGGTAACCGGGAGTATATAAGCTCCTGAAAAAGCATTGCATTTTCAAGGGATGAAAAAAGGCAAACCACATGGATATCCTCCCTTGTCTGTAATTCCATTCCTGGAATAACTATAAGTCCATTTCTTCTTCCCACCTCCATACAGGAGGCAGCATTTTCACAGGAGTTATGGTCAGTTATGGCAATAGCATCAAGCCCTTTTATTACTGCCATATTTACAATATTATTAGGGGTCATATCCTTATCACCACATGGAGAAAGTCCTGTATGTATATGCAGGTCAACAAAGGCATTCATTTTTATAACCCAATACTATTAAGTGCTTTACATATATCATATGAATTACTTTCACTTTGTAGTACAGGTATATTTTCCTGAGCAGCCTTAGAAAGGGTTACCTGCTCAACTGTTATATTCTCAGGTATTATTATACAAGAGAGCTCCAGAAGCTGCGCTACTGCTATTATATTGGGGTGTACTAGAACAGTTATCCAGGCAGATTTCTTTTGTGCATGTGACATTACCCAGCTTAGAAGGTCACAGCAGTATACGCCCTCAACCTCCTTATCAAGGTTATCCCCACAGCAAAGCACCTTTAGATTTAAACTTTCTGTTATTTCCTTTACATTCATTTAATATCTCCTCCTGAACTATCATATAATCTGCATTCCCAAAGTGATGCAAGCCCTCTTACTACATCCTCAGCAAAGGCCTTACATGAGGGTGAGCCACATAGACCGCAGTCTGTTCCGGGAAGAATATTTATTAGCTTATTCATGTAATTCATTTTAATTACGGCCTCATCGAAATCCTCTGCCAGACTGTGACTAGAGTATTTTCCTGTAGGATACTCACTTTTAAAGGCATTTTCATATCTTTCGTCAACTTCCAGTATGTTACTGGTATAGTTTAAATAACGGCAATATTTTTTTATAATCCTTGAGGCATTGTATGGATTGTCTACAAGGTGTATCCCTCCAAGGCAGCCTCCGGTACATGCGGAAAGCTCTATAAAGGGCACATCCCCATATCGGTCCTTCTCCACTTCATCCAGTATCTTAATGACATTTTTAATACCATCTACTACCATATAATCCTTTATCCTCATGGAATTTGCCTGTCCTCCAAGCTCCGACCACCCCAGTCCTGCGCTTGACATAGGACAAATATTATCATTATGTGGAAGTGAATTTTTGCTTAAGAATTTAAACATTTGTGAATAGATATCACTTATGGCAATAGTTCCATTTATGGGTGCATTGTTCTTTATATAAGAGGAGTTAACCTGGGTATGCCATGCTGCACAGGGTGAAAGATAAAAGATACCGGTTTCCTCCTGCTTATAACCCTGGTTTTCAAGCTTTTCTCTTATAAGATTTGCTGCAACTTCAATAGGAGCCATTACACTTACCAGGTTTTTTGATAAATCCGGATAGCTGGTATGAATTAGCCTTGTTATAGCAGGACAGAAGGAAGACAAGGAAGGGCGTGAGTTTTTATATAGCTGTCTTCTGGTTATTTCTGCCACCACATCACATGCATAGGTTGTATCATATACCTCATCGAAGCCAAGACTTTTAATAGCTTCATTTATAAGATTTGGATTTACAAAGCATCCAAACTGGGCATAAAGGGTAACAGAGGGTATGGCTACCTTAACCTTATAGCCTTCAATAATGCTTATGCTTTCCCTTTCGGCAACATGCGCTCCATATGGACATGCTCTGATACATTCCCCACAGTCAATACATTTATCTGCATAGATTACTGCCCTGTTGTTTTTTAGCCTTATGGCTTCGACAGGGCAGTTCAGCATACATCTGGTACATCCAGTACATTTCTCTGGCACCAGCTTAACAGAATGCGGAAAGTTGTCCATGACAATCCACCTACCCTAATTTGATAATCATACGGATTGAAGTATTTGAACCTGAACATGAGCTAATTTCAAAAAAATCACAGCTCCTTTTCATATTAGGAAGTCCCATCCCACCTCCAAACCCCATCTCTCTGGCAGTATCAGAGGCTGTAGAATAGCCTTCAGTCATAGCAAGGCTTATGTTGTCTATTCCCGGACCCTTGTCTGAGGCTAAAATCTGTATCTGGTCCTTATATATATTTACATCCAGACTTCCCCCATAGCTATGTATAACAATATTCATTTCAGCCTCGTAAGCTGCAATACTTGCTTTTTTTATGAAGGAGCTGCTTATCCCAAGCTGCATAAGAGCCTTTTTTATATTGCTGGAGGCTTCTCCACCTTTTATATAATCACCTGGCTCTATGTTATAATGAAGGCTTACGTAATTATTACACATCTTCTCCGTCTATCCCCCTCAATCCTTTAGAATATAAAATCCCGCATGAGGTAAATAGTGTATACTTAGTTGACATGAGGCATATACCCTTTTCATTTGCAAGCTCTACTGCACAGGAATCGGGTTTTTTTCCTCTTACATAAATTATGCATTTTAAATCAACCATTTCAGAGGTCCTTACAGATTGTATGTTGGTAAGTCCCGTTAAAAGCACACAATCCTTGTTAACAAGAGCCAGAACATCGCTCATTAAATCACAGCCAAAAATGTATCTTACAGGAGTGTTAAGGTCACTTTGTGGAGTAATCACCTCTGCATCAAGCAGCTGTTTTAGATATTCTAGTTTCATTAAAATTCCTCCAGATATTTATTAGCAGCAAAAATAAATTAATCATTAACTTAATAGTATAATTTTCTCATCTGTATTGCAAGATGTATTTAGAAGAAGAATAGCTCTAAATTAATTGATTACAAAAACTTCCTATTCATATATAATTTAATTATTAAAATATAAATATTATACGACATCCAGCATAAGGAGGAGGGCTAATATGGATAATTCTACAAGTCTTTATGAAAGCCTTAAATGTTATCTTGAGGATCAAAGTTGGTTAAAAAAGAAGCTTTTTCCACAAGAAAAGCTGTTAATAGCAATAAAAAAGCCTGAATTTATACAAGCAGTAAAGGAGATAGCATATGACAAAGCCTACTCCTGCATTAATGCCCTAAGGCTACTCAAAGCAATAGTTCCTGAAGAGGCTGAGGGAGCAGATGAATCCTCCATACTTAAAGGCCTTTACCAGTATGCTCTTATGAAATCCTTTCCCAATGCTGCTGAAAATAGTGAGCTTACACTCTCACAGCAGTCATCAGAGCTATATTTGAAGATTCTTCAATGTCTGGCAGAATATGAAAAGGTTAATGCAAAGGAAGGCTGGCTAAGTCGTTATGCACTAAATCTATTAAGCTATGAGGACTCCTCAGGACAAGAAAGCTGCTCAGAATACAAGGCTCTCCTTAAAGCCTTTAAGGATGAGTATATATATGAAATGATGAAGCTCAACCAGGAGATAATGGGCTATAATACGTTAGACCATATTTGTGGGGTGCATTATTTAGCAGTTTTCATTGGGAAACAGCTGCTATCTTACGGACTTCCCATAGACCTTCTTAAGGTATCCGGGGCTGCTGCTTGTCATGACATAGGAAAGTATGGCTGCAGTAGAAATGAGGCTTCAAGGGTGCCCTATCTTCATTACTACTATACTGACCAGTGGTTTAGAAAGCATGGTATATCCTATATAAGCCATATAGCCGTAAACCACTCAACATGGGACTTAGAGCTGGAAAATCTGCCTATAGAATCTCTTGTATTAATTTATTGTGATTTCAGAGTAAAGAATCTTATTGTTAATGAGCAGGCTCCTGCTATGCATATATTCAGCCTTAAGGATTCATTCAAAATTATACTGGGAAAGCTGGACAATTTAGATGAAAAGAAGCTAAACAGGTATAAGAGGGTTTATGCAAAGCTACAGGACTTTGAAGGCTATATGGAAAGCCTGGGTGTCGTGCTTGATATAGAAAGCAAGCCATTAACAAAAGGTAACACTCCATTAAAGGTGGGTGATAAGAGCTTTTCTCTCTTGCAGGGCTCAGAGATTGTGGATAATATCAAGTATACATCCATTAGCCACAATATAAATATTATGTATATGTTAAGGAATGAAACCTCACTTAATGCATCATTGGAATTTCTCAGAGGAGAAAGGGATTGGAAGGTGCTTAGGGAGTATCTTCAGGTTTATAACGAATACTCCGCTTATTTTACTCAGAAGCAGAAGCTTATAACCCTCAAGTTTCTGTATGAGGAGCTTATAAATCCTGAGGATGATATACGTATGCAATGTGCTGATCTTATAGGAGTGCTTATTGCCTCCTTTGATGAAGAATACAGAAAAGATATACCTGAGAACCAAAAGCTTGATCCTCCTAATATAAATAGCTTGGAGCTTTTTAACGAATATCTCCAGCTTTTTCTGATGCCAGATAGTAGGATAATATTAAGAGATAAGCTTTGGATTGGGTATAGTCTTGGAACAATGGCATCCTCTGCAATACAAAACTGCAAGCCTCACCTTAAGGAAGGCTTTCTAAAAACACTTGCACAATATTATGGGGCCTCAATACCAGAAAGCAAAAACAGTCAGCTTTTCCTCATTGAAACAGCAAGGGCTCTTTCCACATACTCACTTTGCAAAGAATTTAAACCCATGCTTCAGTATGTAATAGATATGATGAATTGCAGTACCCCAATGCTAAGGATATCAGCCATGGAAGCATGTATAAAGCTTCTTGAAGCCCGACGTGATGATTTGTACTTGTGTGATAGAATAGTATCTGTTTTCAACAAAAAATATCCTATAACAGAAAGTCTGGTCGAAAAATTCCTTTCTGAGAAAATAAAAAAGCTGGTTCACTATTCTCCATCCTGTAGCGCTATGCAGCCTGAAGATAATGAAATAACCCTTGACCAGCTGCAAAACATATTTTTAAGCAATCTAAAAACTGCCACCGAATGGAGTATAAAACGCTCACAGATTAACCTGCTTACTGAGTACGCTATAATGCATCCTGACAGTAATGGATTTTACACTGCTATGCATTTTTGCAACATACTTAAGGTAAGTGCTGCTGAAAGTGTAAGAAATCGTGCCGGAGAAGCTCTTATACAGATAGCCCCTTGTCTTACAATGGAAAAAAGGAACGATGTTGCCATAGAACTTATAAGGGCGCTTGAAATTGAAGGCTTTCAATATGCTAAATACATACCTTCATATGTTGGAAGAATAATGCTTTTCCTTCAACCCGTGGAGTTAGACGAGATAATAGATGATATGGTTTTAAAAATAAAGCAGTCAGATTCCAGAATAAATATACTTATTTTAAAGACCATAGGAATTGTGATTGCAAACTATTCTAACTACAAACTCAGATATCAGGAGACAGAGGGACAGTGGGAAAACAGGCGCATAAAGCTTCTTGGAGCACTTCTAAATGGACTCAGCCATTATGACCATAAAATAAGCCAAGCTGCAATAGGTGTAATAGGAAAAGATATATTTGGTTCAACTACCCTAACTATAAATCATAAATATCATATATTTAAGCTAATTGCAAAAAAGCTGCTTATATATTTTAGCAGTGCCTCAAAGGATGAGCTTACTTTTTTCTGTAATGCATCAGCATTAAAACAGCTATATAGATTTATTTCAGATTATTGTTTTTTATACAATAAAATTGAAATTCCATACCCGGAAAAGGTAGCCTTCTTTCCAGGAACCTTTGACCCATTCTCTCTTGGCCACAAGGAAATAACAAACGAGATACACAGCCTTGGATTTGAAATATATATGGCTGTGGATGAGTTTTCATGGTCTAAGCTCACATTACCTCATGAGCTTAGGAGGGAAATAATAAACATGTCCGTTGCAGACCAGCTTGATACTTACATATTTCCTGACAACATTCCTATTAATATCTCCAGCAGCTATGATTTGATAAAGATGAGAAGGATGTTTCCTAAATCCCAGGTATATATTGTGGCAGGAAGTGATGTAATACTAAATGCATCGGCTTATAGGTTAAATAAAGAAGAAGGCTTCAGCATACTGGATTTTCCACATGTAATATTTGAAAGAGCATCTGCTTATGGGGATGGAAGTATCCCTGGTAAAGAGCACATGCTGGAAAATATAAAAGGCCCTGTTATTATGCTTTCTCTTCCACCACAATATGAGGATATAAGCTCAACCCAGATAAGAAGCTATATTGATGAGAACAGGGACATATCAAGTCTGGTAGACCCCCTTGTACAGAAGTTCATATATGAAAAGGTATTGTATAAAAGAGAGCCTCAGTATAAATCCACCATTAAGGAGCCTTCTATGAGAATAGAACTGCATGAAGGGCCTACGGATGACTTGCTTAAGCTTTTGGGGAGCCTTGCATATACAGGTCCTGAATCAGGATATGCTGCTCTTAAGAAGCTTGCATTAAAAAATAGTACAAAGCTAATAGTTATCAGTGATACTGGAGCTGATAACAGAATAATTGGATTTTCCATATTTCACTGGGTAAGGTCTAATGAGCTTTATAATGAATTTCGCGATACCTCCGTAACAGAGTACATAAGAAAAACTGCTATTGGGAGAATAGCATGCATAGATGGTATTTACATAGCTTCCTATTGTGATGAAAACAGGTTTTCACAGATAATGCTTACTGAAACCCTCGCTACTTGTATGTCTAAAGATTATGATTATGCACTTTACAAAAATAACCTTGACGGCTTTAAACACGGCTCTCTGGATGTACTTGAAACCCAGGGCTTCTCTCTTATTTCTGAAAGCAATTCCCAGAATCCGGTTTATGCTGTAAGTATGAATTCACCCTGTGTACTTAATCTTGACATACTTACAGCTTTAAAGGAACCTTTTAGAAGTAACCTTAAGGTTATTAAATGCATAATGAACTGTAGAAAAAGGCTGCAGAAGGCCATAACTGGATTATATCCGGGTCAGCTGGTACTTTCTATCGACACCGGTGTAATGTTAGAGATTCTCATAAGAAAAATATGTCATGAAAACTCTGTACCTGATAAGACTGCTTATCCAAGAAGCCTTGGTAAAGCTATGTGTGTGCCTTTTGGAAACACACTGAAGAAATATATTATACCAAATACAGTAACAAAGGCTTTACATACGGAGAAAATATTCCAGCCAGGTATAGTAGATTATGAAATCGGACCTTATCCTGGTTACCTGCCCCTTGATCTTCAGGTTAAGACCATAAAAAGCTTTAACAGACCTGTTATATTGGTTGATGACATAATGCATAAGGGATATAGGATGAAAACACTAGGGCCATTGATGGATAGTGAAGCTATACAGATACAGAAAATAATCGTGGGAATTATGTCAGGAAAGGGAAAAGAGCTTATGGACATAAACGGCTATGATATTGACTGTGCATATTATATACCAAAGCTTAAGGTATGGTTTAATGAAAATGCACTCTACCCCTTTGTAGGAGGAGATGCTGTGGATAGGCACAATATAAGGTCAAGCAGTCTGCTGCCATCTGTAAACATGCTACTGCCCTACACCTCTCCGGTTTTTATAAAGGATGCACAAAAAAAATCCATATTTAATTTATCAATGGTTTGTCTTGAGAATTCCTACGAAATACTGAAAATATTGGAGTCAGAGTATGAGCAGCTTAAGGAAAGAAATCTTATACTCTCTTCATTAGGAGAAATATTCCTGTCTCCTAGATATCCAGATCATGGGAATGACATGAATTATGATTTCAACCTTATGCCCTCTCATTATATTGAAAATGATATTGAAATGCTTCGCAGGCTTGAGGTTTGTATAGATAAATAGAAAGGATGATAGATATGCATTACTATAGATATAACGGTTCCATAATATTATCTCAGAATAAGCTGCAGGACTTTGATACCTCGTCAGAAACGGAGGCACAATGTTGTGCAGGAAGTGTTTATGTAGTTAACCCCTCTGACCCGGCAATTTCCAGGAGAAGCTTTTCCATATCTAATAATGATCTGCTCTTCCTGAAAAAAGAAGACTCAACACTTCTTGATTATCCAAGGGAGGTTTATCCAGAGCCTGCCCTATGGTTAAAAGAAAAAATATTAAACCTCCAGGCTGTTTCATTAAATCCATGTTATCCTTCATGGAAGGATGTACTCTCTTCAGTACATCCAGACAGCTGGAGGATAAACATTGCAGGCATGGGAGATGTAGGGGGAACGCTTGCACTTGGGCTAAGGCTTTTAGGTGGAAGCAATATTGCTTCAATAGGAATATATGATCTGGACGAAAACAAGCTTAAGAGATATGAATATGAGCTTAATCAGGTGAACGGTCCTTCCTTCAGCAGTAATTTCCCCAAGGTGGAAATATTAGACGAAAAAAATCTTTTTGAATGTGACATATTTATATTTGCAGTTACCGCAGGGGTGCCTCCTGTAGGAGCCGAAAATAAGGATGTAAGGCTTACACAGCTTAATGCTAACTCTAAAATAATTGAGCTATATGCAAAAAAAGCCAGGAAGACAGGCTTTAAAGGAATATTTGCAGTAATGTCTGACCCTGTGGACCAGCTATGTGCCCACGCCTTTAAAACCAGTAATACAGGACGCGATGGCAGCTTTGATTATAATGGACTTGCTCCAGAACAGATAAGAGGCTTTGGGTTAGGTGTCATGAATGCCAGAGCCCTGTACTATAGCAGCAGGATTAGTGAATTTTCCCAATATGCCATAGAGGGTCGAGCATTTGGGCCTCATGGTCATGGTCTTATTATTGCAGATAGTGTGCCAAGATATGACCAAGAAAAATCACAAAGACTGACTAGGATGGTTGAAAGGGCCAACCTAAAGGTAAGGGAAATTGGCTATAAACCCTATATGGCTCCTGCAATGTCTTCAGGTGCATTGTCAATAATAGCACTTATAGAAGGCGACTGGCATTATAGCTCTGTTTTTTTAGGAGGTGCCTTCATAGGTTGTAGAAACAGGCTGCACCAATCAGGAACTGAGCTGGAAAGATTACATCTGCCACAGGTGCTGCTGGAAAGGATACAGGGATTATGGGGCTTACTGGGGGCTACTCGATGAAAAAGATATATGTTCTGATTTCTGCTCATCCCTCCCCTTTGCTTGTCAATATGGTGAATAGCCTATTGGGGAAAAGAGCTGCAGTTTTTATTAATAATGAAAAAGACCTTCCAGACCTAAAGAACAGTTATGTCGTGTTTGCCTGTGAGCTTAATATGGCTGGTATATGTGATACTATTACAAGCATGATATCAAGCCTCAGACAAAAGGATGGAAATACATTGGAGGGTTCAAGAGGAGCTGTGCTCGTACATAGCAGTACTCAGCTTTATACCAAATCCTTTGCTCAATGGGTTATTCTAAACTCTAACCTTGAGGGTTGCTGCTTTGCTGCTCATCCTATTGCTGAAGCTACTGGAAAACTAGATAACTACCTTACCTGGCAGAAGACCATTTATATGTCTCTTGAGGATATCTGCATTGTCAGGTGTTTAAGCCTTGGAGAAAGACTATTTAAACCTTTTAAGATTGAATGCTCTGACAATAAGCCTAGAATACTTGCCCTTCATGCCAGTGAAAGAAAAACCTCCAATACACTTCTACTTTGGAATCTTGTAAAGAACAACCTTAAAAACTGTAGCATCCAAGAGCTTCACGTAGAAAACGGTTCGATTATCGACTGCAAGGGATGCTCCTTCACAACGTGCATACATTTTAGCAATCAGCATAGATGCTTTTATGGAGGAGCAATGGTTGAGGATATATATCCCGCCATAGAGTCTGCCAATGCTATTATATGGATATGCCCAAATTATAATGATGCATTATCTGCCAACCTGACAGCAGTAATAAACAGGCTAACAGCTCTTTACAGAAAAGTAAGCTTCTATAATAAAGCTATATATGCAGTTATTGTATCAGGGAATTCTGGAGGAGACACTGTAGCCAGGCAGCTAATGGGTTCTCTGGTGATCAATAAGGGCTTTTGCCTGCCTCCTTCCTTTGCACTGTATGCAACTGCAAATGACCCCTTCAGCGTACTTAAGGTTTCTGGAATTGAAGATAAGGCCTATGACTTTGCCTGCTCAATTGAATCCTTCATGTTAAATAAAAAAGAAATATAATATTCTTCAGGCTCCTTTTACAAGCAGAAACCTGCCTTCTAAATCAAGGCAGGTTTCTGTTTGTTTTCACTTTTTAATTTTATTATTTTATTTAGTGTCATAATCGCTACATGTCTGTACGAAGTGTTTAAATATCCTCAGCATTACTGGGTGGTTTCTAATCATTAGCTCTGCGTGCCATTGTATTGCCATAATGGGTTTGGTTTCATGCTCTATGGCTTCTATTATTCCATCCGATGAAACAGCACTTACAATAAAGTTTTTAGGTATATTTTGCGCTGCCTGATGATGGAAGCTGTTTACAAGAAGTCTGTCTGTTCCAAAGATTTTATGAAGCTTTGTACCAGGCTTAATATCCACAAAATGACCTATATCATTAATGCCTGCTCTCTGAACATGATTAATTACTGTTTTAGAATTCTGGCTTATGTCTTGATACAGAGTTCCTCCAAAAGCAACTGTCATTATCTGCTGTCCTCTGCTTATACCGAGTATTGGCATATCCTTTTCTATAGCTGCTTTTACTATGAAAAGCTCACAAATATCTCTGGGAGAATATGTAAAACCTACGTTAGCTGATGGCTCTTCTCCATAATATATAGGATTTACATCGAAACCTCCTGAGAGGATGATTCCGTCAAGAGAATCCATTATCTTCAGAATATCTTCTTCACAGTTTAGTATAGGAATTATAACAGGAACTCCCCCTGCCTCTACCACTGCATCGATATAGTTTTTGGGCACATAATATCGTTCTTCTCCAAGAGAAACACCTGTTTCAGAAATCTTATAGTCACTGGTTACTCCAATAAATGGTTTTGTCATTTTACTCACCTCTCTTGCTTATATTTTACTATTGTTTTTAAAAATTTTAAACTATACATTGTACAATTTTTAAAAATAAATGTACAATAATATACGGAAGCAATAATGGCCCAAGCAATCATGACTATTAATATAAGGTAAGGCTTGTTGGGCACGCATAATGAAGGGAGATAGATATGGATACTTTTTTATTCTCCATTTTATCTTATTTGATGGGTTCCTTTCCAACCGGACTTGTCATAGGTAAGATATTTTACAAAAAGGATATAAGGGAATATGGCTCAAAAAATATAGGGGGAACCAATGCCACGCGGGTTTTGGGCACAATTCCAGGGTTGATAGTTGAAGCTGTCGACGTACTAAAGGTATTCATACCTACATTTATTGCCACTCATTATATTGGAATCAATATGGGGGCAATTGTCGGCTTTGCCGGAACTTTGGGGCATTGCTATTCTATTTTTTTAAAGCTTAAGGGTGGAAAGGGTGTTGCATGCTTTTTTGGAACTATTACTGCTCTTAACCCTTTAATTGGTATTGGTATGATAGTTATCTGGAAGATACTAAAGCATACCTTGAATTATGTATCTCTTGCTTCAATAATATCCTGTTTTATGTCATCGTTTGTATTTCTTATATACTATGGATTTGATTTGTACTTTGTGATGCTTCTGCTAGGAGCAGCTGTTATTACATACAAGCATAGGTTAAACATTAGCAGACTTTTTAAAGGAACTGAGAATAAGGTGAACCCTAACAGGTAGTAATATGGCTGTAAATGAATAGTAATTAAAGCAGGGGAAAAACACTCATTTTATATTTCCAACGTGAGCCTGCCTCTGCTTAAAAGAATCAGGCCTTATCAGACAGTATGAAGGCTTTTCTATAATTAACAACAACTTTTTATTTAAAGTTAATATTATTTCTGATAAAATAAATACGGAAAGGAGCGTGAGGGAGGATGCAGATAAATGATTGGAAAGAGTTTCTCATCCCTTACGAGCAGGCCGTTGAGGAGCTTAAGATTAAATTTAAAAGTATAAGAAAACAATATAGGGACCAGGATGAGTACTCCCCAATTGAATTTGTAACAGGAAGGGTAAAGGAAATATCAAGCATACTTGAAAAGGCAAGAAAGCTGGATATACCTCTTAACCGTATATCAGAGGGAATTGAAGATATTGCCGGAATCAGAATTATGTGTCAATTCGTAGAAGACATATATAAAGTATCAGGAATCATACACCAAAGGGATGGGCGCGACCTGAAAATAGTATATGAAAAGGATTATGTAAAAAATCAAAAGGAAAGTGGTTATAGAAGCTATCATATAATAATTAAGTATCCTGTACAGACAAAGAATGGAGAAATTGAAGTGCTTGCTGAAATACAGGTAAGGACTTTAGCCATGAATTTTTGGGCTACTGTGGAACACTCCTTAAATTATAAGTATAAACAGGATATACCTGAAAACATAAAGCAGCGGCTTAAAATATCGGGAGAGCTTGCCTTCCTGCTGGATAAAGAAATGTCTGAAATAAAAGTTGACATAATTGATGCGCAAAAGTTATTTGAACTTAAGTCAAATACTATATCTGATATCTTAGATAATCTGGTTACCCTATCATCATTAGGTAAAATCTCTGAGGCTTCTGACATACAAAACAGATTTAATATCATTCTTGAAAAAGGTGATATCAGTGAACTCCAGGCACTGTTACAGGAAACAAACAAGAAGCTTCAGCAGGCCAGACTTGAAATGTTATAAATATTCAAAATAGACAGGTATCAACCTGTCTATTTTTATTGACAATTTATCGTAAAACACATAAACTATTAATAGAGAATGATTTTCCTTTGGAGGTGATTATATGGATAATATGAGGAGTATATTTAAGGAAAAGAACCTTAAGGTCACACCCCAGAGATATGCAATATATAAATTCCTCTGCTCTACTAATGAGCATCCATCAGCTGAAACCATATACAATGAGTTAAAGGACGACTACCCAATGCTAAGTTTGGCAACTGTTTATAAGACACTAAGAACTCTTGTGGATATTAGAATGGTACAGGAGTTAAATGCAGGAGAGGATAATTTCAGATATGATGCAAACGTTGAAACCCACCCTCACATTATGTGTTTAAGCTGTGGTAGAGTTGATGATATTATATGTGAAGATTTTAGTTTTCTAAATGAAATTGCTGCGAGGGATAGTGATTACACCATACAGTCCCATAAGCTTTATTTTTACGGAATATGCAACAAATGCAAGAGAAGCAATTAATGCTCTCTTGCATTTATTTTATCAATTTGAAAAAGTCATGCTTAGTATTTTGTTCCATGCACTCTCTGCATCTGTTATTCCATCAGCCACATTTGCAAGTACAGAATCTAAATTGGCAAGCATATCAGGGCTTATGTTATCATAAAACAAAATGGAGTCATTGTTTGTATCATCAAGATGTGACTGAATAATCTGATTCATATCACTATCCCCACTATTTACACTCTTTAATGAAGCAGTATATTTCTGTTCCGTAAAGTACTTCTGCCCTTTATCACTGAAAACAAATTTAATAAAATCCTGAGCATCCTTCTGCTTTGAAGAATTCTGAGGAATGGACAGTACCTGGCCTGCAGATGCACTGTACATTGATTCTGGGTTGTCATTAAAGGCTACTCCATTTTTAAATACCCCATAGCTGAAGCCTTTAGACTTCATTTCATCTATGGTATCCTGAGCTGTTGACAGTGCAGGCAATATTGCTGCATCCCCATTTACAAAGTCTTCTACGCTTTTGGTATAGTTTATCTTTCCACAGTCTTCATCAATACAGCTTGAAAAAACCTTTCCAAGAATATCAAATCCTTCGTTTATTCCTTTTATTGAAGTAAATGCTTTCTTATCAGAACCATAATCTGAAGTTAAATCTGAGGCTCCAGCCGTTTGCGATGTAATGGCTCCTAAAAGAAGACTTGTTGTCCAGCCATCCATTCCTCCCAGGCTTATAGGAATTAATCCCTTTGATTTAAGGGTTTTACATATTGATTGTAACTCTTTAAGGTCCTTTGGTTCAGTCAGGTTGTTTTTACTAAATATATTTTTGTTATAGAACCATTCAACTGTCATGGGCATGTCCCCTATTCCATATAGCTTGCCATTGTATGTACCATAAGACAAGCTTATTGGATACAAGGTATTCTCGTAGTTCATCTCTTTTGATAATGAAGAAATATCAACAAGATAACCTGATTTAGAGTATTCCAGAAGCTGGCTTCTTGAAAGTCCTATTACATCAATTCCACCATCCTTTGATAATACCTTGCTTACTTCCTCTCTGTTTGAGTATCCATAAACAACCTCAACCTTAGAGCCGGGATTAGCCTCCATGTATGCCTTGGCAAGCTTTTTATATATCTTTCCCTGCTCATCCTCATTATAAAATACTGCAATTTTTATATCTGCAGTGCTTTTATTTGACGAGGAATCATCCTTTGTTTTACTGCAGCTTGAAAATATTAATGCCACAGTAAGAAGTACTATCAATATATGCGATATTTTACGCACTTATTATCACCTCCATACTAATAAATGTAATGCAACAAAATTATTATACTATTAGTTTGGGAAAAAGAACATAAGGTAAAAGAAAAGAGTATAAAAAAATAGCTCTTATAATATTATGCTGCAAATATTTTATTTAAATGCATCATATAATCTATTGGAGGTGATATTTTGAAACTGAAAGTGTTAGTTCTAAAAAAACAACAGCTTATCTGGGCGGTAGTCATTGTAGCTGTAATAATAGCATCAATACTTCTCTTTATTAATCTGAGAAAAAATGACAGCTCAAGAACCACATCGTCACAGAACAGGTACTCTGCAGATTTAAACAATGATGGAAAAGATGACAGCATTGTATTATACACTGATGAGGAAACAGGTAAATATACAGTAAATGTAGTTCTAAGTAATGGAAAAGGCTTCACCCTTGAACCTGACCCTACTATAAAATCTCTTGGATATAATAAGGAATGGTGGAGCATGAGCGTTTCTATTAAGGATGTAAATAAAGATAATGTGGATGAAGTAATATTGCAGTCTGGGGATGATTTGGGTCCAATATTACATATTTTTAAGTATGACAGTGCTACAGACACCATGAAGAGAATTACCTCTGGCAGGTATTCTATGTTTGGTACCTTAAAGGAACCATCTAAGGATCATCCTGTTATAGTACTTGGCTATAAGGTTGGAGAGGAAATAAAGCTTACATATCTTGATGCTTCAGGTGGTAAGCTTGCTCCATACAGCTCATCCTCTTCTCTTACACTTGGGAAGGATGCAATTGCATCAGTGCTTACGCTGGTAGAAAACGAAGATGTTGAAGCCTCAACAATTAACATTGATTCTAAATATGCCAGTAAACTGGTAAAAGGTGAATATCTGGACTGCAGCTTATATGAAGCTAAATATACCAAGTATGAGGTGCCATCAGAATGCACGTACATAATGAGAACTGCAGTGACCTATAATGAGCTTAAAGAATGTATGACATATAAAATCAAAATGACATTGAATAGCTATAAGGATAAGGTTCCTGTTTACAGTATATCCTCAGTTGAGGTACTGCCATAAAAGCAGTAAAAATAGGGCCGGAAAATCCGGCCCCAAAGGGGGATGGGGGGTTCTGTTTATGGAAACTTATGTTTCCACCTCAAGGTGGGTTCCTTGAGCTTTCATTAGTAATATTTCCACTTTTAACATCACTTATACAATATAATAAAATATTTTGTTATTATTTTTACAAATAAATAAAAGCTGCGGAATTAAAACCACAGCTTTTATTTATTATTGTATTTTTTCTTCCAACAGCTTTATCTGCTCATTAATGTCGTTCCTGGTTATTGTACTAAGATTGTTGAATTCCTTGGACAGAGCTTCCTTTGAAAGCTCAAGGGCTTTACTATATTTTCCTTCCTTCATAAGTGCCTTCCCGTAGTCATAATATGCCTCAGGAAAATGAGGCTTTACCTCCAGCAGCCTTTCAAATATCTCCAGTGCCTTCTGGTTTTCACCTCTTAAGTAATAAATCTGCCCTAGATTGTCCAATATAACGTTATCGCTGTTATCATATTCATAAGACTCCAATATAATGCTATATGCTTCCTCTAGGTTTCCTTTCTGAATAAGAAAAGCTCCGAGAGTTCCATAAAGAGCTGTTGTCTTATAGTTATTATAGAGTTCCTTTAGAATATCTATAGCTTCATCTAATCTGTCCTGTTTCCATAAAACCATGGCATAGTTATTTTTCACTATGTTTAAACTGGCTTCATCAAGCTTTTCAGACATAAGCTCCGTGAAAACCTTATTGGCTATGTTGATATCCCCATATTTCAGATTTACAAATCCATAGATGTTTTTTTCTTTAAAGGTACATCCCTTTGTGTGATAAGCCTTTTCAAATAAAGCCATGCTTTCCTCCAACTTATTTTGGGAAAAAGCCTTGTTGGCCTTCAGGGTGATAATGGCTGCCCTTGATGTATAGCTCTTGTAGCCTGCAAAAATTGCCATAAGAATAAGGCCTATGGTCTTATTATACATAAAGACTAATACAATTACTGCTAATATGCCTAATGTAATATAACTGCTTTTTTGTTTATTAAACATAAAATCACTCCCAAACTTTAAATATTAGAAATAACCATAGATACCCTTTTATCCTGAGGCTCCATTGGTATGTCATCTACTATCTGAATGCTATATGCAAGCGCTGTACTGATAGAGTCCTGTCTCATTAAAGCCAGATATCTATCATAAAAGCCTCCTCCATAACCAAGCCTTCCTCCTCCGTTATCAAAGGCCACACCTGGTACAATTGCAAGGTCAATGCTTTGTGGGTTTATAGACGGAAAGGCTTTAGGTGCCTCCAATATTCCATATGCTCCACTTATAAGCTCACCGAAGTCTTTTATAGGTACAGCCTCCATTCCCTCTGCTTTTGATATTACTCTTGGTACGCATACGGTCTTTCCATCACATAATGCCTGTTTTATAAGCTTTTCAGTATCTACCTCACCATTATAGCTAACATATATGAAAATCACCTTGGATTTTATATACTCCTCACTAGAAAGCACCTTAAGTAATATGCTTCTATCCCACCCCTTCCTGATGCCTTCATCAATACTTTTGCGTTTTTTAATGATTTCCTTACGCATCGATATCTTGTCCATTATATTCCTCCTTCGGGAACAGTTCTCAATAAACACTTATCATTCTTGCCCGTTACTAAAATCTGTTCATAGACTGCCTTTTTATATGTCCTTTAGAAAATTGTTTCAAATATTATTATACTGGTTCTCGCTTCATTTGTCTAATATTGTCAGATAAAAGGATGGTATTCTCCGCCTATGTATCTGTCATTATAGGAAAGCTTCTTAATAAGACGGAAGGCTATAATAAACATAATTAATATGAATGCAATAAAAATCCATGCATATGCATCACCCTCCATAGCTGCTGCAAAATCATAGCAACCATGGATAAAGGCAGGAAGAAGAAAAGACATAATACGGCAGGCCTTTGATGCCCGCTCATTTCTTTCATTATCGTATTTCTTTCCAAACCCGTACCACATGCCCATAAATACTCCGAAGCACGCATGCCCAGGTATTGCAGTTACAGCACGTACTAATGCAGTTGATAATCCATACATGGCAACATAGCCCATATTTTCCCACATAGCAAACCCTAATGATAAAAAGACAGCATAAACTACCGCATCAAACTGATAATTGAATGCTGGCTCCCTCCATGTTCTCCTTTTAAGAAGCAGATATTTAAAGCCCTCCTCAGAAAATGCCACTACAATAAAATATAAAAGTACATTATAAAATACCGTGTAGGGTGGAACAATAGATTTTAGGATTAGTATACCTAAACGTTCTGTAAATATGGCAATAAGTGCGGCAACGATGCCATAAATCATTAATGAAATAAGTACCCCTGGAGGCTCGTGCTCTACCTTATCAGCATTGTAAACCTTTATTAAAAGTATAATAGCAGGTACTGCTGCTGCAGCAATAAGAAGTGGATTCATATAAAATATCATCATTTCTAAACCTCCTTTCCATGCAGCATATAAACATACCTACAGATAAAAAAGTTGAATATTAGATAAAAACAATATAATCCAAATTACATTATTAATCTGAATTTATATGTCATGGCTATTATATCAGATTTGTTATGATGAAATCAAAAATATGTGGTCCATATTATGCTACAATTTACCATCAGATACATTTGTTGATTATTTTGTACAATTCTTAACATATAGTGTATAATTGATGATGTGTGTAGGCTTTTTATATATTTAAACCATTTATATAATAATTTGCCGTACCTTATCAGAACAGGCTTTAACACAGTATAATACTTCTCAATAATTGTACAAGCCTTAACACAACGAAATTATTATATCTAATATAATGCCTCCTGTCATTTATATTTTTTGATGGAAGAGGCAGATGAAAAGGTGGATTAATAATATGGAAAGTAGTATCAAAGTACAAACCCCTTGGATTAACTATCTAGGAGAAGTACCCTCTCACATCGACTATTTTGAAGGATCGATGTTTGAGGCTGTAGAAGCCATTGCAGGAAAATTTCCTGACAACATTGCCTTTGACTTTATGGGGAAATCTACTACATATAGAAAATTGGTGCATGAAGTAGAACAATGCGCTAAGTCTCTTAAAACAATAGGCGTAAGAGAAGGCGACAAGGTTACAATTGCAATGCCTAACTGTCCTCAAGCTATTTATATGTTCTATGCCGTAAATCTGGTAGGAGGCATAGCAAACATGATTCATCCCCTTTCTGCTGAAAAAGAGATAGAATTTTATCTTAATGAATCTCAAAGCATTACAGCTATTACCCTTGACCAGTTCTATAATAAATTTGAAAATGTACGTCACAATACTAAGGTTGTCAACATAGTCATAGCCAGGGTCAAGGATGAACTGTCAAAGCCAGTAAAGGCGGGCTATATGCTTACTGAGGGAAGAAAAATAAAAAAGATACCCTCAGATGCCCCTGTAATTATGTGGAATGATTTTATGAAGCTTGGCAAGTCATGCTTTTTCAGGTATAAGGTAAATCGCATTGGTGATGACCCTGCTGTTATACTCTATTCTGGGGGTACTACAGGAACAACAAAGGGTATTGTGTTGACTAATAAGAACTTTAATGCTCTTGGGCAGCAGGTTATAGCAGCTAACCCAATGTTCCGGCCAGGTGATAAAATGCTTGCTGCAATGCCTCTTTTCCATGGTTTTGGACTTGGAGTATGTATTCACACTATGCTTTCCCAGGGAGGGCGCTGCATACTTGTTCCAAGGTTTACAGCTAAGAGCTATGGAAAACTCATTGTTAAGTACAAATGTAATTTCATTGCCGGTGTTCCCACCCTCTATGAGGCATTACTAAGAATACCGTATATGGAAGGTACTGACTTAAGCAGCCTAAAGGGAGTTTTCTCAGGAGGAGATTCTTTATCGGTTGAGCTTAAGAAAAAAATAGATCAATTCCTTTATGACCATAAATCTGTTATACAGGTACGTGAGGGCTATGGTACAACTGAAACTGTAACTGCCTGCTGCCTCACTCCTCCACATATGTTCAAGGAAGGCAGCATAGGACTTCCATTCCCAGATACCTATATTAAAATTGTCAAACCAGGTACTGATGAGGTGCTTCCTTATGGAGAGGAAGGAGAAATCCTGCTGGCCGGACCTACTGTAATGAAGGAATACATGAATCATCCTGATGATACAGCCCAGACTCTTAAAACCCATGCAGATGGCCTTACCTGGGTATATACAGGGGACTTGGGAACCATGGATGAACAAGGCTTTATATATTTCAGGGGACGCGCAAAGCGAATGATTATATCCTCTGGCTATAATATTTATCCTGCTCAGCTGGAAAATATTCTTGATGCACATGATAAGGTGCAGATGAGCTGCATCATAGGCATCCCTGATTCATATAAGATGCAGAAGGTAAAGGCATTTATAATGCTAAAGCCTGGAATACCTGCAAATGATGAAACAAAACAGGAGCTTTTTGATTATTGCAGAAAGAATATTGCTAGATATGCAATGCCCTATGATATAGAATTTAGAAATGAGCTTCCAAAAACTCTTGTTGGAAAGGTAGCCTACCGTAAGCTTGAGGAAGAAGAGGCTCATAGGACACAGCCCCAGGATCAGAAAGAGGAATAATATTTAATTTTATCCGGCTTAAAAGCATAAAAAAACCCTGCCTTAGAATTTTTATTCTCAGGCAGGGTTTTTCTTACATATTAGTCTACAAGACTGATTACTTACTTTATTATAAAATTATATGGAGAATCATACTGTTCTTTAAAATAAAAATCCAATGACAATCTACTTTTGTTATAAACAATGGACCATTGTGTCCTTCCTCTATTTAAGGTGCCGCAGCTTACAGCCTTGAGTGCAGATTTAATATCAGCTGTTGACATTATTCCATTTGCGTCCCCGTATATATCATGCAGCATATTATACCTTTCAAATGACATAGCTGAGTCTCCTCCTATGCCATAAGCTTCTCCAGCAGTAAGATAGAAGTTTGTTACCTGCTGGGTGTCCGTAACATGCATTACGTTATTAATGTACTCCACCACCACAGAATTTCCCCTGGCATCTGATATAGAAAGGTGATGCATCATGCCTGCAGAGGAATTCATATCATACTGTTTTAAAAGCTCCACTGCTTCATTAACATCTGCAGCATGGTCAAGAAGCATACGAATAGCAGATACTGTGGTAAGATTAGGCTTGTTTGTAGACTGGTGGGTTTCTCCCATATCCTCCTCCCCTACAACAAGGTCAGCAACACATAAGCCCTTTTCATTCATTCCATCTAAAGGCACGTAAACCGCCGCCAGCGTCATTAGCTTGTTCTGAATGCCCTCATCAGGTACATAATACTCCCCAAATCCTATGAAATCAAGGTTGGCTGTTGAAATGGATTCATAGCCTCCCTCCGGCTTTGTATGAACTACTATACCCTTACATTCCTCCCAGTCAAAGTTCCTCCCACAAACATAGTCTCCATCCTTTGTTTTTGCGGCTATGGTACTGCAGGCAAATGACAGTTTCTCAGACTGCGCGTTGTTACTGTAAAAACCTTTAGTCAGAAACCTGGTAATATATCTGGCCATCTCCTCATCAGAGGAGGCCCCTCCGTGCTTCAGAAAATTCTCAAATCCATAGTCACCGGCATATTCCATATACCATAAATTGTCCTCAAGCTTCCTTACAGTATCGGAGGCTTTTAATACATCATGGAATGCTATGTATCCTACTGCCGCAACTATCAGGATGAGAACAACTACTATAGATGGTATAATCAGAAGAAGTCTCTTCCTTTTTTTCTTTTTTTTCATCTTTATCAACTCCGACATAAAAATTGTATAAATGGTAAATTAATATAACTTCTCTTAAAGCAGTCCAACGCATATTATTCCTATTTGTGCAGCGGAATAGGTCGCCCAGATTACCCAGCCTGCTAAAGGTATTTTATGACCGCCTATTTCTGTAAGGGCTATTATTGCATCAGAAAGCAGGAACAGTCCAGTGGCTGGGCCTAAAATACTCCATACACCACCAATGGTTAAGGCTGCTGCTCCGCCAAATGCTGCCATAAGGCTTACAATAAACCCATATACAAACCCTCCGTTATTTAAAAGAATTCCGTTTTCAGGGCGTCTTACAAAGCGTATGAAAATAGCTGAGGTTATGATCAGATATGAACCTATTGTATATGGCAGAAAGCCGCATAAGCTTTTGCCATAGGATTCTGTAAGACTACCAAATGCAGAAATGTAGAAAAAATGTGTTACAGCAAAGCTTGCCATACCCAAAGGCAGACGATTTTTAAGCTTTATGGCCTCAGACATTATGACATCCCCTAAAACCGAAAATAGTATTCCAACCATTATAAGATAGGAGTATCTTCCAGGAAACTGCTTCATAAGCAGTACTCCTCCAAAAATAAATGTAATATCCAATGAGTGCCTTAAATATATAACTCTTCTTTTATCC
Source organism: Bacillota bacterium (assembly GCA_023415335.1). Classification (GTDB taxonomy): domain Bacteria; phylum Bacillota; class Clostridia; order Clostridiales; family Caloramatoraceae; genus JAEZLD01. The sequence goes on along the minus strand of JAEZLD010000191.1, from coordinate 446 downwards.
TTAAGGTTCATATTGCTCTTAAAGGAAAAGAATAATTGAACAAGGAATAATACCAGCTGAAGGATTAGATATACTTTGACTATCATATCCGTAATATCCCTCCTTAATATAAATTATACCATATAAGGTTATGTAAAGCAGGGCGAAGCCCTGCTTTAATTACAGAATTCTTTTGTTGAAGAAGTCCTTCATACCCATGTGCTGTATTTTATTATATATATATTCCCTGTCTGTAGTATACAGCCCTTTTTCCTTCATATGCTTAAAATATCCCGCTCCTGCAAATGTATATCTTTGGGTAATTCCGTCAGAGGTTTCCTTCATACTGTTTTCATAGGCTATAATGTCTCCTACAGCCAGGTCCTCTGGTAGTACCTCAGGAGACCTACCAGCACCAAGTCTTGCTGCATTATAGCCTGCAAGGCAGCCTGTTACTATTGCTTCTG
>JAEZLD010000154.1 GCA_023415335.1 Bacillota bacterium | reverse complement strand
TATATGGATTTTTCTACTTCTGTATATTACAATAAGCATGTGGTATAAAAACTCAATAAGTATAGGTCAAGTAATTAAGTGACTCTTATTTTATGTAAGTAGGTGAAAAAATGGATAGAATACTCATAGTTGAGGATGATGAAAGCATAAGAACGGAATTATATACGCTTCTTCGCTCAAATGGTTACATTCCAGTAAATGAACTGCCTTGTGAGCTGGCACTTCTTGATGTAAACCTTCCAGGGGAGAGCGGCTTTACAATATGCCGTAAGATCCGTGAAAGCTCAAATATACCAGTAATATTTCTTACAGCCAGGGATACTCCTGAGGATGAGCTTATTGCTTTTGGGGTTGGAGGAGATGACTTTATACGCAAGCCATATAATTCATCTGTGCTGCTGGCTAGAATAGCAAGGCTTTTGAAACGTGTTCCTCCTTCTGTATTTTCATATAAAGGACTCAGCCTTAAGCTAATTGAACTCAAGGTTGAATATGAAGGCGAATCCATAGAGCTTACAAAAAACGAGGCCCGCATATTGTATGTACTTATGAACAGGGAGCTTTGTACCAGGGATGAAATCATTGAAGACCTATGGTCAAACAGTATGTACATAGATGAGAACACTTTATATGTGAACATTAGCAGGCTTAGGGAGAAGCTTTCCTGCATCGGAGGAGAAAGCTTTATACGTACTGTACGAGGAGTGGGGTACCGCTTATGAGCTTTAGGGTATATATAAAGTCAAAGCTTATAGCCTTGCTTTATTGTGTCATGCTTTCGATTTACTTGTTCATAATAATGCTCTTTGCAGATGTAGACCCTGGATTTATACTGCTTTTATTTTCAGGTGAATTTACTGTAGCTATTGTATGGTTTTTTACTGGCTGGCATGTTGTTAATAAAAGGCTTAAGGATATTCAAAACATGTTGGCAGGATTACAGGATAAATACCTGCTTGGAGAGCTGTTAGAGCGTCCGGTTTCTCCCATTGAGGAGAAATATTTTTATATTATGAGGCAGATATCCTCATCGGCCATTGGAGCAGTAAAGAAGGAGCAGAGAGAAAAGCAGGAATACTATGATTATGTGGAAGGATGGGTGCATGAAATCAAGACTCCGCTTACAGCATGCTCGCTTATTCTGGCAAATGGAGGAGATGAACGCAGACTCAGACAGGAGCTGAAAAGGGCTGATAATATTACTGAGAGTATTTTATATTATGCCCGATTGAGGAGTACTGAGAAGGATCTGCAGATTTCTAATATCTCTGTAAGGAAAGTGATTGACAGGGCTGTTCACGATGAAATGGAGCTTCTTATTGCATCAGGAATCAGTATTGTAGTAGAAGGTGATTTTATAGCACCAACAGATGCAAAGCTTTTTGAATTCATACTTAAGCAGCTATTTATAAACTGTGTAAAGTATTGTAAGGGTTGTCAAATAAAAATCGTGGCAGATGAGGGTGCGGTAATTGTAGAGGATAATGGACCTGGTATCCCTGCCCACGAGCTTTCCCGCGTAACTGATAGGGGCTTTACAGGAGAACAATGGAGAAACAGTGGAAGCAGCACCGGTATGGGACTATATATAGTAAGCCAGCTTTGCCATCAGCTGAATATTGGGTATAATATTCAGTCAAGGAAAGGCGAGTATACACGTATAACACTGACATTTCGGAGTCTTACAAAACTGTAAGGAAACTGAAAGCTGGCGTTATACCAAAAGAAGGCTAACTGCTATAGAATAGGTTTCATGATGGAGGTGTTAATTTTGAATAAAATATTAGAGTTACATGATGTAACAAAATATTATGGAAGCAGAAGTAATGTGACTAAAGCCATTGATGGAGTAAGCTTTTCTGTGGAACAGGGAGATTTTACTGCGATTATGGGTGCGTCAGGTTCAGGTAAGAGTACGCTTTTGAATGCTATTTCAACCATTGACAGGGTCAGCTCTGGAAGCATTACCATAAGTAATAAGGACGTTTCTCAAATGAATGACGCTGAAATGGCGGTTTTCAGAAGGGATAGGCTAGGCTTTATATTTCAAGAATATAATTTGCTGGACACACTATCAATAGGTGAAAATATTACTCTTCCATTAAATCTACGCAGAGTCAGCTTTAAGGAAAGTGAAAGACAGCTGCTTGATGTAGCACAAAAGCTAGGCATTGAGGATCAGCTGAATAAGTTCCCCATGGAGCTGTCAGGAGGACAACGTCAGAGAGCAGCCTGCGCAAGGGCGCTTATAACAAAGCCAGACCTTATACTTGCAGATGAGCCTACAGGAGCGTTAGACAGTGCAAATTCAAAGCTTCTTATGAAAACTCTTTCAATGATGAACAGAGAGCTTTTGTCCACCATACTAATGGTTACCCATGATGCTGTGGTAGGTTCTTATGCTTCACGTATTCTATTCCTTAAGGATGGAAGGTTATGGAATGAGCTTGTGCGTGGGCAGAGGGACCGAAATGCCATGTACCATGAGATACTGAGTACCATGGCGGCTCTGGGAGGTGAGGGGGATGTTCGCTAAGCTGGCTATACGTAATGTGAGGCGTCAGGTAGGCAATTACCTAATTTACTTTGTTACAGTAGCATTTTCCGTAGCTATGCTGTTTTCAATATGTAATGTTATTTACAGCAGCCAGCTTCAAAAGCTTGCGGAGAGTATCAGCTCGCTTGACACTATACTTCTGTCTGTATCGGGCTTCGTAGCTGCTGTTACTGCATTTGTTCTGGGATATGCTACATCATTTATGCTTAGGCTCCGTACAAGAGAATTCGGTATGTATATGACTTTGGGTATGACCAGAAAAAACATATTAACATTGTTTTTATGTGAAACTATGATTATATCAACAATGGCACTTGGGGCGGGCATTGCAGGAGGCTTGCTTATTTATCAGGGGCTAATGGCATTGCTAATGAAGCTGATGGAAATGGATATTGAGCTTTCTGCATATTCATCAAAGGGGCTTGCTGTAACCCTTGTCATATGCATTGGTATGTTTATCATCTCTTCCCTGACATCAGTAGTATACCTTGGACGTGTTAGCATTAACAGTCTGCTTCATGGAGAAAAACAGGAAAAGTCAGCCAGGCATATGCTGCTTTGGGTAGCTATAACTATCACTTCGTTTATTGCTATTGTTTTTTGTGGAATAAAGGAATATGAGTTTTTCAGGCGCTCTCTATTGGGAGACCCTACTTATGATAATGTAATTTTCGTTTGGCTGCTTATACTGGCAGTATTTATGTTTTTATTTCATATGGGTTTAGCACAAAGCCTTGGGAGCCTGCTATTATGCAGTAAAAGAATATGCTCTAAGGGAACAAATGTATTTATTCTACGCCAGCTGTCCGGTAAAATGAGTGTTAACTCGGTAATGATGGGACTGCTATCTGTACTTATAGCCTTTGCTGTGATTGGGGCAAATGTTTCTTTATTAGTAAAAGTCAGCATGAAAGACACACTTGAAAAATCGTTTCCATTTGATGTTGCTGCCTATTTTGATGACAAGGATAATTCGCCTATATCTAAAAAGCAAGGTGAAAAGATAATAAATGAATATAGCAATATAGCAAATGCAAAGGAGTTCCGACTCTTGACCAGTGGGGAGGATACTCTTGGAACAGCTTTAAGTGAATGCCAGTATGATGAATATGTAGATATATATATTTCACTAAGTGATTTCAACGACCTCCTTGAGAGAGCAGGATTTGAGAAAATAAATCTTGAAAATCGGTATCTTATTATCAATAACTCTTCCAGTGTAGACGAAAAGGATTTTCAGGGTATAGAGCCTGAGCTTAATGGAAGAACCTATACATTTGCAGGTATAACGAAGGCTGTGCCTGTTTTTAATAACGAATTCTTTTATGCCGTAATTCCTGACGAAGCAGCAGAGGGAATGAAAACTAAAGAGCAGTGTGTGGTATACCAGCTGAGCAAAAAGAAGTTTGATGCAGCAGAGCTTAAGGAAAGGCTTACTTATGATGTTATGACTAAACAAGGATATAGTATCGAACGCTGCAGCTATCGTATACGTGAGTATGCAAGACTTGATTTAAATTCCAGGGCTGGTGTTCTGGCAGTTGGAATGATGTTTGCTGCGACTGTGTTTATATGTATGGCTCTTGCAATGCTTTCCTTGAAAACATTGTCCAGTGTACAAAATGATAGATGGCGCTATGAAGTGCTCAATCAGATAGGGGTAGATGAGAGAGGACAATGTCAGACTTTATTTTATCAGATTTTTGCTTTTTTTATATTACCGTTTATTCTACCAGTATTAGTGGGTATTCTTACTGGAATTGTCAGCGGAAGACTTTTTACATTAATTGGCTTTGAGAAAATGTTCAGCACTGCAATTTACAATTCAGTAGTAATAGCCATTGTACTGATTTCTCTATATGGATTATATTTTACAATTACTTATCAAAATGCTAAACGTAACGTGATTTTAAGCAGGGGAAGGAAGATTTAGAGAAGCAGAAGAATAAATATATGCAGCCTCCTACTGTTGTCAATTATTTATGAATACCAATAGTAAGGAGGCTTTTAAATGTTATCTTTATTGAGTAGTGTATAGGTTGTTAAGCTGTAATATATATAAGGTGAATAAGTACAAGGATTTCAGGGATACATCACTGTGCAAAAAGAAAGGATATCTATAAAATATAGCAGTGAGGAAAAAGTCTGCTGGACCAGGATGAGAGCGAAAGCTTTATTTGCTATTTTATAAAATAAATGCTTTGATAGAAAATAATAACTTAACAGTCCCTGTACCTTTGACGGAAGGGATGGGTCTGTTATAATAGGATTATATTATTGTATCTGGAGGTAAAAGGATGTACTTATATAAGTTCAAATATACCTCAGGAGATGAGCAGCTTTGTATGCTTGAGGGAAGGTATCTTTTTGGAAGCCAGCCCTCAGATAAATATCTTTTTACAGATGAATATGTGGATGTAAAAAGGAGTCCTTTTGTAAAGTACTGCATCAGGATTATACTTCAGGGAAACTCCTTAGAGGAGCTTGTGAATAATGTTATCAGCGCGGGCTTAAGCTTTGAGAGCTTTAAGGTTAAGTATGCTGATGTAATCGATAAACTGGATTTTGAAGAAAAGAGAAGGGCAGAATATGTAATAGGCTATGAGATTATAGGCCAGGCTGATGTACATAATCCCAAGATAATTCTTGGTATCACCTGTCTTAATGGTATATGGTACTTAGGGGAATATCTTAAGAGTAGTGGTATATGGCACAGGCACGACCAAAAGCCCAGGAAATATAGCAACTCCTTACCATCTATATTTGCCAGGGCAGTAGTAAATATTGCAGCAGGACCACATTTGGAAAGAAAAATCATTGATCCCTGTTGTGGTATTGGCACAGTGGTGCTTGAGGGGGTATCTATGGGAGCCCACATTATCGGCAGTGACATAAATTACAAGGTGGTAAGGGGTGCAAGAGAAAACCTCAGCTATTTTGGCTATCCCGATGTTGTTGCCAAGAATAATATTCATGAAATTGAAGGACATTATGATGTGGCTATTATAGACCTGCCCTATGGAATCATGTCTGAAACATCTGAGGAGAGGCAGCTGGGAATTGTTGAAAGTGCAGGAAGAATTGCAGATGAGGTAATCATAGTAAGCATAAAGGACATGTCAGCAGCTTTGATGGATATGAAATTCCAGATGATGGATTGCTGTCAGGTTTCCAAGGGTGATTTTAAAAGATATGTTACTATTGTAAAAAGGAATAATGAGTAAAAAAACCTGCAGGCTTAAACAGACTGCAGGGCTTTTACTTAATCTCAGTTTGCCAGTGCCTGATGCTTTATTCGGGCTATGGCAGGTCTAAGCTGTGGTACGGCACTTATTACAAGACATATTATTATCTCTACACCGATATTGGTTCCATTTACAGCTATGGAATATACCAGTGGATTCATGCCTGCTGCTGTTGCATAGCTTGTAAAGAAAAATATTCCTGACAGGAATGCAAAGAATAGTCTTCCTAAACCTGCCGCTATAACGGCAAAGGTGAAATTGTTTTTAAAATAGCCTGCAATACCAATGGCACCAAATGCCAGAGGATAATCAAAGATAACCTGTACAATCTGTAGTATATATGGGTCCTGTATAAGCTGGAGCATTCCATAAACCATTCCTGCCAGTATTCCAGGGACAGGCCCGAATATAAATGCAAATATAATGAGTGGCAGCATGCTTCCTGCTGTTATGGAGCCTCCTTGAGGCCAATGGTAGAACTTTATATAGGAAAGAATAAAGGATAAGGCGATGCATATGCTTCCATAGGTTAAGGTCCTTGTGTTAATCCTTTTTTTCTTGGAGAATACCCTTGATAAAAGCAGCGCAGCTGCAATGAGACCTATCATGCAGGCCCAAGACTGGATGGATATATCAGATACCTCTGAGAACACATCCTTTAAGTAATTGAAAATAGACATAAAAAAACTCCTCCTTTGTCGCAAATATAGGAGAAGGGTACTTATGCTTCCCTTCGTTGGAATTACCCAATTCAAGTTCAGAGGGTCGAAGATCTAAAATCTTCCTCTCAGCTAACGCTCCCCTAGCGACATTATATTTATTTCATAATTATAATACTCTATATACATAGTGATTACAAGAGTAATATAATGTGGGAATATAAATTAAATAAATGTAATAGACTAAAATATAATAAATAAAGCATTAAGGACGTCTATCCAGTAAGGTTAAATGAATTATGCCATAGTGTTGTAATTCATATAATGATATTAAAGAATTATTATTATGTTACAAAAATTGAATGCATGACTTGTAAATGTTATAATATAAAAAGAAAAAATTAAAAAAGCAGACATTTTGGTGCCCTACTATAGGGGTAAAAGGGAAAACGGTTGGAATCCGTTGCAGCCCCCGCTACTGTATGCGTTATGAAACCTAAATAGCCACCTAAAGGGAAGGCTAGGGAGTAAGCTTAAGCGCAAGCCAGGAAACCTGCCAGATTGTCCTATGTTACCTTCGGAGGGAGGGGTATGCATTATTTGATAATGAGGCCCTTTTAGAGCCTTATTTTTTATGCCTATTTAGGTAATAGTCCCATGATGAATATACATGGGGAAGGATTGTAGGAGAGATAATAATGGTTTTTTATACAAATAGGAATACATTCCTGCAAAGGCTCCATCCTGCTGTAGCCCTTATGCTGATAGTATTTTATGGGGGAAGCATGCTGCTTCTTAACAATCCCATATATATTGCTATACTTATTGGATGGGTGACGCTGCTCTCATATCTTGATGGATGCTTAAATCAGGTTTTTGGAATCACCAAATACCTTTTAGTAGCGGCAATTTTTATAATTATTGCAAATCCACTGGTAAACCATAACGGAAACACTGTGCTGCTGTATGTTAAGGATATCAGGCTTTATGTTACCCTTGAAGCTTTAGTATATGGGGTTGCTATGGCTCTTAGGCTATACGGAATAACATTGGTGATAGGCCTTTCTAATATGATTCTGCATCCGGACAGAACCTTCAGCTTTTTTTCAAAGTTCATGGGAAAATCTGCCCTGCTTATGAGCATGACCCTAAGGCTTTTTCCACTGATACTTAATTCCTGCAGATGTATCATAGATGCAGAGATGATAAGGGGCAGCAGCATAAAGGAAAAAAAGTTTCTAAAGAGAATGAAGAATCAGGGGAATGTCGTTACCATACTTTTTATGGGATGTCTTGAGGATGCAGGCGATATGGCTGAATCAATGTACTCCAGGGGTTATGGTTCAGGCAAAAGAAGTACATATTTTAAGGAAAGCTTGTCTAGGGTGGACATTGCATTTACAATATTATTTCTGTTAGAGTTAATTCTGTTTACTGTAATACAAGCTGGGGGGAACAATTCAATGAACTATTATCCGAATATAGATAACCCTTTTAGACAATTATCATTTATAGCTTTGGCTTATGTAGTACTTGGAGGGATACCTGCAGCAGTCAATTGGAGGTGGAAGCATGGAAGCAGTAAAAATTGAAAATGTGACCTATTGGTATCCTGAAAGCAGCAGGCCTTCTATTGAGAACATAAATCTTTCAATAAAGCAGGGGGAGCTTTTGCTTCTTGCAGGACCCTCGGGCTGTGGGAAGTCCACTCTTCTTAGGCTTATTAACAAGCTGGTTCCTGATTACTATGGAGGAAAGATTAGCGGTGAAGTATACCTGTGGGGAAAAAAACTTAGAGATAGCAGCCGCAGGGATATTGCATCAAGAGTTGGAATGGTATATCAGCACCCGGAGAAACAGATAGTTCTCCAGGACGTTGAAAGAGAGCTGGCATTTGGTTTGGAAAACCTTAATACAGACATGAAAAAGATGAAAAGAAATGTTTCAGAGGTCATATCCTTCCTTAATCTGCAGAATATAAAAGAAAGGTCCACCATGAATATATCAGGTGGTGAAAAGCAGAAGCTGGCAATTGGCTCTGTAATAGCAATGGATCCTGAAATAATAATATTTGATGAGCCTATATCACAGCTGGACCCCATAGCTGCAGAGGAGGTTATAAACTGCATCTCCAGACTTAACAGGGATATGGGTAAGACAGTCATTATGGCAGAGCAGAGGCTGGATAAGTGCTTTGAAATTGCAGACAGGATAGTATTCATGGAGGAGGGTAGAATTATTGAAGAAGGAACAGCCTTAAGCATTCCGCATTCCATTACTAAAAGATGCTTCCTTCCGGTTATCCCGTATATGTTCCGTAGTGCGCAATGGGAGCATATACCCCTCAACGTTAAGGAAGCACGTTCTATGATATTGGACTATGACTACTCAACCATAAACTCTCCTGAAAATAATCTGAAGGATAGCTGCCCTGTGCTGCAGATAACGGGACTTAGCTTTGAATACGAAAAAAACACCAGCCTTTTGAAGAATGTAAACCTTACCTTGAATAAAGGAGAATTCCTAACCATAATGGGAGAGAATGGGGCAGGGAAAAGCACGCTGTTCAAAATAGTGTCGGGATTAATAGATGGTTATAGGGGGCAGGTAAAAGTAAATGGTAAGAATATAAAGTCAATGGAAACTGTTGAAAGAGTGAAAACAATAGGGTACCTGTCACAGAATCCTAACGACTACCTTGGAAGAGACACTGTTTTTGATGAGGTAGCTTATACCTTGAGGAACATAGGGGAATTTGATGTGGATAGGGTTAATCACATGCTTGACAGAATGGACCTTATGGGACTTAAGGAGAAAAATCCAAGGGATTTAAGCGGAGGCGAGAAGCAGAGGACTGCTCTAGCTTGTACAATAATTGCCAGCCCAGAGATACTTATATTAGATGAACCCACAAGAGGCATGGACTGGGATAGCAAGGAGAGTCTTGGAGGGTATCTAAGAAGTCTTTGTGACTCTGGTACATCCGTGGTGCTTATAACCCATGATGTGGATTTTGCTGCTGACTATACTGATAACATAGCGCTTATGTTTGATGGCAGCATAATTGCGTCAGGAGAATGCAGGAATATGGTGAAGGACGCTATATATTATTCCCCCCAGGCCGCCAAGGTTTTCAGAGGACTTTGCAGCATTGTAAAAACCTCTGAAGCTATCCAATGCTTGAAGGTGATAAAATGAGAAAATATTTACCATATATTTTTACTGTTGCTTTTGCCGCAGCAGTTGTACTAATGACAAAGCTTCATATAGGACTGAACAAGGCAGGAACCATTGGGGCAGTGCTTCTGATTTTACTATTCGTAGTTATTTTTGAAGCTAAAGCCGTTGACGCAAAGGAAATGGCATCCATAGCTACATTGTCGGCTATAGGTGGGGTAGCCAGGGTTCCCTTTGTAGGAATTCCCGGGCTTCAGCCAACAACCTTTATAGTAGCCGTCTCTGGGTATGTAATGGGACCTGTTAATGGTTTTATGGTTGGTGCAATGTCTGCATTCATATCCAATTTTTTTCTTGGGCAGGGTCCATGGACTCTGTGGCAGATGCTAGGCTGGGGTGCCTGCGGTTTTTTCTTCGGACTTTTAAAAAAAAGGGAATCTAAACTGCAGAATATAGTGTTTATTACGCTGTGTGGACTTTGGGGCTATATATATGGTGTTATACTGAATATGTGGTATGTGGTTGCATACATTAGCCCTATAAGCCTTAAGACAATTGTTGCATCCTTTGTTTTAAGCTTTTCACAGGACACTATTCATGCCATAGGCAATGTTTTTTTTGCAGCTGTGTTTGGAAGAAGATTTATAAGGGTGCTGACCAGGTATAACAGAAGATTCAACGTGGAATATGTTGATGAGCTAAAAAATTGAGAAAACAGGTTACCTATGGTAAGATTATAGAGGATGATTTACGAGGAATATGATAAAAAGGTGATAAAATGAACTACAAACTTATAGCAATGGATATGGACGGAACACTTTTAACATCAGATAAAGAAATTACAACCTATACTAAATCCATATTACATAAGGCTGCAGACAGAGGTGTTATTCTGGCAGTATGCACAGGAAGGCTTTTTGCATCAGCGGACTACTATGCCAGCCTTTTGGGCACGGATGTTCCTGTTATAGCATCTAATGGAGCATATATAAAGGATAAGAAAACGAATAAAATAATATATGAAAATAAACTGGGATTAGAGAGAATCAATGAGATAACCAGTTTAGTGAAGTCTTATGGATTATGGGCCAGCTATTATACCACCAGCCATATTATTTCTGAAGTTATGACTATGGCTACGAGGTTTTATTCTGACAGGAACGAATACTTTCCTCAGAATGGGAAAATATCTATAGATACTGGAAAAAGCTTTCAGGAAATATTGGAGTATTACGGAGAAGATATTATAAAAATAGTCATCAGTACCGAAAGGTATGAAGCTCTTGCAGGGCTTAGGAGGGCTATAGAAAAACAGTGTGATGTTTCCATAATGTCATCATGGAATAATAACATAGAGATAATGTCTCCAGGGGTATCTAAAGGGAATTCAGTAAGTATGCTGGCAAAATTTTATGGGATAGAAAAATCTCAGATTATGTGCTTTGGAGATAACGAGAACGACACGAGTATGATTGAATATGCAGGTATGGGAATTGCTATGGGAAATGCTACTGAGCAGCTGAAAAGCAAAGCTGACTACATTACAGATACCAATGATAATGATGGGGTTGCAAAAGCTATAAAAAAATATGTATTGGAAGTGTAAACATGAATCTAAACATTATACTATACCAGCCAGAAATACCTCAGAATACAGGGAATATAGGAAGAACCTGCGTGCTTACAAGGTCAAAGCTTCATTTGATTAAGCCCCTTGGATTTGATATAAGCGATAAGTATCTTAGAAGATCGGGGATGGATTACTGGCCTCAGTTAGACTATGCTGTTTACGAATCCTTTAATGAGTTCTATGAAAAAAACAAGGGCTCCAGGATATATCTTTCCACTACAAAGGCCTCTAATTATTATGACCAGGTAGAGTATAGAGAGGGAGACTTTATAATGTTTGGAAGAGAATCCTCTGGGGTTCCTGCTGATGTACATGAGATTTTTAAAAATACATCTATAAAAATACCTATGCTTGACACCTCTGACCGGTCTTTAAATCTATCTAACTCAGTTGCCATTGTAACATATGAAGCTCTGCGTCAGATAGGATTTCCACATATGAGATAAAAGAAGTATTTGAAAAATCTATTTATAATATTAAGATAAACTATCATATGAATGTAGAAAAATTAACATACATGTGTTAGAATTAAGTTGTAGGAAATTTGAATATAAATTCTGAATGAAGCAAACAAGAGAGCTTCTTAAGTGAACGCCGAAGGGGTAAACGGAGCTGGCCAGGCAAGGTGATACTCTCAGGCAAAAGTATTGTTTGTGGACAGGACTCTGAAAAATACAGAGGTGAAACGGCTTAGGCTTGTTTCACTTTTTTTATGGAGAAAAACAATATAAATTCCGGATGAAGCAAGCAAGAGAGATTCTTTATTGAACGCCGAAGGGGTAAACAGAGCTCGCCAAGCAATGTGATACTCTCAGGCAAAAGTATTGTTTGGTGACGGGGCTCTGAATAACACAGGGAGTGGATGGCAAAAGCCTTTGTCCACTCTTTTTTATTAAGTTTTAGTAATAATTATAAATCAAGCTTATACAACATGAGGTATTACTATGAAGAAGATTGTGGTAACTAATAACAAGCTGTCAAAGGAAAATTTCCAGAATGAATATGATGTTGTATTCATAGACGGAACGCTTATGGATGTGATGCGCACTGTTAGAGATATGATACATAAAGGAAACAGGCTTCTTACTCATCCGCTTGCAGGAAGCATAAAACCCAATCAAACACCGTTTAAAACCATTGTAATGACTTTAAAACCGGAGCCAGAGGTTGATCTGGTTTCCCTTGAATATATAGAAAACAGCATAGAAACTTCAGAGAGACTTTTACGGAGCCGTCCCTTAAGGGACTGGCCGGAGACGGTTTTAGAGGATTACAGGCTTATAGACTATGATTTAATTAAAAATGCACTAATCATGAATAAGGAGTGATCAAAATGCCAGAAATTTATGACATTGCAGTAATTGGCGGAGGTCCTGCAGGACTTTCAGCAGGATTATATGCAGCAAGATCAAGGATGAATGTAGTAATAATAGAGAAGGGTAAGTTCGGTGGCCAGGCTACTACAACGGATGAGCTTGAAAACTATCCTGGCTCCATAGAGGAATGTACTGGATCAGCCCTTTCAGAAAGAATGAAGAAGCAGGCTGAAGACTTTGGATGTAAGTTCGTAAAGGATGCAGTAATAGATGTAGATTTTTCAGGAGATATTAAGGTTATAAAAGGTAAGCAGAATGATTACCAGGCTAAGTCTGTAATTATAGCTACCGGAGCAAATCCAAGACTTGGAGGCTTTGACAGAGAGCTTGAACTCAGAGGTAAAGGAGTTTCCTACTGTGCAACCTGCGATGCAGATTTCTTTGAGGGCCTTGACATTGCAGTAATAGGCGGAGGAGACTCAGCAATAACTGAGGCAATTTACCTTACTAAATTTGCAGAATCTGTTACAGTAATCCACAGAAGAGATGCCCTTAGGGCTGCAAAATCACTTCAGGAAAAGGCTTTTGCAAATCCAAAGATAAAATTCATATGGAATTCAGTGGTTACTGAAGCTAATGGAGATGAAATACTGGAATCCCTTACAGTTAAAAACGTTAAGACCGGAGAGCTTTCAAGCCTTGAGGTTAATGGTGTATTTGTATTCGTAGGACTTACTCCAATCACAGAGCTCTTCGGAGATAAGATTCAGCTTGATGAAAGAGGATACATACCAACAGATGACGATATGAGGACAAATGTATCTGGAATTTTTGCAGCAGGAGACGTAAGGGTCAAATCCTTAAGGCAGGTTATTACTGCTGCAGCAGATGGGGCAATAGCTGCAACTATTGCAGAAGAATATATAACTGAAAAATTTGGAAAGTAGGAGGAATAATAATGTTAGAGGTTAACAAGGAAAACTTTGATGCTGAAGTTCTAAACTATACTGAAAAACCAGTTTTCGTAGATTTCTGGGGAGATAAATGTGAAATCTGTAAGCAGTTAATGCCAGACGTTCACGCTCTTGAAGAAAAGTACGGAGACAAGATAAAATTCACCAGCTTAAACACAAGCTCCAACAGGAGACTTGCTATAGCTCAGAGAGTTTTAGGCCTTCCAACAATGATAATGTATGTAAATGGAGAAAAGGCTGAGGTTCTTACACCAGATAAGATAGCTTCCATTGCAGACATTGAGGAAATGGTAAAAAGATTCTATAAGTAATCACTGGGCGTATGCCCAATGATATAAATACGGGGGTGAGAGCAATGCGCCTAGAATTAGGCAACATATTTATTAAGGATGTACAGTTTGGCGAAACAACAAAGCTCGAAAACAGTGTACTTTACGTAAACAAGCAGGAGCTCTTAAATGAGGTTGGCGGAGATGAAAGATTAAAGTCAATAGATATTGACATCGTTCATCCTGGAGACAGCGTAAGAATAATTCCTGTTAAGGATGTAATAGAGCCAAGAGTTAAGGTTGAAGGAAATGGGGGGATATTCCCTGGTTTCATATCAAAGGTTGATACTGTTGGTTCCGGAAAAACACATGTTTTAAAGGGTGCAGCAGTTGTTACTACTGGAAAGATAGTTGGCTTCCAGGAAGGAATAATCGATATGAGCGGAGAAGGAGCAAAATATACTCCATTCTCAAAGAACCACAACGTAGTTATAAAATGTGAGCCTGTTGACGGCATTCCACAGCATGAGCATGAAGCTGCTGTAAGAATGGTTGGTTTTAAAGCAGCAACCTTCCTTGGAAAGGCTGGAAAGAATGTTGAGCCTGACGAGACAAAGGTTTATGAAACACTTCCAATACCTGAGCAGCTTAAGCAGTATCCAGACCTTCCAAAGGTTGTATATGTTTACATGATTCAGACACAGGGACTTCTTCATGACACCTATGTTTATGGAGTAGATGGAAAGAAGATAATTCCAACCTTCTTATATCCAACAGAGGTATTTGATGGAGCAGTAGTAAGCGGAAACTGTGTATCTGCATGCGACAAGAACCCTACCTATGTTCATATGAACCATCCAGTAATCACTGATTTATATGACAGGCATGGTAAGGACTACAACTTCCTTGGATGTGTGGTGACTAATGAAAACGTTTACCTTGCAGATAAGGAAAGGTCATCAAGCTACACAGCAAAGCTTGTTGAATTCCTTGGTGCAGACGCTGCAATAGTATCAGAAGAGGGCTTCGGCAATCCTGATGCAGACCTGGTTATGAACTGTAACAAGCTTGAGGAAAAGGGAATAAAGACTGTCCTTATAACTGATGAATATGCAGGCAGGGATGGTGCTTCACAGTCACTGGCAGATTCAACTCCAAAGGGAGATGCTGTTGTAACTGGAGGAAATGCAAACCAGATGGTAGTTCTTCCTCCAATGGACAAGGTTATTGGCCATCCAGAGGTAGCTGACATAATAGCCGGAGGTTTCTCAGGCTCATTAAGGGAGGATGGCTCTATAGAGGCTGAGATACAGGTTATTACCGGAGCAACCAGTGAAGTAGGATTTAACTATCTTACAGCTAAGAGCTTCTAACAAAATAAAAACTTTTAATGGAGGGTATAGCTATGATATTAAATGGAAGAAAGGTTATTGCCATAGGCGATAGAGATGGAATACCAGGCCCAGCCATCGAAGCATGTGCAGTAAGTGCAGGAGCAGAGGTAGTATTTGCCTCAACAGAATGCTTCGTTTGAACAGCCGCAGGTGCAATGGATCTGGAGATCCAACAGAGAGTTAAGGACTTAACTGAAAAATTTGGAGCAGAGAACGTAGTAGTAATATTAGGTGGAGCAGAGGCAGAGTCAGCTGGACTTTCAGCCGAGACTGTATGTGCCGGAGACCCAACCTTCGCAGGTCCTTTAGCAGGTATTGACCTTGGATTAAGGGTTTACCATGTTGTAGAGCCTGAAATGAAGGATGAATTTGATGCAGCTGTTTATGATGAGCAGTGTGGCATGATGGAAATGGTTCTTGATGTTGACGAAATAATAAAGGAAGTAAGCACTGTAAGACAGCAGTATTCAAAGTTCAATGACTAATCAGCCAAAGGAGGAAAAAACAAAATGATACGTGTAGTACATTATATAAACCAATTCTTTGGCCAGATAGGTGGAGAGGAAAAAGCAAATATTCCACCAGAGGTCAGGGAAGGCATAGTAGGTCCAGGAGCAGCACTTAAGGCTGCCTTCAAGGGAGAAGCTGAAATAGTTGCTACTATAATATGTGGAGACTCCTATTTTGCTGAGAATGAAAAGTCAGCAAAGCAGGAAATCCTGGACATGGTTAAGAAGTACAATCCTGATTTGTTCATTGCAGGACCAGCTTTTAATGCTGGAAGATATGGTACTGCCTGTGGAACAATAGCAAAGGAAGTTAAGGAAGTACTCAACATTCCTGTTGTATCAGGTATGTATATTGAAAACCCAGGAGCAGATATGTTCAAAAAGGACATATACATTGTTTCCACAAAGAACAATGCCGCAGGCATGAGAGATGCTGCACCAAAAATGGCAGCTTTGGCCTTAAAGCTTGTTAAGAACGAAGAAATAGGTTCTCCTGAAGAAGATAGCTATATTCCAATGGGAATTAGAAAGAACTATTTTGCAGAGGTAAGAGGATCTAGGAGAGCAGTAGAAATGCTGGTTAAGAAGCTTAATGGCGAAAAATTCGTTACAGAGTTTAAGATGCCTGACTTCGACAGAGTAGCGCCAGCAGCCCCCGTAGCTGACGTTTCAAAGGTAAGAATAGGCCTTGTAACCTCAGGCGGAATAGTTCCAAAGGGAAACCCAGACCACATAGAGGCATCCAATGCTCAAAGGTTCGGAGAGTACAGTATTGAGGGCGTAAATGACCTTACTGAGGACAAGTATGCTACTGCACACGGCGGATACGACCCAGTATATGCTAATGTAGATGCAGACAGAGTACTTCCAGTAGATGTGCTCAGGGACATGGAGAATGAAGGAAAGATAGGAAGCCTTGGAAGGTATTTCTATACAACTGTTGGTAACGGAACTGCAGTTGCTAATTCTAGAAAATATGGACAGGAGATTGCAAAGAGGCTGCTTGCTGATGGCGTGCAGGCTGTAATAATGACCTCCACCTGAGGAACCTGTACTCGTTGCGGTGCAACGATGCTTAAGGAAATTGAAAGAGCAGGTCTTCCAATTGTCCATATGTGTACAATAGTTCCAATATCAAAGACTGTTGGAGCGAACAGAATAGTTCCTACAATAGCAATCCCTCATCCACTTGGCAATCCAGCCCTTTCACATGAAGAGGAAAAGGCATTAAGAAGGAAGCTGGTTGAAAAGGCTCTAAGGGCCCTTGAGACACCAGTAGACGATCAGACTATATTCGAGTAATGCTTACCGGGGCTGTCGCAGACCTTCCATAGAAGGCAGATTATAATTGCGGCAGCCCCGCTTTTATAAACTAAATATAAGGAGGAGTATAAAATGTTTCCTGTAATTAAAGGGGCAAGCCATGTGCTTATTAACACCCCTGACATGATTATACATGATGGTACAACACAGATTCTTGAAAGAGAGACAAACCCTAATTCAGAATATCTTAAGAAGCTACCTTCTCATATAAGAAGCTTTGAGGACGTAGTAGGCTATGCTCCAAACCAGACCTATATAGGAAATCTGGACCCTGCAGAGTTGTCCAATATGCCAAGACCTTGGCATGGTAAGAAGCTTGAGGGAGCAAACAGGTTTGGCAGATTTGGCGAGATAATGCCACAGGATGAGTTCTATGGCCTGTTAAAGGTTGCAGACTCCTTTGACCTGGTATTGATTGAAAAGAACTTTACAGCAGATGTAAAAGCAAAGTTTGAAGCACACAAGCTTCTTAAGGACTTGACTTCGAAGCTGGGAGATGGTGCTGAAATTGCTGATATAGAAAAGGCTGTTAATATGCTTGGGGCAGAACCTCTCTACCAGAATGATAAGCTTGTTGGATGCATAAAGAGAGCCCATGAATTTGATAAAAACCTTGCCGCTCATGTAATGTGTGAGAACCTGGTGGCTAAGGCATCAGGAATACTTGCAGCTATGCATCTTGTAGAGACAACAGGCATGAACAAGGATGATGTGGAATATATAATAGAGTGCTCAGAGGAAGCATGTGGAGACATGAACCAGAGAGGCGGCGGTAACTTTGCAAAGTCAATAGGTGAAGTTGCAGGCTTTAAGAATGCCAGCGGAAGCGATATAAGAGGGTTCTGCGCTGCACCAAGCCACGCACTTTTAAATGCAGCTTCACTTGTTAAAGCCGGGGTATTTAAGAACGTTGTAGTTGTTGCAGGAGGTTGTACTGCAAAGCTTGGTATGAACGGAAAAAGCCATGTTGAGAAGGGACTTCCAGTTCTTGAGGATGTACTTGGAGGAGTGGCTGTACTCATATCTGAAAACGATGGCGTAAGCCCAATAATCAGGACTGATTCAATTGGAAAGCATTCCATTGGTGCAGGTGCATCACCACAGGCTGTTATAGAGGCAATTGTTGCAGCACCACTTGAGAGGGCTGGTATAAACTTCACAGATGTTGACATATATGCTCCAGAAATGCAGAACCCTGAAATAACTGAGCCTGCAGGAGCCGGAGACGTTCCAACTGCTAACTACAAGATGATTGGAGCTATGGCGGTTAAGAAGGGACAGATTCAGAGAACGGACCTTCCTGGCTTTGTTAAGAGTCATGGTTATGTTGGTTTTGCACCAACTCAGGGGCACATTCCATCAGGAGTACCAATAGTTGGTTATGGTAGAGAAAAGATAATGAGCGGTGAAATCAACAGGTTCATGCTTATAGGAAAGGGAAGCTTATTCCTTGGCAGAATGACCAACCTGTTTGATGGAATTTCTATGATAGTTGAAAAGAACCCGGGAGAAGCCGAAGAGGCTATGGTTTCAAAAGAGGAAGTAAAGAACATGGTTGCAGAGGCCATGAAGGATTTTGCATCCTATCTTCTTGAGAAGTAGAGGTGAACTGAATGTCACAACAGGATAATGTAAAAAAGCTTATAGGTGAGGTATTCAGTGAGGTTGCAGATGCAATGAAGTCAGGAAGCTTCGGACCTAAGGTTAGGATAGGCCTGACTGTACTTGGAGGAGAGCATGGCTCAGCAGAGCTTGTAAAGGCTGCAGAGATGGCTCAAAAGAAGTATAGCGACTTCGAGGTTGTACTCATAGGAACACCTGACGTTAAGACCTCCCTTAAGGTATATGATGCAGCGGATGACTGTGAGGGACATAAGCTCATGGAAAAACTGCTGGATTCAGGGGAAATAGCAGGCTGTGTAACACAGCATTATAACTTCCCAATAGGAGTTTCAACTCCAGGAAGGGTTATCACTCCAGGAAAGGGGAGGGAGATGATTGTATCTACTACTACTGGAACCTCCTCAGCACATAGAGTTGAAGGTATGGTTAAGAATGCTATATTCGGAATCATTGCTGCCAAGGCCTGTGGAGTAGAAAATCCAACTGTAGGAATATTAAACGTTGATGGTGCAAGACAGGTTGAAAGAGCTCTTAAGGAGCTCCAGTCAAATGGATACCCAATCACCTTTGCCGAGTCTGTAAGGGCTGACGGTGGAAGTGTAATGAGGGGAAATGACCTGCTTTGTGGAACACCTGATGTAATGGTAACAGACAGCCTTACTGGAAACCTGCTTATTAAGATATTCTCCTCCTTTACAACTGGTGGAGATTATGAGGCTACTGGCTATGGCTATGGACCAGGAGTTGGTGAGGGCTATGAAAGGCTTATATCAATAATATCCAGAGCATCAGGAGCACCTCTTATATGCGAGGCATTAAGGTACTGTGCATCCTGTGCCCAGAGCAAGATTGCCCATATATCCAGGAAGGAATTCGAGCTGGCCAATAAGGCAGGCTTTAAGGATATTCTTGCAAAGCTTACCCAGGGAGAAAAGAAGGAAGCATCAGCTGAAGATGTAACTGCTCCTCCTAAGAAGGTTGTAACCTTTGCTATTCCAGGTATAGATATACTTGAACTTGAGGATGCAGTAAAGCACCTATGGAAGAACAAGATATATGCTGAAAGCGGAATGGGCTGTACAGGGCCTGTAATCCTTACAGGAGAAGATGAAGGAGAAAAGGCCAAGGCAGTTCTTAAGGAAAAGGGATATCTATAATTTATAATCTATAGGATGAAAGGCTGGGAAGGATATCCTTCACAGCCTATTTTTGAATATAGATTGTACTAATACTTCTAATAAAAAATATTTATTTGAAATGTTACTATTATTAAGTATAATAATTATATAGCTTCTTATAGAAAAAGCCTATAAGAAAGTTTACTTATGTTTTATGTTATAAACATAGAATATATTTATTAAGCTATGGAGGTATGGTTATGATACTAAAGGGAAGAAAAGTCATTGCAATAGGCGATAGAGATGGAATACCAGGTCCAGCCATCGAAGCATGTGCAGTAAGTGCAGGAGCAGAGGTAGTATTTGCCTCAACAGAATGCTTCGTTTGAACAGCCGCAGGTGCAATGGATCTGGAGATCCAACAGAGAGTTAAGGATTTAACTGAAAAATTTGGAGCAGAGAACATAGTAGTAATATTAGGCGGAGCAGAAGCAGAGTCAGCTGGACTTTCAGCCGAGACTGTATGTGCCGGAGATCCAACCTTCGCAGGTCCTTTAGCAGGTATTGACCTTGGATTACGGGTTTACCATGTTGTAGAGCCTGAAATGAAGGATGAATTTGATGCAGCTGTTTATGATGAGCAGTGCGGCATGATGGAAATGGTTCTAGATGTTGATGAAATAATAAAGGAAGTAAGCACTGTAAGACAGCAGTACACAAAATTTAACGACTAAAATTATATAAAAAAGCCACCGCACTCTGATTAAGTGCGGTGGCTTTTTTATATAATTAGACTATCATATGCGATTATGAAAAATACATCATTGTTACCAGTGAAAAGAAAAGAATCAGTGATAACTGGAATCACCGGTTGCTAGTCTTTTTTCGAGACCTATTTCCCATGTTGATTTCAAAATCCTTTTTAATCACTTTGTTATAAACAGCAAGAACCTTGTAAAAACTTTCAATTTCTTCCGCAGAGCATTCTTTTCGAAGTTCTCCCATTGTTTTAGCAATATCTATTGTGTCGTAGAGTTTATGGGCTTTGCTGACGCGAATTCCTATTTCAGTTGGATAGAGATGTAGATTTTTAGCATTTCCTTCCTTTTTCTTTTTAACAACGAGTCCTTTTTCCTCCAAACGGCTGACGGTTTGAGATAAGGCACCTTTAGTTTTATTCCAATAAACAGCCAGTTCTGTGACTGTCACACCAGGATAATCTTCTATATAAGTCAGTGTGTGTGCTTCAATCATGGTGAGGGGAATACCTTCACCATAAATATGTGTCGACAGAATGTAGTCATTGTACTTCATGACAAATTGATAAATATTATTGTGCCTGTCATTCAGAGCATGAAAGCTGTCGTCAATCATACCATCATTATTTCTATTTGTATTCAATTCCATCAATATACCTCTTCTTTATGTATTGTTAAGCAATTAAGCAATATTAAAAAGTAAAACTTTAAAGTAACAATTGGATTATATCATAAAAATTGTTTATCTTCAATACTATATCTATCATGGCTTAAACTATGAAAGTGACAAATTACATAATTATATTCATCAATTATAGTTAAATAAATAAACAATAATTATTGACAGGAATTAAATGGAGATATATAATTTAGACATAAAAATAGTTTAGCAGCTAAACAAAATAACTGAAAGTAAGGTGAGCAAGGTATGGGAGTGGAAGATTTTTGTGAAAGGTATTGTGTAGAACGAAAAGGGACTTCAAGTTTAAAATGGGACGCGTTGGACGTTCGTTTCGGTGACCCAGATCTTATTTCTATGTGGGTTGCGGACATGGAATTTCGCACGCCAGACTGTGTGATTGATGCTTTACAGAAGAGAGTTGCACATGGTGTTTTCGGGTATTCCTTTGTTCCTGATTCATATTATGACGCTGTGATTGATTGGGAAAAGAACCATCATGGCTATGAGGTTAAGAAAGACTGGATGCGAATTTCTCCAGGTGTAGTTGCAGCTCTTTACTGGATTGTAAATATGTACACTAATAAAAACGATTCTATTATTATTGTTACACCAGTTTACTATCCATTTCATAACTGCGTAAGGGACAATGGCCGAAGGCTAGTTACCTGTGATCTTGATTATGATAAGGGTATTTATACATTTAATGCAGAGAGGTTTGAGAAGGCCATCGTTGAGAATGGTGTTAAAATGTACATTATGTGTTCTCCACATAACCCTGCTGGACGTGTATGGAAGGAGGAGGAACTAGATCAAATGCTTGGAATTTGTTCCAAACATGGCGTGCTTGTAGTATCAGATGAGATTCATCAGGATCTGGTATTTGGTCATCATAAACATATTCCTGCAGCACTTGTCTCGGGTGGTAAATACAGAAACAATCTTATTACAGCATTCGCTTCTTCTAAGACATTCAATCTTGCAACCTGCTTGACTTCAACAATTGTAATTGAAAATGATGAACTTCGAAAGGTTTGGGATGAATTCTGCAAGATTTATAATCAAGTAGAGGTAAATATATTTGGAATTACAGCTGTGGAAGCGGCATTGCGAGGTGGTGAGCAGTGGTATCAGGATATGAAGAAGGTTTTGTATTCCAACTATAAGATGGTAGTAGAAGAACTGAAAGAGTTTCCAGATGCTTATGTAACTCCATTAGAAGGAACCTATCTGGTATTCATTAACCTAAAGAATTATGTATCAGTTGACAAAATAAAAGACTTCACACAAGAAAAATGTAGACTAGCTGTTGATTATGGTGAGTGGTTTGGTGCTAACTGGAAAGGCTTTATTCGTTTGAATATGGCGACTAATCCGTGTATTGTTAAAGAAGCAATAGAAAATATAAAAGAAAATCTGCTAAAACTACAGTAGGTAGAATAAGCGGATATCGTATTAAATGAGGGGAGATAAATAAATGAAAAAATTATGGAATACATATAAGTCATCGATTTTGCTCCTGGCGGCTATGGTAACTGGCGGTGTTGTAGGATTGTTTTGGGGAGACGGAGCATCAGTTTTACAACCTGTCGCAGATACGTTTTTAAATTTGCTTTACTGCTGTGTTGTTCCCTTGATTTTCTGTTCATTGACCGCAGCTATTGCAAAGATGGAGGATATGAGAAAGCTTCGTACCATATTAATTGTATTTATGATTGGCACCATTGTTACAGGTATAATTTCATGTTTGTTCATGGTAGTGCCTTCTCTTATGTTCGATCCAGCAAAAGGAGCTGCACTTGATATGAGTAAAGAGGTCAGCGATCTGACCGGTAAGCTGGATATTTTAGGAATGTTTACAGTAAATGATTTTCCAAAATTATTATCTCGCAGCAATTTAATGGCATTAATAGTTGCAACGATTATTTTTTCTTTCGGTGTTATTTTTGCTGGTGAAAAGGGTAAGCCGGTAGTAAATATGATGGAGTGTTTGACAAAAGTAATCGTTAAGGTCATCGGAATTGTCATGAAGCTTGCACCAATAGGACTTGGCTGCTATTTTGCTATACTAATTGGTCAGTATGGCAAGGAGGTTATTGGACCTCTTGGAAGGGCAATCGTTATGTATCTAATTGTAATTGTTATCTACTTTGTTATTTCACAGACAGTCATGGCTTACATTGGAGCCGGAAGATTGGGTGTAAAGCGCTGGTGGCAGACAGCAGTTCCTCCTACCCTAACAGCTCTTGGAACTTGTTCATCAGCAGCTACTCTTCCAGTAAACATTGAACAGGCAAAACAAATTGGCATCCCAGATGATGTAGCTGATATCGTTGTTCCTCTTGGTGCAAATCTTCACAAGGATGGAGCCTGTATTATACAGATTCTTAAGATTGCATTCCTATGCTCTGTATTCAACATTAATTACGCAACCCCACGAAATATAATTATGTCCATTGTGGTAGCTATCGTTGCTTCAGTGGTTATGGGTGGAATCCCAGCAGGTGGATACGTAGCAGAGATTTTTATCTTGTCTGTATTTGGCTTCCCGGCAGTTTCTGTACCGGTCATGGTTTTGATTGGAACCATTACAGATGCCCCAGCAACTGCTGTCAATGTAACCGGAGATACGGGTCTGGCTATGATTATTGCACGTATAGTTCATGGTAAGGAGTGGCTTGAAAGATCATTAGAATTAAAGAATACTAAGGAATGCTAAGTATTGTCAATATAAGCAGGTTATATGTAAAACTAAATTAATCACCTTTTATGAAAATTATGAGGCAGCCGCACTTTGATTAAGCAATAAGTGCGGTGCCTTTTTTATATAATAAGACTACTTCTTGTTAAATATGTATTATAGTTTGAATGTACTATATGATAATTTATTGTTGTAGTTGTCAGTTATTTTTTGTATAATAATGAGAAGTATAAAAACTTTAATCAGGTGATGTAATGATTAATGATAGTTTGAGAAGTGAATACACAAAGATAGCCTACTATTATTACAAATCTGGTATGACACAGGATGAAATTGCAAAAAAGATGTCCATATCTCGCCAGAAGGTAAATAGGGTGTTAAAGAAGTGCCTTGAAGAAGGCATAGTTAAAATTTCTATTGAAGGCCATGCCTGCCAGAGTATTGAATCTGAAGCAAGACTTGAGGCTCAACTTGGAATAGATAGAATCATTATTGTAGCGGGGCCTGACAAGGAAGCCTTGGGAAATGCTTCGGCAGCATATCTTCAGGGAATGATTAAGGATAATGATATAATCGGCTTTTCAGGAGGAAAGGCATTGGCTTCTATCGTTGACAATCTGCAGCCTGTTGAAGCCAGGAACCTTTCGGTAACACAGCTTGTGGGTATACTAAACACCAATGGAGAATATGGAAGCTCAGATTATATTGTAAGGGAAGCGGCTGATAAGCTTTCTGCAAAGCCCCATTTTATATATGCTCCAATGATGCTGAACAATAAGCTTCTGAGAGACTCACTTCTTAAGGATGGCTTCTATTCGGAAGTATTTAATGCCATGAAATCCTGTACTATTGCCATGGTTCTTATAGGAGGGATGGACCATATAAGCTCTCTTACAGAAACCAGGTTTATTTCAGAGGAAGAGCTTCAGGAGTTAAGGGACAAACGGGTTGTTGGAGAGGTTTGTACTAATTTTTTTGATATAGACGGAAATCCTATTTCCAGCACAATAAATAGCCGTGTACTTTCAATAGACATTGAAAGCTATAAAAAGATACCCTTAAGGGTAGGGATAGGAAAAGGAAGTGAATCTATTAAAGCCATAATCGGTGCAGCAAGAAGTGGACTGGTAAATGTTCTTATAACTGATTATGAAACCTCACAAATGCTGCAAAACTCAGTATTATAAAAAATCATGATTTACGGACAATTAACGTGTGATTCTATAAATCACAAGTTAATACTCAATATTTTATAAAAGAACGTTTATTTATATAAGCAGAGCTTAAACATTAGGTTAAGCTCTGCTTTATTTTATATCATCTAAGAAAGCCCTAACTTCTACAGGTAGGGAGTAATTTCAGATTTGTCTAAGAGAGAGCCATGCCTGCTGCTGAGATAAAAGCCTCCTTGGATTTTACAGATGCACATGGTAATATGTAGCTTCATGGCGCACATATCTCAACAAGAATGCCAAGGCATTCTTGAACTCTATTAAAAAAATCTATCTGCAATATTTGAAATTCAAATATTCATTTGCTTGAACTAAACTTTACACACAAAATTCTACATGATAATATTATAGTAGAGTTACAAATGATTAATAAATGAGCAAATGTAACATAGAAAACGGATGATTAACACATTAAAAAGATAAAGGCTGATTATATCTTATCGCTACACCTGTCATCCGTTACATAGACAAATCATGATTTCATAACAGAAAAAGCACAAATTTAGAGGGTAAAAAAATTGCATTTACAATTTTAAAATAAATTTAGGAGGTAACCTTATGAAAAATCCATTGGAGTATGTAAAAAAGGAACCTTACAAGCTCTACATTGATGGGGAGTTTGTAGCATCTGAGTCTGGAAAAACCATGGATGTGCTGAATCCAGTTAATAACGAACCTTTTGCTAAGGCTTATGTGGGTGGAAAAGCTGACGTGGATAAGGCAATACTGGCTGCAAGAAAGGCTTACGATGAGGGACCCTGGGGTAAGATGACTGCAAAGGAAAGAGCCAAGCTCATCATGAAGGCTGGAAGAATACTCGAAACCAGGAAGGAAGAATTTGCAGTACTTGAGACTCTTGAGGCTGGAAAGCTCTATGGCAGCTGCTATTATTTTGAAGGAGACATGGCTGTTGATGCCTTTGAATACTGGGCTGGAATGGCCAGAACAGTTGAAGGGAAAATGATTCCCTGTAACGAACGTGGTGCATGGAACTGCGTGCTCTATCAACCTTTAGGGGTTGTTGGTGAAATACTTCCCTGGAACGGGCCTTTCCTTATGGGATGCCAGAAGATAAATGGAATATTGGCAGCAGGCAACACTGTTATAGTAAAGCCAGCTACATGGGCATGCACAACAATGGCTCTCTTAGCTGAGGTTTACCATGAGGCAGGCTTCCCTAAGGGCGTAGTGAACGTTGTTATGGGACCTGGAGGAGAATGTGGAAACGCCTTAGTTGAAAGCCCACTTGTGGATATGGTATCCATGACAGGCGGAACTGGCACAGGACGCAAGATAATTGAAAAATCCGCAGATACCATAAAGGATATTGCTCTAGAGCTTGGCGGCAAGAGCCCTAACATATTCTTTGAGGATGTTGATGTGGACAAGGCTGTTGAATGGGCAAGATATGGCTTCACCCTTCATGCCGGACAGGTATGTGTATCGGGCTCAAGGCTTATAGTTCATAAGAGCATATACGAGGAGTTCCTTGCAAAGCTGAAGAAGGAGGTCCTGAAATTTGTTCCTGGAGACGGCTTCGATCCAAAGACAACACTTAATGCACTTATTTCAAGACCACATTACAACAGTGTATGGAACTACATAGAAATGGGCAAGGAAGAAGGAGCAAGGCTGGTTACAGGAGGAGTACCTTATACAGACCCGATACTTGCGAAGGGAAACTTTGTTCCACCAACAATATTCGCAGATGTTACCCCTGAAATGACCGTATTCCAGCAGGAGATATTCGGACCTGTCGTTACAGTTACACCATTTGAGACAGAGGAAGAAGCTATTGCACTTGCTAACAGTACTATATATGGACTTGCCGGTGGTGTTAACACAAATGATGTGAAGAGGGCCTTAAGAGTTGTAAGTGCTGTTCGCGGAGGACAGATATACGTAAACTCCTATTTCAGCAAGGCAATGCATGAGTCCCCTGGAACAGGTTGGAAGCAGAGCGGACTTGGAATAGCAGGAATACACAAATACATGATACAAAAGACAGTATTCTTTGATACAGTTGACGGAAGCGAGCCACCTGTAAGAATATAGAAGGGAGAGATATACTTGGCAGCATTAAAAGCAATACACTATATTAACCAGTTTTATGCCGGTATAGGTGGAGAAGCTATGGCTGACATAGGTCTTCAGATAATTGATGGTAAAAAAGGCCCTGGCATGGGACTAGAAAAGCTTTGGAAGGGAGAAATGCAGGTTGTAAAGACCATAGTTTGTGGTGACAACTTCATAAACAAGGATGAAAACTTCCAAAGTGTGATTCCAGAAATAAAAAAGATAATAGATGAGGTAAAGCCAGATGTTTTCATAGCAGGACCCGCATTTAATGCGGGACGTTATGGAGTTGCCTGTGCAAAGATGGCAGACCTGGCAAAAAAGGAATTTGGAGTTCCCAGCGTTACAGGAATGTGGCATGAAAACCCTGCCATAAGCATGTATATAAAGGATAATTATATTATATCCACTACAGAAACTGCTACAGGAATGACTAAATCCCTCCCCCCAATAGCAGCCTTGGCATTAAAGCTGGCTAAGGGGGAAAAAATAGGACCTGCACGCTTTGAAGGCTATATAAGGACAGGACATAGATATAATGAATATCATGAAAAAACAGGAGCAGAGAGAGTCGTTGACATATTGCTTAAAAAGCTCAATAACCAGCCCTATGTAACAGAGGTTCCTCTCAGAGGCTTTGAGATGGTTCCACCAGCTCCTAAGGCCGCAGATTTGAAAAATGCTACTATAGCACTTCTTACAACCGGTGGACTTGTTCCTGTTGGAAATCCGGATAAAATAAGGCAGGCCTTTGCAACAAGCTATGGAAGGTATGACATGGAAGGAAAGGCATCTCTTGATCAGGGAGTATACGAGTCCATACATGGAGGCTATGATACCACATGGGCTACAGCTGATCCACATAGGCTTGTTCCATTAGATGCCATGATGGAATTGGAGAAGGAAGGAGTAATAGGAAGAGTCTACAGGTACTTCTTTACAACCTGCGGAGTTGGTACAAATATCGAAAGCAGCAAGAATATGGGAAGAAGAATAGCTGAAGAGCTTTCAAAAGCAGGAGTCAGTGCAGCACTCATGACCACAACCTGAGGAACCTGTACACGTTGCGGTGCAACGATTACAAAGGAATTAGAGAGAATAGGGATACCTACTGCACATATAACAGGCTTTACATCTATAGCGCAGAACGTTGGAGCAAACAGAATAGTATTCGGTGGAAACTTTACTTCACCTACAGGAAATCCAAGTCTTCCTATTGACCGTGAAAAAGCATACAGAAGAAAGATAGTGGAAAAGGCTTTAGCAGCAGTTTCACAGGATGTTGCTGGACCAACAATATACACTGTTGATGAGAGCAAGGAGGGATAAAGTTGAAGCTGACAAGACAGTATTTTGATATAAAGGATGTAGTCTTCGGAGAAAAATGCTCCCTTAAGAACGGCGTACTGACAATAAATAAGGATGAGCTTAAAAATCAGGTAAGAGACCTCATGAAGGCTGTTGCAGACATTGACTTTGAAATAGTCAAACCTGGAGAAAACACACGTATAATACACCTTCTTGATACCATCCAGCCTATGTTTAAGGTAGAAGGAGAAGGCATGCAGTATTCTGGCTTCTTTGGAACACCATTTACAACAGGAGAGGGTACCACAAATCTTCTAAGAGGCTTTACAGTTATGGAAAGTGCAGCTCTTCCATGGGACGAATCCAGTGCCAGCAGCGGGCTGCTTTATCCAAGAGATGCAATAATGGATATGACAGGACCTATTGCAGGCTTTACACCCTTCAGTCAGATGATAAATCTGGTAATATTATATAAGCTTGCTGAAGGTAAGTCATCAATAGAATATGATGAAAACATACGTATGATAGCAATTAAGGTTTCTACATATCTTGCACAGCTTACAAAGGATATGGTGCCTGATGATAGCCAGCTTTTCACAAATGATGAGGTTAAAGAGGAGCTTCCAAACGTAGTGTTGGTATGGCAATGCCAGAACCAGGGACCATATGCTAACACCTATCTTTATGGTGAAAGCATAGACAACCTGGTACCAACACTGCTCAATCCAAATGAAATGATGGATGGATGCGTTGTAAGTGGAAACTATGTTTGGCCAGCCTTTAAGGTTCCAACCTACCTGCATGTTAACCATCCAATAGTTATGGAGCTTTATAGGAACCATGGAAAGACCTTAAACTTCAGAGGAGTTATATTCTGTAGGAGCCACCAGCCTACCAACTGGCATAAGCAAAGATGTGCAAGCTTCAACATAAAGCTTGCAAAGTATACTGATGCTGATGGACTGATAATGGCCTGGGAGGGCGGTGGAAATGCCTGTGTAGATGGCATGCTTACTATACAGACTGCTGAAAAGCATGACATTAAGGCCTCCACTATAACCTTTGAATTTGGAGGCGTGGATGGTACTGAAGGAATACTTCTTGTTGATGATGTGCCGGAGGCTGATGCGATTATAAGCGGAGGCTCTATAGAAAAGCACTATGTACTTCCGGATGTTGATAGGGTTGTAGGTGGAGATGTATTAAGACTGAATAAGGAGTCAGGTGGCTTCTTCCCACCTTCCAACAAATCAATCGAGTTTGATACAACCACACAGTTTTATCTTGGTGGAAACCAGTCAGGAGCTAGCAAGAACTTTGCAGAATCATACTAATTTAGTTTTGCATTAAAAGCATTAAAATCGGCAGCACTGCTGCCGGTTTGCTTTTAAAAGAATAAAGCTTGAGGTGTAAATCTATAATAAAACAAATTGAGTAATTTAAATAAAGAGGCACAGTAATGATATTAAAAGGAAGAAAATTAATTGCAATTGGCGACAGGGACGGAATACCAGGACCAGCCATTGAAGCATGTGCAGTAAGTGCAGGAGCAGAGGTTATATTTGCCTCAACAGAATGCTTCGTTTGAACAGCCGCAGGTGCGATGGATCTGGAGATCCAGCAGAGAGTCAAGGACTTAACCGAGAAATTTGGGGCAGAGAACATAGTAGTATTATTAGGCGGTGCAGAGGCATTAGGACTTTCAGCAGAAACAGTGTGTGCTGGAGACCCAACCTATGCAGGTCCTTTAGCAGGCGCCGACCTTGGCTTAAGGGTTTATCATGTAGTAGAGCCTAAGATAAAGAATGAGTTTGACCCGGCTGTTTATGATGAGCAGTGCGGTATGATGGAAATGGTTCTTGATGTTGATGAAATAATTAAGGAAGTAAGCACTGTAAGAGAGCAGTATACTAAGTTCAACGACTAATTATAGGGAGTGCTTCATGTGGACAAGACAAGGATATATCCAGTAGCATGGACACTCCTTTTATATAACTCCAAACTCAATTGAATATAATAAGAATCCAATTATTATAAGTACATGGAGGGATATTATTATGAGCAACAATTATGCACAGCTCTTTATGGGTAAGTATGTAACAGGAAGAGGTTCTGTTTCTTTCCTTAAAGATATGGGAAGAAAACGAGCTGCCATAGTGCTTGATGGATGTGTAATTAATGGTGAAAAGCTTGAGAAAATAACTAAATATCTTAAAGAAGGTGGTGCTGAATACAAGGTTGTGGCAGATATCAGGACAGAGCCATTCTTTAAGGATATTTTAAAAGCCAGGGATACAGTAAACGAATTCAAGCCTGACCTTATAGTTGCCATAGGAGGGGGCTCAGTAATAGACACTGCAAAGGCATTATGGCTGTTCTATGAGCATCCAGATATGGCCTTTGAGGATGCGTTTAAGCCATTCCAGCTGCCACCTACTACAGGAAAGGCTGTAATTGTTGCAATACCAACCACTAGTGGAACAGGCTCTGAAACCTCCTCATGTGCTGTATTTACAAACCAAGACACAAAAGAGAAGTCACTGATGCTTGGAAACAACCTTATTCCAGAGTATGCAATACTTGATGCGGATTTTACAGACACTCTTCCTGACCACGTAGCTGCTCAGACAGGAATGGATGCACTTACACATGCCATGGAAGCCTCTGTCAGCACTAACACCAATCCCATGGTAATAATCCTCGCAATGTCAGCAGCATTGGATTTGCTGGAGTACCTTCCAAGCTCTGCAGGTCCTAGCACAAATGGAGAAAGTAAACGTATTTCAAGAGAAAAATGCCATAATGCAGCCTCTCTTGCTGGTGTGGCAATTACGAACTCTTTCTGTGGACTTGCCCATGCAAGTGACCAGCCAGGACCATATTTTAAGCTGCCACACGGGCTGGTATGCGGAATGCTACTTCCATATACCACAGCCCTATGCTGCCCTCATCCGACCTATGCTACCATAGCCAAAAGACTTGGCTGTAACGGAGAAAGTGAGAAGGAGCTTTGCAGCCAGCTGGTAGATTACCTTTGGGATTTTAGTGATAAGATGGGTATAAGCCACAGCTTTAAGGAACTGAAGGTAGATGAGAAGGAATACATGGAACACCTACCACAGTTTGTACAGGCGGCCTGTCAATCCATGTCGTCCAAGCTGTCACCACATCCACTGAATGAAGCATCTGCTGAAAAGCTGTTTAAGGACATATATTACGGCATTAAGCCTAAAGTAGAATAGTATTATAAAATGGCTGGAAACTTCATGTTCCAGCCATTTTATAATTTGTTAGCATTTCTTTACTGTGATATAATTTATATATAGGGCTATGTTCGATTTAGTAAGATTTACATTATTGGGGGCAGCAGGCATGGATATGAATTTTAATTTGCAGCTTCAGCAGGAACAAAAGTTAATAATGACACCTGAACTGCAGCTGGCAGTAAAAATGCTGCAGCTTACTACCTTTGAATTAAATGAGTACATAAACGAGCAGCTGGAGGAAAATCCTCTTTTGGAGATAGATGAAAGTGTAGAAAAGCATGAGGAATATCATGAGGAATATACTGATGCCTTCCCAAAGGATGGCAAGGACGAGCTTCTGGGTATAATGGACTACTTTGACAGCGGATATGGAGGCTATAAGGAGGCACAGGAAGAAAAGGAAAACTATTCTCCTTTGAATTATGTCATAAAGGAGAAAAACCTCTGGGAGTATCTTAAGGAGCAGCTGGCGATGGTTACTTTAGGAAAAAACCTGAAGCTGGCGGCTGAATATATTATAGATAATATAGACGAAAGCGGTTACCTTACAATAGATATAGCTGATATATGTGACAGCTACAGCCTTGAAGAGAAGCAGGCAGAAGAGCTGGTGCATTTAGTCCAGGGTTTTGAGCCTGCAGGAATCTGTGCAAGAAATATACAGGAATGCCTTCTTATACAAACAGAAAGAAGCGGTGTAGAAGACTGTATTCTCAAAAACATAATAAATAACATGCTTGAATACATTGGCCAGGGAGATATTAAAAGGATTGCAAGGGAAAATAACATCAGCGTTGCTAAGGCTGAGGAATATACAGAAATTATAAAAGCCTTCAACCCCAAACCGGGTGCCTGTCTTTCCAGCGAGACAACCCGATATATCGTCCCAGAGGTTTTTGTTGATAAAATAGATGGCATTTACAATGTAACAGTGAATCAGGATTGGGTTCCAAAGCTTAAGATAAACAGCATGTATAAAGATCTTTTGACAGATAAAGGCTCAATGGAATATCAATATGTAAGTAACAAAGTCCAATCTGCCCTATGGATCATAAAGAGCATAATGCAGAGGATGGAAACTATAAAAAAGGTATCAGAGGCTATATTGGAATATCAAAGAGACTTCTTTGAAAATGATGGGTCCTTAAGGCCTATGGGCTTAAAGCAGATTTCAGATGCAACGGAACTGCATGAATCTACTGTGAGCCGTGCAATAAGAGGTAAATACATGCAGACGCCAAAGGGCATTTTTGAAATAAAAAGCTTCTTTACCAGAGGATTGCAGAGCAGCACAGGTGAGGAGGTCACAGTCGACAGGGTAAAAAACCGCATAAAAGAAATTATAAGTTGTGAAAGCAAAACAAGCCCATACTCTGACCAGGCTATAAGCGAACTTCTGTCACAGGAGGGGACAGCTATTTCAAGACGAACAGTGGCAAAATACAGGGAGGAG
>JAEZLD010000147.1 GCA_023415335.1 Bacillota bacterium | reverse complement strand
ATATGTGCAGAGTGCGTTTCATACATGTTCCGGTTCTGGCGAAACGTTTACAGCTCCTCCCGTGTATCTGACTTATCCTTTTAAAAAGGCTTCACAGTGACCGACTCGCCGGGACTTTCACCCGATTCCACGTCTTGTTTCCAATTGGAGAAGCATTTATTAAACTATTATGATTATATCATGGACATATCAACTTTTCAAATTTTTTAATAAATATACATAAATAATGATCCTAAAAGCATAAATCAAGGGACGGTACAAAGTCCGTCCCCAACATTACAAATCACCTACTAATAAATCAAGCCTCTCCAGCTGAGATTTCTCCTTAAACTCCAGCTGTCCTGAAATTTCCTCCATCTCCTCATCTGCCATAGCCATAACGTCTGCACAGCTTTTAAGCCTCCTTGCCAGTTCATCGCTTATGTGGCTGTCTGGAGATTTATACCTTATTTCATGCTCCAGGGTTGCCCAGGAATCCATGGAAATTGTTCTTATCTGCAGCTCAAGCTTTACTATTTCTGCCCTGTCAGCCAGATGAACAGGCATCTGTATAATCATATGAAGGCTTCTATAGCCGCTGTCTTTAGGATTTTTTATATAATCCTTTATCTGCATAACCCTTATGTCCTTCTGATTAGAGAGTATTTCTGCAACAGTATAAACATCCGTAATATATGGACATATAATACGTACACCGGCAACATCATGAAGATTTCCTGTGATGTTTTCAAAGGTTATATCATAGCCATTCTTCTGGAGCTTCCTGGCTATACTGAGGGGACTTTTTACACGGCTTTCAACAGTTTTAATGGGGATATGGACACCCTTTACCTTAAATTCGTGCTTTAATATCTCCAGCTTTGTTACCATTTCCTTGGTTGCACTCTCATAAACCATCATTACCTGTTGGAACTGTACCGCGGCATCCAGTATTGTGGAGTGGGCGTTGTCTCCTATGGCAACTATGTCCTTTTCAGTCATTGGTCGTAGCCTCCTCTTTATGTATGCAGTATTCTTGATATTAGTAATACTTGACAAATATAATTGTTTTTGCTAGTATCATTATATTATAAACAATGACACATGTCAACGTTATGGGAAGTCAGTTATAGAAGAGAGGGAAGGCTTATGTACATAGGAAATAACCC
The DNA here is from genome assembly GCA_023415335.1 of Bacillota bacterium. GTDB lineage: Bacteria > Bacillota > Clostridia > Clostridiales > Caloramatoraceae > JAEZLD01. The sequence continues at coordinate 8,787 of JAEZLD010000147.1, read as the reverse complement.
CACTGCCCTGCGTTCACAAAGGTGGTTTGCCGATGCCCTTTTAGATCTGATGAAGGATAATGATTTTGGAAAAATAACCGTAAAGGACATCTGCAGCAAATCAGATTTGTCCCGGCAGACATTTTACCAGCTGTTCTCTGCCAAGGAGGATATAATAAGGTATTTCTTAAGGTCGTGCCTCTGCCAGGTTCAGGAGGAGATTGCAGGACTTCCAGGAAACGATTTTAAACAGCTTACAGGCTGCTACATGCATTTTTTCAGCTTGCATGAGGAGCTGGTTGAGCTGTTGCTTAGAAACAACCTTGAATATCTGCTTGAGGACGAGCTGTTCCAGATGATAGGAGATCTTGTTGAAAGGGTAAACGCAGAATATCCTGACCATATCAGGACCTATGCAAATGCATTTATATCCGGTGCTATTTCAAACACACTGCTCTGCTGGTTTAAAGCCGATGAAAGAATCAGCGAGAGTGACTTAAGCCAGCTGATATATGGCATACTACAGGGAGAGCTTTTCCAGGCTACTTAGACAGTACGGATATTCCAGAGCGGTGAAAGGTGTCATTCAGTTAAAACAGCTAATCAAAATTTACCAGAACAGGTACGTATATTATTTATGGAGGTTCAATTATGAGCACAACAGAAAAGAAACAGTTTAGGACAGAATCTAAAAAAATGCTGGAAATGATGATCAACTCCATCTATACCCATAAAGAAATATTTTTACGTGAGCTGATTTCAAATGCCAGCGACGCCATTGACAAAAGGTATTTCAGATCCCTGACGGATTCCTCAGTTGGACTGGACCGCAGCGAGTATGAAATAACCATAGACCATAATAAGGATGCAAGGACTCTGATCATTACAGACAACGGATGTGGTATGACTGCAGATGAGCTGGAGAATAACCTTGGTACAATTGCAAAAAGTGGTTCCTTTGACTTCAAGAAGGAAAACGGCAAGGCCCAGGACATCGATATAATCGGACAGTTCGGAGTAGGCTTCTATTCTGCCTTCATGGTAAGCGACAAAATAGTAGTCCGCAGCCGTGCCATAGGCTCAGATACAGCCTATGAATGGGAATCAGAGGGCGTTGAAGGCTATACCATAAACACCTGTGATTACAGCCCAATAGGGACACAGGTTGTACTCCACATTAAGGAGGATAACGAAAATGAGAACTATAGTGACTTCCTTGAGGAATACAAGCTCCGTGAGCTGGTAAAGAAATACTCCAACTACATCCACTACCCTATAAAGATGGAGGTAGAAAAGAGCAGGCTTAAGGAGGATGATGGAGACAAGGATGATAAGGATAAGAAGCCGGAATACGAGACCTATAATGAAATAGAAACCTTAAACAGCATGGTTCCATTATGGCATAAGAACCCCAGCGAAATAACGCCAGAGGAATACAACAGCTTCTATAGTGAAAAGTTCTATGACTATGAGGCCCCTGCCAAGGTAATACACTTCCATACTGATGGAATTATATCCTATGAGGCACTGCTGTTCATACCTAAGAGGGCGCCTTATAACTATTACACCAAGAATTATGAAAAAGGCCTTCAGCTCTACTCCAGCGGAGTTATGATAATGGATAAATGTGCTGACCTGCTTCCTGATTACTTCAGCTTTGTAAAGGGACTTGTTGACAGCCCGGACTTTACATTAAACATATCCCGTGAAACACTGCAGCATGACCATCAGCTGAAAACCATTGCCAAGCACCTTGAGAAAAAGATAAAAAGTGAGCTCTCAAAGCTTATGGAGGATGACCGTGAGACCTATGAGGCCTTCTACAAGGAGTTCGGACTTCAGCTTAAGTACGGCCTGTATACAGGCTATGGAATGAACAAGGATACCCTTCAGGACCTTCTGATGTTCACCTCCTCAGCAGAAAAGAAATACGTTTCCTTTAAGGAATATGTAGGACGCATGCCCGAGGGACAAAAGGACATATACTATGCCTGTGCTGAAACCTCTGATGCAGCCGATATGCTTCCACAGACAGAGGCTGTTAAGTCCAGAGGCTATGAGGTTCTGTATATGACTGAGGATGTAGATGAGTTTGCAATCCAGATGCTACGGGAATATGATAGTAAGAAATTCGTAAATGTTTGTGATGAAAACCTTGATATAGCCACCGAGGAAGAAAAAGCTGCCTTAAAGGAGCAGAATGAAGCTGGAAAGGACCTTCTCTCCTTCATGAAGGAAAGCATAGGTGAAAAGGTAGGCTCTGTACGCTTTACCAACACCTTAAAGGATCATCCTGTATGTTTATCCAGCGAGGGCGGAATATCAACAGAAATGGAAAAGATACTAAGCAAGATGCCTGATGCCGAATCCAGCATGAAGCCAAAGGCAGAGACTATCCTTGAGATAAACATGAACCACCCTGTTGCAGAAACACTGAAGTCCTTATATGAATCAGACAAGGACAAGGTAACTGAATACTCCAAGATACTGTATGCCCAGGCAAGGCTTATATGCGGCCTCCCTATTGACAATCCAACTGAGCTCAGTAATCTGGTATGCAATTTAATGAAATAAGCAAAAGATAAAAATTATGGCGCAGGGTGCTTAAAGCACCCTGCGCCTTTTACATCAGCTCTGGATTTTTGCCCCGCACTGTCCGCAGAACCTGGTACCCTCAGGATTCTGGGCCCCACAGCTTGAGCACTTTCCCGGGGTTGGTGCAGGCTGCGTAAGGTCCATTCCGCAGCTGCTGCAGAAGCGTACATTCCGGGCATTCTTAGCACCGCATCTTGAACATACCTTCATATCAAGGGAGGCACCACAGTTGCTGCAGAACTTGCCGTTTCCAGCAGGCTTTCCGCAAACCGGACATATTGTGGTCTTGCTTTCTATTTCACCCTTCCAGACAGTTGCATTATTGCTGGCATCATCTATATTCCTTCTCATAGCCTCAGCCCTTGCCTTGGCCACATAAACATCCTGTCTTGGTGCACAGTCTGTACAGAGTCCCTCACCCTCATTATTACAGGCATCACATGCATAACGGTTACAGCCATGACATCGGTGGAAATGCTGCCGGGCCTCGTTCTGGGCACGTTCAAAGGTTTTTTCATGCTCCTTCTGCCATTCAGGCGACTGTCCCTCAAACCTCTCAGTGAGAATGTCTCCTCCTCTTTCCACTGACCACCCAAGATTGCCCAGCTTGCCTCCAGCTAAGTTTCCTAAAACACTCAGGCCACGGGTAATGCTGCTTAAGCCCTTTCTTTTTTTATAGGTTTCACTTTCTATAAAGCTGCTCTTGAAGCCATCATTGCAAATATCACAGTAAAAGGTGAACTGAAAACCGGCATCTGTGGAGTTATCTTCATAATTCCGGGTAAACGATTTCAACATGGCGGACATTCCTTTCATTTATTATTAAATTTGATTTTTATTTTTTTGCCACAGGCGGTACACTTATCATTCTGAAAAAACTGCAGCTCATTGCAGCGACGGTTCTCACACTTTACCAGCAGTGTACCTCCACACTCCTCACAGATGTCCTGTACAAAGGTTTGCTCTCCACAGTGTGGGCATGGGATATATAACGGGCGTCCGCAGCCCGAGCAGAGTGGCTGGCCCTTCTGTATAGGACGCAGACAGGTTGGACATTGGTATCCAAAGGGACTCCGGCTGGAGCAGTATACACAGTAGCGGGAATCACCATCAATCAGCTTTCCACAATGAACACAGGGCATTTTGTAGCTTGCCATGTTACCTCCTTAATCTGCCTGACGTGTTCCGCATTCCCCACAAAAACGGGTGCCTGGAGGTAGTTCAGCACCGCAGGAGGTGCAGAAGGTTTTAGCTTTGATGCCCAGCTTTGCTCCACACTCCTGGCAGAATTTCGTCCCTTCCTGGTTTTCATACCCACAGCTTGGACATGTTCGGGCAGTCAGCTGATCCTTTTCTGCCGCCTCCCTGGCTTCCTGTTCTGCTTTGGCTGCATTTAGCTTAGCCTGTGCAGCAGCCAAATTGCTCTGAATAAGCCTCAGCCTGTCAGCTGCATCACCAAAGTCCTCTAAGCCATAATGGGCAATGGCGCTTTTTCCAATTTCAGCGTACAATTCCTTCTCCTGGTTCTGTAGCTCAGAAACATCGCTTTGAACGCTCATAAGCTTAACTGCCGGGTCATCCTGAGGCATAAAGCTAGAAAGTCCCTTCATAAGCCCCCCAAGGTTTCCAAGTCCTGCAAATAACTCATTTGCCATAATGCTATCCTCCTTACAATGGTTTTGTAACCCAATAAATAGTGTAAACTCGTCCTTTATTCATCGTATTCCACTATGGCAGAATTAATGCCTGTCCTGAAAAATGTAGTTCCATACAAAAATCCCGCCATTTTCAGAGCGGGATTTAATCCAAATTGTTATTATTTTTCACTACTTAACTAGTGTCCCTTAACATCTTAAGGGAGCTGTTATTAATTCATCAGTTTGTTGAAGTTATCGTGGAAGCTGTCAAAGGCAGAAGTAAATTCAAATCGCGAATCAAGTATTTTCCCGAACATTGCAATTATAGGGGTGTTTATAACGGTCATAATAAGCGTCCCGGCACCTATCATTTCAAAGGAAAGCCTTTTGAACAGAAGCAGCATAAGTATAATTGCTGTTCCAAGGGATGAGCAGTCATATATCCACTTTACCTTATTCATGTTAAGGTTGAACTTATCGGATATTTCCTTAACCACCAGCTCGTAACCCTCCTGTGGAAGGTATGTCCTTAAGAAAAGCGCTATAGCAAAGGCTGTTATGACTGCCCCTGCAGCACAGGCTAAGCAGCGCTGGTACATTTGTGTATACACCTCTGTTCCAAAAACACCCCTCCATGCATCCAGTGCAAAGCCATAGCAGATGGCTGTGCCAAAGGACAGGGGGTATTTCCACTTAAACCTTCTTACCACAATGCTCAGAATTATTATTACAACACCCTGAAGACAGTATTCTGCCATTCCAAAGGTAAACCAAGGAAGTGCTTGTGATATTTTAAGATAAATTACATATGCAGGTGCCACAACCATGGAAACTCCAAAGCCGCTTTTAGCCGACAGACACACCCCAAACCCACATATTATTACGGCAGCCACCCAGGCTGCTTCTGCTATTCTCCCTCTTTTTTGTTTCATACTGCTTCCCTCTTTCCTTATGTATGCTGTAATCCTGTAGGAGTGCGTACCTACCCTTGACTTCCATTCCCAATTAACAATAAAGACCATAACCCGCTGTTTGATTATTAGAAACAGCAAAAGCTATGGTCTTTGTAATCCAGTACAAGTATGATTACTTTGTTATTTTACCAATGGTAGTATCAATTGTCAATATCACTTGCTTTATTTGGATGAACAAAGATGCATTGTATACCTTATCAGTGTATAAACAACAAGCACCGTTGCAATAATAGTTTCCACAAGCACCACATACTTTAAGAATGGCACTGGTGAGCCCAGCTTTGCAAGGCAGGCCATTGTATTTTTCATTGCTATGGCGCTTATTACCATTGGGAAGGTAAAGGCGGCGTAGCTTGGATAAAATTTAAGCTTAAGAAGCCTTGGAAGGTTTATAAGCACTATCACGTATATTATGGCGGCTATTATTGCCATGGCAATAATGAAGCCCTTCGACTTAACAGCAACCGACTGTATGTAGCCTGCAAGGCAGAGGCTTACAGGTGCAGTATATATGCAGAACAATGGTTTTGCAGGCTCTGGAATCTCTTTATACTTGACATAACGATAGGTTATGAGCACAAGCAGCAGCACAAGTGCAACAAAACCGAACCAGAAAAGGCCTGTCCCAATATTAGTTTTACCAAACACAGGGGCATTAACGCTGGCAACCACTATTCCAACATATACAATAAAGTAGCTGGTGAAAACCTTTTTTATATCCAGCTTAAGCATAAACTTAAAAGTAAAGTAAACAATAAGTACAGCATGGAGCAGTATGGCAAAATACCACAGATATACTGCGCTATTTCCTACATATGGCTTAGCATATCCAGAAAGCAGCATAAGTGCCATTGAGAAGGTACCGGATATGCTTGCTGTTATAGGATTTTTCATATCCTCTTTGAAAGTCCCTGGGTACATTATAAGCTTAATTATAAGCAGTATACCTATTAGTGCTGAGATGGCTCCGAATGCCAGTCTTACTCCTTCAGAATAGCTCTGAAGAAGGTTTCCTAAAGCAGCACAGCCCAGCATAACTCCCGCGGCAGGAAGAGGCAGCTTCTTTAACATATTAACCCTCCTATTCTTCATCAACGTTCTTCAAGCCAAACTCACGGATTACTATTTCAGCAACCTTGGCAGCTACAATACCTGTATAGTATATGCACTGCTCCTTATGCTCTCCCTTTGACTTGTCGAACTCTCTTGTTAGTATCCTGCAGCAGGTAGCATTCTTTCCGGTAGCGGTTTTAAACCAGTCATGAAGCTCATGAGCTACTGCAATATTTTTATCTGACTGAGGGTCACCAACCATAGGCCTTGTACGTCCAAAGAAGCATCCTAGTGCCATTACTCCACCATTTAAGGCACCACAAATACAGCCTGATTTTCCTATTCCAACAGGCATACCTGATGCCATAGCAATAACCTCATCTGAGCAATCCAGCTGGAAATTATCCCTTATTGCACACATAAGTGCCTCAGAGCAGTAGAATCCGCCTCTGAATAAATCTTCTGCATCCTTTTGAACCTTCTTAACACTGATTTCCTTTGCATCGAATTTCATAGCCATTTACACAAACCTCCTAAGTAGTTGTATTGCGTCTTTATTATACAAGACCAATGGCCATAATAAAAATAGTTAGTTCTGATTTAGGTCTATATGTTATTAGGTTTTTCTATAATTAATATTTGCAATACTCATTACATATTTCTGCATTAACCATAATAAAACCTTATTATTCATATTTATCTAAAATAATAACAATAAAAAATCCTTCCCCTTAAGAGGAAGGTGCATCAATTTTATATGGGTGAGATGTGTAAATTTTCATTTTTTATTAATTCTTAATCACTACTTGCTGTTCCTTTTTTCTATTATATAGAAACATGGCAACTCCTGCCCCGCATATTAGTATATATCCCACGATGCTCAGGCCATCTGGCACCTGGTTGAAGAATATGAAGCCGAGGAGAGCTGCAAATATTACCTGTGTATAATCATATACAGATATCTCCTTTGCCGGTGCATATATATATGCCTTTGTTATTCCCACCTGGCCTATGCAGGCACAAAGCCCTGCTAGTATGAGATACCCAAGCTGATATATGCTCATAGGTGTATAGTCAAAAATCAGGAAAGGAAGGCACATAAGGCACGAGAAGGCTGAAAAGAAAAATATTATAAGCATGCTTGCCTCTCCCCTGCTTCCAAGCTTTCTCACAAAGGTATAGGCTATACCCGCACCCATACCCCCAAACAGTCCCATCATAGCAGGGAACACGTCAGGATTAACAAAGCTTGGTTTAATTATGCAAAGGCTGCCTATGAATGCTGCCAGAACTCCAAGTATCTGTATAAAATTAGGCTTCTCCTTCAGAAGAAATATTGAAAAGACAATGGCAAAGAAGGGTGACAGCTTGTTTAGCATGTTAGCATCTGCCAGCACCAGGTGATCTATTGCATAGAAATTGCACAAAAGCCCTACGCTTCCGAAAAAGGCCCTGCATAGAAGGAAAGGAAGGTTTCCCTTCTTTGGTCTTAAGGACTGCTTCTCCTTGAGTATCATAACAGTTGTAAATATCAGAGCCACGAAATTCCTGAAAAAAGCCTTCTGGAAGGACGGAAGGTCTCCTGCCAGCCTTACAAAGGTTGACATTAGAGAAAAACCGAAGGCTGCAAATAATATACAAAAAATACCCTTTGTTTTTGATTTCATAGTTTGCAACTACCTCTCAATAAATAATAAGCAACGAAAAGGAGCATTGTGTATCCAGCCATACATTACTGTCTGGAACCCCCTGCTCCACCTGCATCATTATTTAGTTTACCACACAAAGTGCTCATTTACAAAAATATTATATTACATGCTTTTATTAATTAAGGGTTTTATGACCTTCCATTCATCATATCATAATATAAATTCTTTGAAGTGTTGATGCTAACAAGAAAGCATATGGCCATAACTGCTGATATAATTATGCTTATTATAGCAGCCCCAGGCAGCAGAAAAATCAAATATGTAAAAGCCGTAATTGCAGCCCACCACCTCCATATAGAGTCAAGCCTTTCTCCATTTAAAAAGGCTCCATGTGATCTCTCAGTTTCTTTTATTCCCTGAACTATGTTATATGTGATATAGAACAAGGCTATAAGTGACAGTATACCAAGTATGTAGTCAAGATATCCAAGAGAGCCTTTCATACCAAGCAAATTCAAGACAAATGTAATTCCAGTATACACTGCCATACCAATTGAATACGGTCTTACCTTAATAAACAGCAGGCTTTCCCCTGCCAACTCAAGAAGCCCTCCTGCCAATATTATATACCCTATAAAATCCGGCAGCAGCTCTATTGTTGAGTTACCAAGATTAAGGTTGAAATTCAGCACTACAAAAAGCAGTCCGGTAAAAATACTCTTCATGTTGTTACCCCCCATTTTTAAAATAAACTCTCCTCAAGCATCACAGTCGTTTTACTTCAATTTCATCTTGATAAGGTATTCATCTGTTCCTTCTTGTAGTTGCCTTTCTTGTGTTTTTATAAATCCATTTCTTTCGTAAAACATTATTCCTTTATAATTTTTCTCCAAAACCCAA
>JAEZLD010000141.1 GCA_023415335.1 Bacillota bacterium | reverse complement strand
AGCTTTACAGGGAAAATAAATCTTGCTATTGTACAATCAAATAGTAACACAGCAGCTAATTATAACCGATTAGCTGCTGTGTTACTTTATATAAGGCTCTCAATTATTCTCTCTTTGACTCACATTTTTTAGGCTTGGCACGTATATATTTGTAGTTCTAATGGGCTTCCTGCACCACATGCCGCTGTTACACAGATATTACTATGAAGGATAGCGGCCTAAAATAAAGCCTGGCCGCAGGCTTGAGGGTCAGGGGAGCTGATGTATTGAAGATGCTTTTTTACTGTATTACTTTATCGGCATAAATCATACAAATCAGACAAAATATTGAAGAAATTATACAACAAGAGTATTATTATCTTATAGAATATTTTTATTAGCTTTGGTTTGGGTTGAAAAGAAGCGTTACCAGATGTTAATTATTTAGACAGGAGGAAGTGTAATGAGTAAAATAACAAAAACCTTGGATGGCAACGAGGCTGCCGCATACGTGTCATACGCCTTTACAGAGGTTGCTACTATCTATCCCATAACACCGTCATCACCTATGGCGGAGCATATTGATGAGTGGTCTGCCAAGGGAAAAAAGAACCTTTTTGGACAAACAGTAAGGCTAGTAGAGATGCAGTCTGAGCATGGTGCCTGCGGAGCTATGCATGGCTCACTGGAGGCTGGTGCCCTAACAACCTCATATACGGCATCCCAGGGGCTTATGCTGATGATTCCTCCAATGTACAGGCTGTCAGGCCAGCTTTGGCCTGGAGTGCTCCATGTGGCTGCACGTACAGTAGGAACCCACGCCTTCTCCATATTCGGAGACCATTCAGATGTTATGTCATGCCGCCAGACAGGCTTTGCAATGCTTTCCTCAGGAAACGTACAGGAGGTAATGGACTTAGCGGGAGTGGCCCATCTATCTGCAATAAAGGGAAGCGTACCCTTTCTGCATTTTTTTGATGGCTTCAGAACCTCCCATGAGCTTCAGAAGGTTGAGGTTATGGATTATGAGGATTTAGGAAAAATACTTGACTGGGACGCAGTGGATGCCTTCCGGAAAAGATCCCTGAATCCGGAAAGACCGGTACAGAGGTCAACGGTGCAGAACCCTGACGTGTTCTTCCAGAATCGTGAGGCAGCCAATCCATTCTACGACAGGATACCATATATAGTAGAGGATTACATGAACAAGATAAATGAAATAACCGGAAGGGACTATAAGCTGTTTAACTACTATGGTGCACATGATGCAGAGCGCGTAATAGTTGCCATGGGCTCTGTATGTGATACACTCAGGGAAACAGTGGATTACCTTAATACCATGGGGTATAAGGTTGGCTTTATACAGGTACACCTTTACAGGCCCTTCTCTGCAAAACACTTCCTATCTGCGGTACCTGACACTGTAAAGAGAATTTCAGTTCTTGATAGGACTAAGGAGCCAGGAGCACTTGGAGAGCCTCTTTATGAGGATATATGCACAGCACTTTCTAACAGGAAGGATGCTCCATTCATATACGCGGGAAGATACGGCCTGTCCTCTAAGGACGTTACTCCTTCCCAGATGGCTGCTGTGTTTGAAAATCTGAATGCTCAGGAGCCCAAGAATCACTTTACTGTTGGAATTGTGGATGATGTGACTAACCACTCACTGATTGTGGGTGAGTATATTGATACGGGAAACAGGGATACCATAAGCTGCAAGTTCTGGGGCTTAGGCTCTGATGGAACGGTTGGAGCAAATAAAAACTCCATAAAGATAATAGGAGATAACACAGACCAGTATGTACAGGCTTACTTTGAATATGACACCAAAAAGTCAGGAGGAGTCACCAAGTCCCACCTCCGCTTTGGCAAAAAGCCCATACGTTCTACCTATTTAGTCAGCAAGGCGGAGTTTGTGGCCTGTCATAACCCATCCTACATAAGCAAATATGACATAGTATCGGAGGTTAAAAGTGGAGGTACCTTCCTGCTTAACTGCGGTTGGAGTGGGGAGGAGCTTGAAGAGCATCTTCCAGCAGCTGTGAAGAGAACCATAGCTGAAAACAACATTAACTTTTATATTATAGACGCAACTAAAATAGCCAACCAGCTTGGACTTGGCAACAGGACCAATACTGTGCTTCAAGCCGCCTTCTTCAAGCTTTCGGGAGTTCTGCCAATAGCTGAGGCAGTAGGATATATGAAGGATGCTATACAAAAGACTTATGGACATAAGGGAGAGAAGGTTCTTTCCATGAACTATGCAGCAGTCGATTCGGGGGTATCAGAGGCTATAAAGGTTCAGGTGCCTGAGAGCTGGATGGCAGCAGTGGATGATAAAAGAACTAATGAGGATGAGCCATCCTATATAAAGAATGTGCTCAGGCCTGTTAACGCCCTAAAGGGAGATGACCTTCCTGTCAGCGCCTTCGTTGGAAGTGAGGATGGAACAGTTCCACTTGGAACCTCTAAGTATGAAAAGAGGGGCACTGCTGTAAACGTTCCATCATGGATTGCTGAAAACTGCATACAGTGCAACCAGTGCAGCCTTGTATGTCCACATGCTGCTATAAGACCATTCTTATTAAACAAGGATGAGATTGATAAGTCTCCTGAGAGCTATAATGTAGTGCAGGCAAGGGGAAAGGGCTTTGAGGAATACTCCTTCCGTATACAGGTGGATGCTCTTGACTGTGTTGGCTGTGGCTCCTGTGCACAGGTGTGTCCGGCAAAGAACAAGGCACTTGAAATGAAGCCCCTTGAAACTCAGCTGCCACAGATGGATAACTGGTACTATTCTTTAACACTTTCACAGAAGGATATTCCAATGGATAAGTTCTCGGTTAAGGGAAGCCAGTTTAAGCAGCCCCTTCTGGAGTTCTCAGGAGCCTGTGCAGGCTGCGGAGAGACCCCCTATATGAAGCTTATGACACAGCTGTTTGGAGACAGGATGTATGTAGCCAATGCAACAGGCTGTACCCAGGCTTGGGGTGCCGCATGTCCGTGTGTTCCATATACAACTGATAATAACGGCCGTGGACCGGCCTTCTCAAACTCTCTGTTTGAAAACAATGCGGAGTTCAGCCTTGGAATGTGCCTTGCTGTAAAGCAGCAGAGGGAGCACCTGGCTATGGAAGCTGAGAAGACTATAGAAGCTACCCAGAATGTGCCGCTAAAGGAGGCTCTTAAAGCATGGCTTAAGGGCTTTGATGAGGACGAAGGAACCATAGAAAGGTCTCAGGCTGTTATTGCTACGGCTGAAAAGGCAGGAGTCGAGGGTAAGGAGTTCCTGAAGAACAAGGAACATCTTACAAAGAAGTCCATGTGGATGTATGGAGGAGACGGCTGGGCCTACGACATAGGCTATGGCGGACTTGATCATGTTTTAGCATCAGGTGTGGATGTAAACATACTCATCGTTGATACAGAGGTATACTCCAATACTGGTGGGCAATCCTCAAAGGCTACACCAGTAGGAGCTGTGGCACAGTTCGCAGCCTCTGGAAAGAAGACGGGCAAGAAGGATTTAGGAATGCTGGCTGCCCAGTATGGAAACATATATGTAGCACAGGTAGCATTAGGTGCTAATCCAAACCAGCTGATAAAGGCATTGAAGGAGGCCGAGTCCTATAAGGGGCCATCCATTGTAATAGCCTATGCACCATGTATAAGCCATGGCATAGTAAAAGGCATGAGCTATGCACAGCCTGAGTCCAAGCTTGCTGTTGATTCGGGCTACTGGTTCCTTTACAGGTATGACCCAAGGCTTAAGGCTGAAGGAAGGAATCCTTTCCAGTTAGATTCTAAGGAGCCGTCAGTACCGCTCCGTGACTTCCTTATGGGAGAGGTAAGGTATGCAGCCCTAGAGAGAACCTTCCCTGAGGAGGCAAAGGTGCTGCTTAAGGAAGCAGAGGAAATGGCAAAGGAAAGATACGAGAAATACAAGGCTATGTCCGAGAGATAAGCTTCGTTAGCGGATATTAATAAATCATACCTTTTGGTTTTTATTTGTAGGGGCGAAAACATCCATTTAGGATTTTTTCCCATGCCGACCCAGACTATAGCAAACTTTCGGGCTGGCACAGGGACACCTCCTAAATGGAGGTGTCCCGCCCCTACGGTAAAGGCTGTTTTATGTTATGCTTGTGTCCAGAGCAAAGCGATGGGCATGGTGACAAGAGCGAAGAGGAACGTAAGAGACACCCGTCTGGCAACAGGCGGGTGTTTCAATTAAAAGAATTAAGTTTTCATATGTGAAAATTCAATCATGGGAATAGGGGCTTTTAATATTCTGCA
>JAEZLD010000132.1 GCA_023415335.1 Bacillota bacterium | reverse complement strand
GGCAAAAACTTTATTTGAATATATATCCATCCTATCAAGGTTATATTCTGCTGCAGCTATATCGTTTCTTTCATAGGCAAGGACAGCTTCCTTTGCTGAATTGTGTAATTCTATATGTGGAGCTTCTAACTCATTAAAGATGTGATCATTTCTGAATTTATCACATTCTACTCCATAATACCATTTTCCAAGTCTGCACTTCTTATAGTCACCAACAACATTAATGTCCAGCTTCTCATTGCCAAGAAGCATATTATATACTTTCCATCTCCAAAGCAGATGGTCTGTTTTGTATAGGCGTATCATATCCGAATCACTTAAACCGAAGCCTTTTGATATTACCTCCATCCTGATAGATTCAACCTTTTTACTTAAATCAAAAATAACTTTTCCAATATCACTGCAACTACTATTTATCAGGTCAGCATGTTGCGATAAATCCATTATACTAGCTGTAAAGGATTGTGTTGCCGCTGTTTGTTCTTCTGTATTTGCAGCAACCTGTATAATTGTGTCATTAACCTTGTCAATTGAGGTATCAATCAAATTAATTGAATCTAATGAAGTATCTACCAGTAGCTTTCCAGAGCCTAATTGCTGTGATGTTGTATTAATCTTTTCAACAGAAAAATCTATATCCTTTTGTAAATCTAATATATTTGTCTGAATATCTAAGACGGAGTCTTTAGTATGCTCAGCAAGCTTCTTAACTTCATCTGCAACAACAGCAAAACCTCTTCCTTGCTCGCCTGCTCTAGCTGCCTCGATTGCAGCGTTTAATGCCAGTAGATTTGTTTGGTCAGCAATACCTTTTACTATGTCAACAATACTATTTATTGTGTGGGTCTTTTCCTTAACCTCCTGCATATGCTTGTCCATAGACTCTATATCATCAAATGATTTTTTTACAAAATCGACAGAATCTGATATATTCTTTACACCAACATCGGTTATTTTTTTAACTTCAATGGAGTTTTCAGAAACCCTTTGTGACATATTTGAAACATCTTCAATAGATGCTGATAATTCTTCAATGGTAGCTGACATGGAATGTAAGGCATCAGTTTCTGTATTTACACTTTTTATCATATCCCTAACCGAATCCATTCTTGTCATCATTTCCATTACATTATTTATATCAAGAATTATCTTCTTCCTGCCCTCAGATATTGAGTCTATCATTTCATTCCACTTCTCAACTACATCGCTGCATTCACAGTCAGCAGATGTCAGCTTTACTGGTCTGCCTTCTATAACATCCCGAAATGTCTTTATGAGTAAATCTTTGTGGACATATTCAGAATGCTGGGAGCTAATAAGCTTAGAATTTTTCTTCTTAAACAAAAAAAAACCTCCTCAGTAATTAATAGAAAAATTTTTAAATAATATACAATAGATTATAGCAGGAATGTTTAAGGATAACAATTTTGCCATTTGTTCGGTTTTTATAAGTGAGATTTTATGCTAATAATTGATATTACTGGGTTAGAGAGATTCGATTTATCTGAATACTGAATAAAATGTAACAATTAAATTGCGTAAATATATTATATTTGGATGATAAATGAAGTTTTTGTAAAATAAGATTCGAGACGGTTTTTCAACAGGTATGGAGTATCACTTTCAAGGGGCAGAGGCCTTCCCCGGAGGGATGAGTTGCCACTGGTTAGACCTGCCCCACATTGCCGGGGTTTCCGCCCATAAGGCTGCTCAGTATTGAAAAGATCATTTACGAGCAATTGATTTTAAACCTATATAAGGATAAGCTTTAAGAAATATGGAAATATATAATTTAGAACTTCTTTATTCTCTGATACATAAACCCACAACGTTCAAAGCTTATTCAATATAATATAGGCTTTATATACAATAAGAAAATTGTAGCTACATGATACAATGCTGTTTTTTTCAAATGAGCCTTTGGAACAAAGACTACTTCTTTTAATATTGCAATAAAGCCAATTAATAACCTTGAGGAAATCTACAAAAACTTAGTTGTTAAGGATAACAGAGTTCCTTACAATTACTTCAGAACCACTAATGATAATAGATTAGTAATTTGGGGGAGGAGGTAATCTTTATTCCAGATATAAATAACAAAGATTTATGCAGTAAAAGCTATGAAAAATTAGAAAGTAGACTAAAAGGTCTGTTTCCTAACTATAATATAAAAATAGAATATGGGCACTGTAGAGCATTTGCAGCTACTCAGGATTATTTGGGTTTTATAGGGAAAGATCCAAAGCATCCTAAGCTATGGTACTGTTTAGGTTATGGAGCTTTTTAAAGTAGATAGATTAGACAATTAAGCTTGAAGCTCATACAATAATTAAAGATTCTCATCATAATCAATATGTGAAAAAGAATAGATGAAGGTGATAATATGTTTAAACCCAAGAGAATCATATTTGAAAAGGATTCACTGGATTATGAAATGGGGAAAAATATTTTTTCGCATTTTAAGGATAATAACAACGTTGAGATAATAAATCTATCCTCCAATAGACTAAAGCAGCACATTCCAGGGGACAATTTGTTCTCTCAATACAGAGAAGGCAAGAGAACCCTGGTAGTTGGAACTAAAAAGAGCTTAAAGTTCCAATCATGCAAGCCATCAGCACACTATCAGCTCCCTCTAGTATCAGGATGCATGGGACAGTGTGAGTACTGCTATTTAAATACACAATTAGGCGATAAGCCCTTTGTAAAGGTACATGTTAATATTGATGATATTCTTAATCAAGTACAGAAATATATCAATGAAAGATTGCCAGAAACTACTATATTTGAAGGATCTGCTACATCTGACCCTGTTCCAGTAGAGTATTGTACACATTCATTGGAGAAGGCTATAGAGTTCTTTGGAAGAAGCCCAAATGCAAGATTCAGATTTGTAACTAAATATAACGATATAGAATCATTGCTTAATCTACAGCACAATGACCATACGGAGGTAAGATTCAGTATTAACACATCCTTTGTAATAAATAAATATGAGCATTTTACTGCCTCCAGCGATAAGAGAATAGAAGCGGCCATGAAGGTAGCCCAGTCAGGATATCCTGTTGGTTTTTTAGTGGCACCAGTTTTTATTTATACTAACTGGAAGGAAGACTATCATGATCTGCTACTAAAGTTAAGCAGCAAGCTCCCAGATAACCTGAAATTCCCGGTGACCTTTGAGGTAATATCCCATAGGTACACAACAATAGCTAAAAATAGAATACTCCAGATATTTCCCGACAGTGAATTGCCTATGAATGAGGAAGACCGCAAATTCAAATATGGTCAATTTGGATATGGAAAGTATGTATACGAAAAAGAAAGCATGGACGAAATAAAGGAATTCTTCACAAAGGAGATATCAGAACTATTTAAGAACAAAAGGGTTCTGTATATTATATAAGTATATGTGCCTTTAGCCTTAGTCATTGATATCACATGTCTAAGGCTATTTTTAGCTATAAAGACACCATGAGTAGCTATGCTGAAGCTATATATGTTATGATAAATGGAGTAAGCAGCATTAAGTGGTATTCAAGAGGGTGGAAAAGATAGAAGTGTGTTAGATCTCATGCTTATATCTGGTAACACAATAATGTGGTCATAAATCCCAGGCTGCAGGGGCGTTAGAATTATACAAGGTAATGAGCCCTAATGGGAGAATATAAAAATTATCATAACAATATATATTCTGAGGGGGTAGCAAAATGTATCAGATTGAACCGATGACATTAGAGTGTGCTAACATAGTATACCAATGGGTGTATCCTTCGCCTTATTCCATATACAGCTTTGAAAAAAATGATGAGACTATTTCCGAATTGATGAACTCCGAATACTTTATTTGTAAGGACGAAAAACATAATGTAATCGGATACTTCTGCTTTGGAGCATCAGCGCAGATACCTGCTAATGAAAAGAACGTTTACAGCACAGACATTTTGGATATTGGACTTGGCCTAATGCCGGATTTATGCGGAAGGGGATTAGGCTTATCATTCATACAAGCGGGTATGGATTATGCTAAACAGGTTTTACATGCAAAGGAGCTAAGGCTTACAGTGGCACTATTTAACCATCGTGCCATAGCTTTGTACAAAAAAGCAGGCTTTTTGGAGATTTGTAAGGTTTCTCATAGGATTTCTAATAAGGAATTTCAAATTATGAAGTGGACTTTATGAGCATAAGCTGAGGGCGGTGTGTTTTTATATATACCAGTAAAGTAGCATAGATGTTAATGTGAGAATGTGCTAAGATAAGATACGCATACTTGAGGAAATGCAATTTGGGAGGAGAGCATAGGAAGGAAACGGTAAACATGCCTGATAAAGATAAGCCTTCCTGAAAGGGTTCAGGTATATCTATAAACCACCTATAAAATTCAACACATGTGTGTGAAGTCTACTTTGCAGAATGAAGTCCATGGAGCGTTCGCTGGTTCTTGTTGAATAAACCCCCAGCTGAATAATGGCAAAGGCTCCTATTAGAAAGAAGCATAACAAAAACAGAAAACCCATAAATATAAGCAGTGGGTTTACTGAATATTTTTTTATTAAAAAACGTTTCATAAAATACCTCCATTGATGAAAAGTAGGGCATATACTTCTAATATATAATTATAAGGCGTATGGAAAAATTACACAGCTTAATAATCCTTAAATAAATATATATACAACCCGTTTGCTTTTGACTATTTGTCCATAATTGTCATGATCACTTACTTGTTCTCGAGACAATTATTTATATCCTCGGGAACTAGCTTTAACACTACCAGCTCTGTAGCAAGCTGATTTATGGAGTAGGCTTGAAATAGGCTATCATGATTTCAACTAATATGCGAATATATTCGCTCCGGAGGTTATGGGCTTGGCCCCTTACGTATGTTAGCATAAATATAGAGAACCTAAGGGGGTAAACAAATGACAGCAGTAAAGCTTAGAATATCAGAGCTAAGAAAAGCCAAGGGGATTAGCCAGCAGGATTTGGCTGGTGTGCTGGGGGTATCCTTTCAATCGGTAAGCAAATGGGAAACCGGAGCCACCATGCCAGATATTACCCTGCTGCCTGCCATAGCAGAGTACTTTGAGGTTTCAGTGGATGAGCTGCTGGGACTTAAGCCTCTACAGAAGGAAACATACATACCAAGGGATTCTGACAATAGAGATGGCTGGAATGGCAAGACAGACAGGCTTTATAAGAACAGGAAGTATTTTTGGAACGATGACTATATGAGGTTTCTTGTAAAGGATGTATGGAAGGTGGATTCCCCTGTTGATGTTATTGAACTTAGATGTGGAGAAGGCTACCTTGGAAGGCAGCTGCTTGATATACTGCCTGAGGGAAGCACCTATACAGGAGTAGATAATGAGTACTTTACAACCAAGGCTAAGGAATGCTTTAAGGCCTGTGGCAAGAGGGGTGAGTTTATAGTATCAGATATATACTCCCTTGATATAAAGGAAAAGTATGATATGGCCATATGCCAGGCAGGGCTTAGGCATATGAACAGGCCTCTGCAGGTGATGGAGAGGATGAAGGCTGCAGTTAAGAAGGGTGGCCTTGTTGCCTGCATAGATGTTAACCGAGAGTTTGAAAATGACGGACTGTATTTCGATGGAATGAGCTATTACTACTTGTGTACAGCCTTTGACCTCCATAAGGTGTGGAAAAAGGAACTGGAGTGTGAGGGAAGGGACTATGCCATAGGAATGAGGCTGCCCTTCTACATGAGGCAGCTGGGGCTTAAGGATATCGACATACGTATGAATGACAGGGTAATGTATGCAAACCCTGATTTGGAGGACTATGAGGAAAAGTTGCACGACTTTATTGAAATCAATGGTTGGAATGAGCCATTTAGCTTATCCAGCCAGGAAAGCACCATTGAGCTGTTCATGAACAGGGGCCTTGATAGGGCTGAGTCAGAGGCATATGTAGAAAAGCAGTTTAGGATTGCAGAGTACTTCGGGAATGGCCAGGAGAAAAAATCCTTCCTTAAGGTACAGGGGCTGCTTATTGCATATGGGTGGAAGTAAATAGTATAGTTCAAAGCAACATCATGCTCCTGCCTTCAGGAGTATGATGCTGCTTTTTAGTATTATATAGATAATACTCATTAAGTCCCAGAGAAGAAGGCATAAAATTTCCCCAGAGCCGAAGAGCTCTGGGGATTAGTATAGTATGCATTTTCTATTAATTAGTCCT
>JAEZLD010000115.1 GCA_023415335.1 Bacillota bacterium | reverse complement strand
CTATGTGCTAGATATCCTTATGTATGGACAGCTGGCTGCCTTTACATGGATAAACAGAAGAAATCCCTGGCTTGCAGTCACAGGAGCAGGCTTTCTCCTAAATGCACTTCCCATATTTTTAAATGGTGGTGCCATGCCTGTAAGTGTGGATGCAGCAGTAAAGTCAGGATTAATATCTTCTATTCAGGAGGCCAATTTAGAATCCAGAGGTCTATATACGTCTGTAACAGAGGCAACACGGCTTTGGTTCCTTGGAGACGTTATTCCTAAAGCCTTTATAATGAAAAGCGTTATAAGCATAGGAGACATAGTATCATCCATTGGCATAGGAGGCTTTGTAATCACGCGTATGAGAAAGGCTTATCCAGCAAAGTAAGCATTTACCTAAAAATTAAAAGCCGAATATATTGACATAAACGAAAAAGTTAATTATAATAATAAAAGTCGGCAGTAGTGCTGATAATTAAATAAGATATTTGGAAAGATGGCTGAGCTGGTCTAAGGCGCACGATTGGAAATCGTGTGTGGGCTAATACCCCACCAAGGGTTCGAATCCCTTTCTTTCCGCCATAAAGTCGCAGATTTTTATCTGTGACTTTTTTCTATTGGTATTGCTTTTATATATTTGATAATATTGTAAAATATAAAAAATTGTAACATGTGTTATCCTATGGTAATATTAAAGTGTGGACAGAGCTATAATTATAGTTATTGCCTAATATTTGTGCCATACATTAGCTGTAACATAAATTAAACTTCATGTGAAGGGGAGAAAAGTAATGGATAAGCTTGAGAATGTGAAAAAAAGACTTATGGATGACCAGGAGCTGAAGGGAACTGTTATAAACAGTGATGACCAGAATGAATTGAATCTTGACCTTTCAGGAGATGGCATTGCTGATGTTGTACTTAAGGACAAAAATGGTGATGGCAGCATTGACACAATAGAGCTTAAAAATAGGGATTATAAGGATATGGCAGCTATTGATACCACAGGAGACAAGATGGCGGACGTGGTGCTTATAGATACTGATGATAACGGCGTGCCTGATACTATAGTTGCTGATACAAATAGTGATGGACACTATGACACTATTATCCCCTGTAATGAAGAAGAAAGATAAAAGAATAGTAAAATTATTATACTAAAGCCCTAAGGGGCTTTTTACTTTTGGGAGGGCTATTTTTCCATATATCGGGATGTAATGTAATAAAATAGTTGCTAGAGGAAAAATATTTAAGAAACCATACCAGTGAGCTGCACCGGGTATGGTTTTCAATTTTTTATAAAAATATTGACAAGCTGTAACAGTATGTGTTATTATAATAGCACTTTAATATGGTAGAGCAATAAAGCGAGGAGGAGAAGCAATGAAAAAACTAATATGTGCAATATTGATTATGGTAATGAGTGCTGCAATGCTATCAGGCTGTGGAAAGAACAATGCTGCTGCCAGTGGGGGTGGGAATAAGGATAAGGAGCTTACAGGATGGGATTACATACAGGATAAGGGCAAGCTTGTTATAGGCCTTGATGATACCTTTGCACCTATGGGATTTAGAAATGAGAAAAACGAACTTGTGGGCTTTGACATAGACCTGGCCAATGCAGTTGGAAAGAAGCTTGGAATTGAAGTTACATTTCAGCCTATAGACTGGAATGCAAAGGAGCTTGAGCTATCTTCGAAAAGGATAGACTGTATATGGAATGGGATGTCTGCAACAGAGGACAGGCAGAAAAGCATGGCACTTACAAAAAAGTACCTTAACAACAAAATAGTCATAATGACCATAGATGACTCAGTAGCTGTAAACAAAGTAGAGGACCTGAAGAGCATTAAGATAGGAACCCAGGTCGACAGTGCGGCTTTGGAGACAATGCAGGACAATGAAGCCTATGAAAGCTTCAGTGCAAATATAACGGAGTATAACACCTATGATGAGGCTATACTGGACATGCAGGCGGGACGAATTGACTGTATTGTAGTGGATCAGGTGCTTGGAGAGTATAAGAACAACCAGATGGCTGGAGTCATGAAGGAATGCAGCTTCGATTTCGGTGATGATTTCTA
Source organism: Bacillota bacterium (assembly GCA_023415335.1). Lineage (GTDB taxonomy): Bacteria > Bacillota > Clostridia > Clostridiales > Caloramatoraceae > JAEZLD01. Next base: position 6,195 of record JAEZLD010000115.1, on the reverse strand, counting down.
CGCCATAGGCTGCAGGCAGGGAGAGACCGATCTGGCTGATAAAATAAGCGATGCAATAAAGTCACTTATGGATGATGGAACGGCAGCTGATATAAGCAACAAGTGGTTCGGAAAGGATATAGTAATACTTGAAGGCTATGACAAGTAGTCTCTTAAGAAGGCTTGAAGTGACATACGCAAGGAGCTGAGGGGGGAATTATGCAAATATTTTTAAATGAGCTTATAGAAACGTTTCAATATACAGGGCTGCTTATGCCTGCACTTCTGAAAGGAATGGCTGTAACCGTGGAACTGTTTGTTCTTACACTAATCCTTTCCATTCCTCTGGGCCTGCCGTTTGCTCTTGGGAGCAGCAGCAGGCTTTGGCCTGTTAAGGCCCTGTGCAAGGTATACATATGGATATTCAGGGGAACTCCCCTTATGCTGCAGCTGTTCTTCTTTTATTTTTTTCTGCCCATAGCCATAGGGGTGACACTGGACAGCTTCCCTACTGCAGTGATAACCTTCGTGCTTAATTATGCAGCATACTTTGCTGAAATATACAGGGCAGGTATAGAGAGCATAGACAGGGGGCAGTATGAGGCAGCGCAGTCACTGGGGCTTTCAAGGTACAGGATCATGTTCGGGATAATACTTCCCCAGACTGTTAAAAGGGTGCTGCCGCCAGTTTCTAATGAGGCAATAACCCTTATAAAGGATACGGCATTGGTTTCTGTAATAGGCGTAGGGGAACTGCTGAAGGCTGCAAAGGGTGCCGTAAACAGGGACGTAAACGTTACAGCATATGCCATAGCAGCTGCCATATATCTTATATTTACGTTTGTTATGACAGTTATATCACAGAGGCTTGAAAAGCGGTTTTCAAGACATGAGGCAAGGGAGGCGTAGGTATGGAATATGTGCTTGAGATGAAGAATATAACAAAGCAGTTTGCCAGCTGCCGTCCACTGAATGGGGTGGACCTTCAGATAAGGAAGGGGGAAACGGTGGCAATAATAGGCCCCTCAGGCTCCGGCAAAAGCACCCTTCTGCGGTGTATAAACTGTCTTGAAAGGATTACAAGCGGAGAGATAAAAATAAACGGGGAGGTCCTTGCAAGCACTGATGCCTCAGGAAGGGCCCATTACCCAAAGGAGAAGGACATAAGGAAGATGTGCATAGAAACTGGAATGATTTTTCAGCATTTTAATCTTTTTCCACATATGACCACCCTAGAAAACATATGCTATGCCCCCGTGAAGGTAAAAAAGATGAAAAAGGACAAGGCCAGGGAAAGGGCCCAGGAACTGCTAAGGCTGGTGGGACTTTCAGACAAGGAGAAGGCTTACCCGGGACAGCTTTCAGGGGGGCAGAAGCAGAGGATAGCTATAGCCAGAGGGCTGGCAATGAATCCCTCATTAATGCTTTTTGACGAACCTACCAGTGCACTAGACCCTGAGATAACAGGGGAAGTGCTTAACGTTATGAAAAAGCTTGCAAGTGAAGAAACCACCATGCTTGTGGTAACACATGAAATGGGCTTTGCGCGGGAGGTTGCAGATAGGGTGATTTTCATGGATAATGGACAGATTGTGGAGCAGGGTATTCCTGAGGAAATCTTTATGAATCCCCAGAGTGACAGGCTGAAGAGTTTCTTGAAGTCCATTCTTAGGATTGAATAGAGTAATTAAGGACACTATTACGTTTATAGATGATATATGTTTGGAAAGGATACTGGATAAGGGTTATTACGGGGTAATATTTAATAAGTAGCAGTAATTCCTAAAGATTACAAAACTGTCAGAGTAATAACTATTGACTTTGTTAGAATATCCACTATAATATTAATTACGGCAGTTTGCCGAAAGTTAATATGACTTAAAGATTTGGCCGTGCTAGATGGGGAGGCAGCGGTGCCCTGTAGCCTGCAACCCGCTACAGCAGGATTGAATTCCCTGCCAAGGTTTCAGCATGTGAGGTCAGACTGGGAAAAGTGGCGTTGAAGACTGGGTCCCTCGCAACGGAAATTTATGAACCCCGCCAGGTCCGGAAGGAAGCAACGGTAAGTAAACACTTTCGTGTGCCGCGGGTCCGCCTGGTTGGAGCTAACTAGCCCGGTAACGCTCATATGCTGATTTATCAAAGCAGGGTGCACGGCCGAAACCATATATATTATTAAGCTCAGGTAATATGCCTGAGCTTAATTTTTTAAAAGGGTATATTAGTTGAGAAAATCCACATATTTATTTATAATGAGTGTATAGGCAAAAGATGAGAGTCTTTATTAACAGGAGTTGATTGAAATGGCATATAAGGCACTGTACAGGGAATGGAGGCCTCAGACCTTTGATGACATGATAGGCCAGGAGGGAATAAAGAGGACCATAAAAAACCAGATAATAATGAACAGGGTTCCCCATGCCTACCTTTTCTGTGGTACAAGGGGAACCGGCAAGACGACCACGGCAAAGATACTCGCCAAAGCAATAAACTGTCCTAACGTTAAGGATGGAGAGCCATGTAACAAGTGTGAAGCCTGTACAGAAATAAACAACGGAAGCAATATGGATATAATAGAAATAGATGCAGCCTCTAATACAGGAGTAGACAATATAAGAAGGCTCATTGATGATATTAAGTATCCTCCCCACAACGCACGCTATAAGGTATACATAATAGACGAGGTACATATGCTTTCCCTATCGGCATTTAATGCCCTTCTTAAGACCCTGGAGGAACCGCCCTCATATGTTAAGTTTATTCTGGCAACCACAGACCCCCAGAAGGTACCTCCAACAATACTCTCAAGGTGCCAGAGGTTTGACTTTAAGCGGATAAGCACCTCTGATATTGCAGCTAGGCTGCGTACCATTGCAGATGAAAACAAGGTTGAGGTTGAGGATATGACACTTGATACCATCGCTAAAATAAGTGATGGAGCTATGAGGGATGCTATATCTATATTTGACCAGGCCATATCTGTTTCTGAGGGAAGGGTTGATTATAAGGATGTGGCCAGTATGCTTGGCCTTGCCTCAGGCGATTACATATTCAAGCTTGTGGATAACATGATAGAAAAAAACGTGGACGATGCCATGGATATGATAGATGAGACCATCATGAATGGCAAGGATGTAATGCAGTTTATAAAAGATATAACAAGGCATTTGAGGAATCTCCTTATGGTAAAGATAAGCAGGAGGCCTGAGGATATAATGGACATTAGCCAGGACTCTATAAAGCTTCTTAAGGAACAGGCGAAGAGCATAAGAAGCGAGGAGATAATGAGAGCCATAAGTATAATGCTGCAAGCAGAGAACGATGCCAAGTTTGGTAATCAGCCCCGCATTATAATAGAGCTGGCGGTTATAAAGTTCTGCAAGAGGGAATATGATTCCTCCCCGGAGATGCTTCTAAATAGGATAAATCAGCTGGAGGAGGCCGTTAAAAAGGGAATAGTTGTTTCTCAAGAGGAGGTTAAATCGGAAGCACCTGCTGCTGCGGCACCTGAAAGGAAGAGAACCCGTATAAGGGAGGATAAGACCAGGGGAGACAGCTTGGTGGCAGCTGAAGAGGAACTGAATGGAGAGCCTATTAGCCTTGACCAGGTGAAGACCTGCTGGCAGGAGGCAATAGATACCATCAAGTCAGAAAAGAAGGTGGTCGTAGGAGTCATGCTGGCACTGGGAGAAATACAGGGAACAAATGGCAACCTGATAACCATAGGCTTTGATAAGGACCATGCCTTTGGAAAGGAAAACCTTGAAAAGCATGAAAACAAGAGGATTGTGGAAGACAGCTTTTCGAAGGTGCTGAATAAGAAAGCAAGGGTAGAGTTTGTAATTACAGGCAATGAACCCAGTGGACTTAACAGGGCATTGGAGCGTACCAAGGAGATTTTAGGTGACGGTATAGTGGAAGTCATTGAAGAATAGCATACAATTTGTTACAATGGAAAAGAAATATATAAGGAATGTTGAGGAGGTAATTAAATGTATAAAGGCGGAATGCCACCAATGGGTGGAGGAAATATGAACAATATTTTAAAGCAGGCACAGAAGCTGCAGAAGCAGATGGAAGAAACAAAAGCAGAGGCCGAGCAGAAAACAGTAGAGGCATCCTCTGGCGGCGGAGCGGTAAGGGTTGTTGTAAATGGTAAAAAGCAGCTTCTTGAGATAAACATAAAGCAGGAAGTAGTAGATCCTGATGACGTAGAAATGCTGCAGGATCTGGTAATGGCTGCAGTAAATGAAGCTATGTCCAAGGCAGAGGAAATGATGACTGAGGCGATGGGTAAGCTTACAGGCGGCATGAATATCCCAGGAATGTTTTAACTGAGGTGAGGATATGAATTATTATCCTCCATCTGTAGTAAAGCTTATTGAAGAATTCTCTAAGCTGCCAGGAATAGGATCAAAAACAGCCCAGAGGCTATCCATGTTTGTACTAAATATGGATATGGAGGATGCTAAGGGCTTTGCAGATGCAATTATAAATGCAAAGCTGAGTGTAAAGCACTGCTCCATTTGCGGAAACCTTACTGATGCAGATCCCTGCTCCATATGCAGTAATCCTGAAAGGGACAGGAATATAATATGCGTGGTCCAGGAATCAAGGGATGTAATTGCCATGGAAAAAACTAAGGACTTTAGCGGAGTATATCACGTGCTCCAAGGGGCCATATCTCCAATGCAGGGAATAGGTCCGGATGATATAAGAATAAAGGAGCTTCTAGCCAGGATTACACCGGAAACATCCGAGGTGATATTGGCAACCAATCCCAATGTGGAGGGTGAAGCCACTGCAATGTATATTGCAAGACTGCTCAGACCACTTGGTATAAAGGCAACCAGGATTGCCCACGGAATACCCGTAGGCGGAGATATTGAATATGCAGATGAGGTCACACTTAGCAAAGCCCTTGAAGGAAGAAGAGAGATTTAATGCTCTCTTTTTTTATTATGCAGAATATATAATTGTATTGGAAAATATACTAGGTAATGAATAAATCATCCTAAAAATGGAAATAAATCTGATAAGTATCATTAAGCATTGAAAGAGGGATGATTCCATGGAAAACGGCAACAACAGCGCTTTACAGACCGTAAGCAGAAATCTAAGCAGTATAAAGCTTTTGAAAGGAAACTACAGCAGGGAGACTCAGGCACTTATTGATGACATTAAGAGAACTATTGATGAAATAGAGACTGTACGTTCACAATATGATACCATCAGCGACCCTGACCTTATAGACTATGCCATATATAAGGAAAAGGCAGAGCAGAAGAGGCTGTCATATCTGCTGGGGCTTGCAAAGGCATGCCCTGAGCTGACAAACATTATTTTGTAGCATTATCTCCCTAGCCTGTGGAATATAAATATTATTGGTACAATATATATATTCCATAGGACCTTGGGAGGTGAATGTAATGATTGAGCAGCTGGATGCAAAAAGTATTATCATATACATAGCTATCATAGCGGGGCTTTTTATTGTTGCAATGGCAATGAAGTTTAAGAAATCCATTGCCTTTAAGATAGTGTTTAGATTTATAATAGGTGCAGTATTTATATACGCCATAAATGCAGGTGCAGGGTTTTTGGGAGAAAAAATAAAGGTAGACATTACTATTCCACTAAACCCGGTGACTGCAGCCTTTGTAGGATATCTACAGATACCAGGGCTTATACTTGTATATTTAATAAAGTACATAATATACCCGGTAGTATAATGTTAAAAGAATCTGGGAGGGCTATACAAGCCCTCCTTTCATATTGAGTACTAGCAGGGGGGAGAAGTATATTAAATCCTCTAAACTATGAGGAATAGACATCAACAATACCTGGAGTATCCATAGGTGAAAAAGGTTGAAATCAAGAGAATAATCGAGAAAAAGTAATATAAAATATATAATTACGGTGTTTTAATAAGATAGTATTATATTTATAGTGGTATTATAAATAAGCTGTCTGTGAGACAGGAAAGTATCTTCTAAAGAGTGCTTAAATACCTTCTTAAGGAATGATAAAGAAATTCCTGATGGAAGAAAAAAGTAGTTGACACTTTCGAAAAGAAGTGATAAACTAAATAAGCTGTCTCGGAGAGACAGAGCGCTGCTTAAGAAAGCAGCGGAACTGGTCCTTGAAAATTGAACAGTGGAAAAGCAAAAGCATCATACATCAAGTATGAACGTTGTATAAGAACAACAAGTCGTA
>JAEZLD010000104.1 GCA_023415335.1 Bacillota bacterium | reverse complement strand
TTTACCTTACTCTTCTTTTATAATATATATTTATGTACTTCAGCATTTCTTCATCTGGTATTATAAGATAAGCTGAGCGCTGTTTGTCTGCAATAAGAGCGTAGTATATATCTCCGGAGTCCTTCTTGTCCAACGGATAGCATACTACCTTTTTTATGTCCTTTGACAGTCCGGATTCTGTGAGCCTTCCAAATTCCTCAAAATCCTTTACATCCTTATCCAGCATAACCTTTCTTCTTTTCATGTTATATATTACATCTATCTCAAGATTACCGTTAGTAAATATATATTCATATTCCCTATACTGCATATCCCTTAGAAAATACGCTCCTACGGCTGCTCCACCAAATAAGAGGAAGAGTATCAGCACTCCTATATTGAATCCTCCTGTAATCGTCGATAGCGCTATTACCGCCAGAAAACCGAGAACCACCATGGCTGCTGTCATAAAAATGAACACCGGGGATTTCCTGGTTGTCAGAAGCTGTTCATGAAATTTATCCATCACTTTATCTCCCTTCTGTTATAATGCAACAGGGCTTGAGCATATCATTGTAAAGCTGCCCTTAAAGCTGCAAAGTCCATAATTATATGGAATAATAAAATGGGTACCCTTGGGAAGCTCTCTTCCGTTTATACTGCCACAGCCCTCTATTATGCTTACATTGGTAAAGTATCCGTTAAAGTTTAATTTGAGCTCATCCTTAACCTCATATTTATCCACCGAGTAGTATCTGCAGTCTACCAGGTGGGTTTTTACCCCTCCATCTATTATTTGATGGATTGGCTTAACCTTCTCTCCCTCATATGGAACCGTTATAACAGCCTTGCTCTGCTCCACGTGGAGTTGTCTTGGCCTTCCATCTGAAAGCCTGTCATAGTCATACACCCTATAGGTTATGTCACTGCTTTGCTGTGTTTCAAATATAAGGGTTCCCCCTTTTATTGCATGTATACAGCCAGGCTCTATCTGGAAAAAGTCCCCCTTGTGGACGGGTACTTCACGGATGAGCTCCTTCCATCTTTTCTGGTCAATCATTTCCTCAAGCTCTTCTTTTGTTTTGGCGTTGTGTCCTATTACAATGGATGCACCCTCTTTGCAGTTCAGCACATACCAGCATTCTGTCTTTCCTAAGGCACCATTTTCATGCTTGTTTGCATAGTAATCATCAGGATGCACCTGTATACTCAAATCTTCCTTTGCATCTATTATCTTTATAAGCAGAGGGAACCTGTCTCCCGGATAATCTCCGAAAAGCTCTCTGTGGTTTTCCCATAGCCAGCTTAATGTCTTTCCATCATAGCTTCCACCTGAAACCTGACAGTTGCCATTCTCATGGGCACTTATAACCCAGCACTCCCCTGTATCATCTCCAGGTATATCATATCCGTACTCCTTTCTTAAAAGGTCTCCACCCCAGAGCACCTGCTTGAATACAGGCTTTAAGAATATAAGTTCGTTATCCATGATACCATCCTTCATATTAGTTGAATTTGTACATTGTTATATATTATTCTACCATATATGTATCAAGGAATAACCATCAGACATTACATTTTCTTTTGTATACTTTGTAAAATAGCATAGCCGGGTTAACCGTCCCTCAGTTACTTTGGTTGGCTTAACCGTCCCTCAATTGTTCCCTCAATTGTTTACTTTAAATTATCAATCCACTGGCAGGATAAATCAATCCACCCCTCACAGTAGGGCTCATTTCCACGGCCATCCCTGTTCATTGTAAGCTTATTTGCCAGTGAAAGGCCATGTATACCTCTGGGATATATATGAAGCTCCGTTTCAACCTTGCATTTACGCAGTGCAGCCGCCAGCAGGAGGGTATTCTCTACTGGTACCGTATCATCGTCCCAGGTATGCCACAGAAACGTTTTAGGAGTATGCTCTGTAACCTGGTTTTCAAGAGACAGTCCTTCCATCAGCTTGTCATAATTTTCACCCAGCAGCTCCCTGAAGCTGCCATCATGGCGGAAGGAGGATGAGGTTATTACTGGATAGCCCAGTATCATTCCATTAGGCCTTATATCATCTGGAGATACATCAAGCTCTTTGCATAAAAAATCACTTCTCCAGAACATTCCTAAGCAGCCTGCCAGATGGCCTCCTGCAGAAAAGCCTGATATTATTATTCTTTCAGGATCAACCTTAAGCCTGTCCGCATTGTCCCTTATATACTTTACTGAAAGAGCCAGCTGATGCAATGCCTCTGGGTATCTTGCTGGTGTCACACTGTACCATAGAACAGCAGCGTTATAGCCTCTGCTCAGGTATTTGAAGGCTACAGGCTCTCCCTCCCGCTCAGACGTAAAGGAATAACCTCCTCCAGGGCATATTATTACAATAGGCCTTCTTATATCAGTTCCTAACTCCTCAGATGGACTCCATAAATATAAATCTAGTCTGGCCTTTAAATTAGACTTGTTTTTCTGTATGTCGATTTTCTCATACATCATATCTTCTTACCCCCTTTATACGCTACTTATAGTACTTCTATACCTCTATACATTATTTTCATTCCTGTGGGAAAAATATTCAAGATGTTTCTTTGGAATATTAAAAGAGGTTATGACAGCAATTATATTCTGGATGTTTTCACCCCTGCAAGCTGCTTATAGCATGGATGGGAGCAGGAAAACAAAATGCTATGCATAGTGATTATCCAATCATTATGCATAGCATTAAATAATTATCTAAGTTTTTTACTTAAGCTCGTCTACAACCTTCTGTATGGCTTCAAGTGCATCTGCGGGAAGCTTATCATATCCACCCTTTACGGTTTCACGGGACTTTACAAACTCCAAGCGGTCGTTCATCCTTGCCTTAAGCTGGGTTACATAGCCTTCATCCTTCATGTCGGGCACAAAGCCCTCCCACTCAAATATCTCTATGTCTGAAAATGGACCCCATGGCTTGAACTCAGCCTTTCCTTCAACTATAGCTTCAAGTACTCCAAGGGTATCCTCCTTCTGTACCTTCTTGCCCATGAAGTCTCCGGTGTTAACTATATAGCAGTCAACATTCCTCTTTTCAACCAGTTCCTTAAACTTCTCATAGTCGTTTGCCAAAGGATAGGTTCTGAATGGATTTGCATAAGGCTCAACTACCAGTGCATTAGGATCCACTCCAGGTGCAAGGCGCTCTGCAGAGCTTCTCTTTGTCGCAAGGGTTGCTCCCATAACTGATGCCAAGGCTGCTCCCTTAAGCTTTACTACTGGAGGAATTGTTGGGTCCTTCATAATCCAGAATATAGCGTTAACTGGCTCATCTATCTTATCCACACGATTTGGGGACCAGAGCTTGGACTTTATAGCACGGCCGTTTCCATTCCTTATGTCCTCCGTTACCAGCACTACCTTACCATCCTCATCAAGGGTTGCAGAGCAGTTCTGTGCCGTAAGCAGATACCTGTTGTCCGGGCAGTCCGTTGGATAATCTGCAGTCTTATCAAAGTATGTTGGCTCAAGAGCTATGGATGAGCCTGTCTTGGTATTTATTATGAATGCATCATCATGAAGCACTGTAACGTCATACTTTCCACCATGCTTTGCATGGGTTAAGGTTGACTTTCCTGATCCTGATAAGCCAAATACACTTGCAACATACTTCCTTCCATCAGAAAGAACATAGCGTTTCTGTCCTCCATGGCAGGATGCGTAGCCATGCCTGTTAGCTATTGCCCAAGCTATTGTAAGGGTTCCCTTCTTATGCTCCCCGAAATACCTCATTCCAAGCAGTGCTGCACAGTTAGCTTCGGTGTTGAAATATGTCAGTCCAAGAGGATGCTGCTCATGCTTCCATTGGGGATCTGAGAATATATATATATCCGGCTCATTATCTATTACATTTGAATGCTTGTACATTTTTACATACTCATCGGACATGTACTGGAAGTTAAGCATCCATGAGTAAAGTATGTTTTCCTCTCCCTCTGGTATAAGCAGATGGGCCTTTACCATAAACTCCGGATCAAGTCCTATGTATACCTCTGCATGATAGACAGTGCCATAACGGGTATCATAAACGGCATCCATAAGCTTCTTATCTAAGTCAGTAGTGTCCACTCCTGGCTCTCCGGTTATCCTTCTGGCAGCAGCACATCTTCCAGTAACTGAACCGTCATTGAAAAGAAGTACATTAGCATCCTTCTCCAGTCCAAATTCCTCTCCCCTGTAAACAGGCATATCTGTAACGATGGTGCCTGGGGAGTTTTTAGCCAGCTCGTAGGCCTCCTTAAGAGTATTTACCTTAACAACATTGTTTCCATAAAAGGCAGCTTCAATAATTGAACGGGTCTTTGAAAACCCAACCTTGCCCTTACCTATCTCTGTTCTGGGATAATAAGCTTTTGTTGACATAATTACCTCCAAAAATGTTATTAACTGCTAACTTATAGCTTTTTAATGCTAACTATATATTAATTCTATTACTTTTTGCTAATAAATGCAAGAAAAGTTGCAAAGTATTATAGCTTATTTCCACTTTTCTTTCAAATATGAAAAAAAACCCTTTCCCTAACTGCTTAGGGAAAAGGGTTTTTTTATATACTATAACTATTTATTACCTGCAACAAGCTCTTTTGCTGTCTTGAAAACGTTTTCAGCAGTAAAGCCAAATTCCTCGAACAGCTTTGATGCCTTGGCTGATGCTCCGAAGTGGTCCATGGCTATGGTTTTGCCATCAAGCCCAACATACTTATACCAGCACATGGAGCTTGCAGCCTCAACGGCCAGCCTACATCTAACCTTATTAGGAAGCACGCTTTCCTTGTATTCGCTGCTCTGTGCATCGAACAGCTCCATACATGGCATGCTTACCACCCTTGCAGCTATGCCCTCCTGCTCAAGAGCTTCTGCCGCCTTGTATATGAATTCCACCTCAGAGCCCGAGGCCATGAGTATTATATCAGGAGTCTCCTTGCTTCCCTTCTTGAGTACGTATCCTCCCTTGAAGGCTTCCTTACCCGTCTCATCGTACAAAGGAAGGGTCTGTCTTGTAAGCACCAATGACACAGGGCCGTCGTCTTTTGTCATTGCCAGATACCAGCCTGCAGCTGTTTCTTTACAATCGCATGGTCTGAACACTGTCATGTTTGGAATGGTCCTGAGGGATGAGAGCTGCTCTACAGGCTGATGGGTAGGTCCGTCCTCACCTACTCCTATGCTGTCATGAGTAAGTACATAGGTAAGTGGAAGTCCCATAAGTGCTGACAGCCTCATGGCTCCCTTCATGTAGTCGCTGAATACAAAGAAGGTAGCCACATAGTTCTTCAATCCTCCGTGGAGGCATATGCCGTTTCCTATTGCAGCCATAGCATGCTCCCTTACACCATAGTGAAGGTTACGCCCACTTCTGTCCTCAGCTGAGAAATCACCGCCGCCCTTTATATTTGACTTGTTGGACGGGGCCAGGTCTGCAGAGCCTCCTATAAGGTTCGGTACTATCTGTGCGAGCCTGTTTATTATTACTCCGGAGGCTTCCCTGGTAGCCATTGGCTTCTCAAAGCTCCAGAATTCCTCTGAATCAAGCTTATCTAATGCCACCTTATTTTCCATCCAGGACTCATACTCTGCTACCAGCTCTGGATAAGCCTTCTTATATTCATCAAACATTGCCTTCCAGCTGTCCTCCTCAATCTGGGCGGCTAACCTGAAGGCATCCATTTCCTCTACAACCTCTGAAGGCACTGTAAAGTCCTCTTCCTTCCAGCCTAAGAACTCCTTGAGATCCTTAATGTTATCTGCTCCCAAAGGCTCTCCGTGGGCTGAGGCTGTACCCTGCTTCTTAGCAGCTCCATAGCCTATAATGTTAGTTACCTTTATGAGGGTAGGCCTATTCTTCTCAGCTTTTGCCTCCTCTATTGCCCTAAGCACTGAATCTACATCATTACCATCCTCAACGCTTATGGTCTGCCATCCATAGGCTTCATATCTCTTTACTACATCCTCCCTGAAGGCTATGGAGGTGTTACCCTCTATGGATATAGAGTTTGAATCATACAGCACTATGAGCTTACCAAGTCCCAGGGTTCCAGCCAGGGAGCTTGCCTCACCTGAAATTCCCTCCATAAGGCAGCCATCACCTGCTATTGCATATGTATAATGGTCAACCACGTTAAAGCCTTCCCTGTTAAATTTGCTAGCGAGATACTGCTCTGCTATTGCCATTCCTACTGCATTTGGAATTCCCTGTCCTAGTGGGCCTGTGGTTGTTTCAACACCTGTTGTATGCTTATACTCAGGGTGTCCAGGAGTTTTGCTTCCCCACTGCCTGAACTGCTTTAAATCCTCAAGAGTGAGGCCATAACCAAACAACTGGAGAAGTGAGTAAATAAGCATGGATCCGTGTCCTGCTGAGAGTATAAATCTGTCCCTGTTATCCCACTTAGGGTCCTTCGGGTTATGCTTCATAGCCTTAGCCCAAAGGGTATAGGCCATGGGAGCACAGCCAAGAGGCAGTCCAGGATGTCCTGAATTAGCCTTCTGTATGGCATCAGCTGAAAGCACTCTTATAGTGTTTATAGCCAGGTTATCTACATTGTTCATATACATTCCTCCTTGTTAATACGATTTAAATGCTTTGGCAAATAAATCCTTGGTTTTTTATTGTTTTTTATTGTTTTATTGCCTTCCTATTGTAATATTACCATTTTGAATCGAATTTTTCAATTATTTGTCCTGATTTTATTGTTTTGTTTTATTGTTTTGTAGTATAATAATGGCATAGAGACATAACGCTTTAGTTATTTATATTATTATACACAGATGGGAGATGGAGTAACACTTTTATGGAAAGAAAAAATTTAATTGTAGGACAATCCGGTGGCCCCACAGCAGTAATAAACAACAGCCTTTATGGCGTTGTCCGTGAGGCTATGGAGTATAAGAACAGAATACCACATGTTTACGGAATGGTAAATGGAATAGAGGGCTTCCTAAAGGGAAATACAATAGATTTTGAAAAGGATCTTGAACCATCCGAGCTTGAGCTTTTAAAAACTACCCCAGGTGCCTATCTTGGCTCATGCCGCTACAAGCTGCCTGAAAGTCTTGAGGACCCTGTTTATCCCAGGCTTTTTGAAAAGCTTCAGGAGATGAACATAGGATACTTCCAGTACATAGGAGGCAATGACTCCATGGACACTGTGAGCAAGCTTTCCAGGTATGCTGAAAAGGTAAAAAGCGACATTTGTTTTATAGGACAGCCTAAGACAATAGATAACGATCTGGTACTTACCGACCATACCCCTGGCTTTGGCAGCGCTGCAAGATATGTGGCCTCCGTTGTAAGAGAAATAGCCTTAGACGCCAGCGTATATGCAGCCCAATCAGTGACTATAGTAGAAATAATGGGACGTCATGCAGGCTGGCTTACAGCAGCAAGCGTTCTGGCAAGGAAGCATGTAGGTGATAATCCGCTGCTCGTATACCTTCCTGAGGCACCCTTCAGCCAGGAGAAATTCCTTGAGCAGGTAAAGGAAGCTTTGAGCAAAAACTCCAATTTGGTTATATGTGTTTCCGAAGGCATAAAGGACAAGGATGGCACCTTTATATGTGAATACGGCTCCTCCGTTGGCTATGATAACTTCGGGCATAAAATGCTGGCAGGCTGTGGAAAATATTTGGAGAACCTTATAAGAAGCACCTTAGGTATTAAGGCACGTTCAGTTGAGCTTAATGTATGCCAGCGCTGCTCATCATATCTGCAATCAGCAACCGATGCCAGGGAGGCCAGGGAAGCTGGCGCCTTCGGTGTAAAAGCTGCACTTGAGGGTAATACAGGAAAAATGGTATCCTTTATACGTACGGGAGATTTTCCCTATAAGCTAACCTTTGGTCTTGAGGATGTAAACCTTATATGCAACAAGGAGAAGACCGTACCTTCACAGTGGATAACAAATGAAGGTAGTGATTTAGGTCCAGAGTTTACTGCCTATGCACTCCCACTTATTCAGGGAACAGTCGATGTTCCTCTTGGTGAGGACGGATTGCCAAGGTATGTATATATAAAATAATTCAAGAAAGGATGATTTAATATGGCATTAGTAACAACAACAGAAATGTTTAAGAAGGCTTATGAGGGCGGATACGCTATAGGAGCCTTTAACGTTAACAATATGGAGATTGTACAGGGAATAACAGAGGCTGCAGGAGAGCTCAGGTCTCCTCTTATACTCCAGGTATCAGCTGGAGCCAGAAAGTATGCAAACCATACCTATCTGGTAAAGCTGGTTGAGGCTGCTCTTATTGAAAACGATATTCCAATAGCACTTCATCTTGACCACGGCGCAGACTTTGAAATATGCAAATCCTGCATAGACGGGGGCTTTACCTCAGTTATGATAGATGGCTCCCATCATTCCTTCGAGGATAACATCGCACTTACCAAAAAGGTAGTAGAATATGCCCACAGCAAAGGCGTAGTTGTAGAAGGAGAGCTTGGACAGCTTGCCGGAATAGAGGATGACGTAAAGGTTAGTGCTGAAGATGCAAAATACACCCATCCAGATGAGGTTGAGGAGTTTGTGAGCCGTACAGGAGTTGACTCTCTGGCAATAGCTATAGGAACAAGCCATGGTGCATTCAAGTTCAAGCCAGGCCAGAAGCCACAGCTTAGATTTGACATACTGGATGAGGTTTCAAAGCGTCTTCCAGGTTTCCCAATTGTTCTCCACGGTGCATCAAGCGTTTCACAGGAATACGTTAAGATAATCCAGGCAAACGGCGGAAGCTTAAAGGATGCTATAGGAATTCCTGAGGATATGCTCAGGCAGGCTGCAAGGTCAGCAGTATGCAAGATAAACATAGATTCAGACCTTAGGCTTGCAATGACAGCAGGAGTAAGAGAGGTACTTTGGAACAATCCATCAGCATTTGACCCAAGAGAATACCTGAAGGTTGGAAGGGCTAACGTAAAGACCATAGTTGCCCATAAGATAAAGAACGTACTTGGAAGCGAAGGAAAAGCCGACCTTTAATCAGTAAAATTTTCTTCAGGAGCTGGCGGGGACTATGAAACCCAGCCAGTTCCCTTTTATAAGGAGGTGGTAGAATGTATGCATCTGAAAGGCAAAAGAGAATACTGGAGCTTCTGCAGAAGGACGGAAAGGTAGAGGTAAAGAATCTCAAGGATATCTTCTCTGTAACTGAGGACTGCATCAGAAAAGACCTGAACAAGCTTGAGAGTGAAGGCATGCTAGTGCGTATTTATGGGGGGGCCATAATGAACAAGCCCAACCCTATGGATAAGACCTTCGAAAACAGGATTAACATAAACAGAGAGGCCAAGCTTTCCATAGCCGAGAAGGCCTTCGGTCTTATAAAGGATAACACTACCATATATCTTGATGCCTCCACAATCAATCTGTTGCTGGCGGAAAAGCTGGTCAAATCCAGCATGAAGCTTACGGTGGTTTCCAACATGATCGATATAATACCCACATTGGTCAAAAGCCCAAGCCTTAAGGTCATAAGCTGCGGAGGGATTGCAAACGCTACGCTTAATTCCTTTGTAGGGGCTGCCTCCATAGAATTTCTTAAGCAGTTCCATTTTGACCAGGCATTCATGGGCTCCAGTGGGCTGGACTTATCTACGAATTTTTTCACCACCTTTGAAGCAGAGGATGGAATAACTAAAAAGGCTGTAATGCAGTGCAGCAGGAATGCATATATGCTTATGGAGAAGGAAAAGTTCTACTACTTTGCAAACTATAAATTTGCTCCGCTTGAGAGATTTACGGGCATAATAACCGAAGCAGGCCCTACCCCAGAGCTGGAGAATCTGGTAAACCACACCAGTATAGAGCTATACTAAGTATAACGAACTGTTGAAGTTGAACAAGAAAGGATTTTAGAAGGAAAGCCTAATTAGCAATAGTATGCTTTTCTTTAACTTTAAAATCCTGTGAGTAGCACTGTTGTAATATGCTTTATAATAGAACCCCCATGCCTTTTTATTTAGGCATGGGGGTTCAACATTAACTTTTAATCTCCGAAAGGCTGTTAGTACATCCTTATCTGATTGCTTCTTATTGGTATGCAATCTCATCCCCTACTGAAGCTTTACCTTTTTAAATGCTTCTATAAAATCCACTATATAGTCTGAAGTAGCCTGGAGCATTTCCTTACCCCATTTCTCAGTTGCTGTAGTAGGATGGTCCGGCCCAATCCAGCCATTATCTGTAACAGTATTGATGGTTCTAGGGATATTTATCTCCACACCCTTATACATAACGGAGGTGAAGCCAGTGGCCTCAATCTCATCGGTTACATTGTGAAGCTTGAGTGGCTCCAGACTTTCTTTTATCTTCACAAGTCCAGGGTCTATCCCCATTATGGCTGCTGCTTCTTCTCCTCCACCATGGCCGCCCTTCCACTTAGGGTTAAGGTCCCAGGCCATGAGCCACCAATTAAGCTCTGCTAATATAGCTCCCCTTCGCTGAAGGTCAAGACCCACCTGGTCTATGGTCTTTATGTTGCCCCCATGACCGTTAAGAATAATAAAATGTCTTGCACCATGCTTGTACAATTCGTCAGTAATCCTTGAAAGAAGCCTATAAAGAAGGTCTGCTCCAAGGTCTATGGTTCCAGGAAAATCTGACAGAGAGCTACAAGCCCCATATGGAAGGGTGGGTGCAATCATAATATCGCTCTTTTTATCAATCATCTCAAGCAGCTTGTCTGGAATCAGTGTGTCGGTACCAAGGGGCATATGCCTTCCGTGGCATTCAATACTTCCTATGGCTAAAAGGAGAGTATCATTTCCCTTGAAGTACTGCTCGGCATCAGGCCATGTCATGTGGCTTAATCTCATACTACTTACCTCTTTTTATAATATTTGGAAATAAATCCTCTCTTATTGTACCATAAATTATGGACGGAATACGTGCTTTCTCCATAAAGAGGACTGAAGCATCCTTTACTTCAGTCCTCTTATTATTGCAACTATGGCCTTTACTATACCCTCGCTACTCCGCTGTCTCTTGCAGCCTGGGCAACTGCCTTAGCAACCGCATTCTTAACTCTTGGGTCAAAGGCTGCAGGAATGATATAATCCGGAGAAAGCTCCTCATCTGATATAAGTCCTGCCAGAGCCTTAGCTGCCGCAATCTTCATTTCATCGTTTATGTCCCTTGCCCTTACATCGAAGGTACCCCTGAATATTCCCGGGAAGGCTAAAACATTATTTATCTGATTAGGGAAGTCGCTTCTCCCTGTGGCAATAACCTTAGCTCCACCTGCCTTAGCATCCTCAGGGAATATTTCAGGCGTTGGGTTGGCGCAGGCGAATATGATTGCATCCTTAGCCATGGTTTTTACCATTTCCGTTGTAACACAGCCTGGAGCTGATACTCCTATGAACACATCTGCCCCCACAATTATTTCCGAAAGCAAGCCCTTCTTTTTTTCACGGTTGGTTATAAGGGCCATCTCCTCCTTTATAGAGTTCATGCCCTCCTGCCTTCCTTCATATATGGCACCTTTCCTATCACAGAGGATGATATTCCCCATGCCACTAGAATATAGCAGCCTTGCTATGGATATGGCAGCTGCACCTGCACCATTTATGACTATCCTCACATCCTCCTTCGACTTCCCAACCACCTTTAGAGCGTTCATAAGTCCCGCTAGAGTGATGACTGCTGTGCCATGCTGATCGTCGTGGAATATTGGAATGTCACACTTTTCCTTAAGCTTTTTTTCGATTTCAAAGCAGCGTGGAGCAGCAATGTCCTCAAGGTTTACCCCTCCAAAGCTCCCTGATATAAGGTATATGGTGTTGACTATCTCCTCCACATCCTTGCTCTTTATACACAGCGGGAAGGCGTCTACATCTCCAAAGGACTTAAAGAGCACGCACTTGCCCTCCATAACAGGCATTCCTGCCTCAGGTCCTATGTCGCCTAAGCCAAGCACTGCTGAGCCGTCTGTAACAACTAGGCACAGGTTGTGACGGCGGGTAAGCTCATAGGATTTGTCTATATCCTTCTGTATCTCAAGGCATGGCTGGGCAACCCCTGGTGTATATGCCAGAGATAAGTCCTCCCTTGAGCTTACTGGCACCCTTGAATTAACCTCTATTTTTCCTTTCCATTCTTCATGAAGCCTTAGGCTTTCCTTTGCATAATCCATAGTAAATCCTCCATTTCTTTTCATAAGTATAGTATGTATATTTTGTGTTGGCCTTATGGCCAGAATATTTTATATATGGGTTAACTGTCCCTGACAGCAAAAGCATAGCACAGGCTTTAAAAGCTTGTCAATGCAGGCTGATGATAGGCAAAAGCTTTGGGGCAGCTTAAAGCTGCCCCAAAGGGAGATTACTTCTTTATAAGAAGTGTTGCACTGCTGTCGTCCTTTGCCTGCTTTAATATGTTAATGGTAATCCCAAGCTTTGGAAGGTCAACTCCCAGGGTAGGAATTTCCGGATTGAGGTAGCTTTTCTTGTCAGTAAATAAAGGCCTTGCAGACCTAGAACTGTCAGTAAGCGTTCTTCCATATTCCTTAGTCAGGTCTATATAGGCTTTAGACTCGCTGCCCACGTGGAAGGCTGCATCATGCATCTGGAATTTGTTGCTGGCATATGACTTTTCTCCTGTGGTGTACTTCCATACAAGTTCATTTTGATCAGCATCAACTATGCTCAGGAAGCCACCTCCTGGGTGGTTTGCACCCCAGTTATCAGTGTAGAATTCGTTTACATACCATACTAACATTCCCGGATCATAGGATATAACCTGTCCAAGTGTGCTGATATGTGCAAGACCCCTATCTGTTCCCTTTTGGTTTCTCCACTCTACAAGGTAGTAGTTCTTTGCAGAAACCTTTCCAGTGTCTACCTTAAAGCCGTTAAGGGTAAACTTAGGAGTTCCTTCAGCTCCATCCTCAAACAGAACAGAACCTCCTGAGGTAACTGCTATATTATCTACATAAAAACCGCGTCCAAAGGTATAGCTATCGGTCTCATACTCAAACTTAAGCTCAATGGTCTTCCCTGCAAAGGCCGAAAGGTCAAATACTCCATCTACCCATTGTCCATTGGAGCTTCCAGTAATTCCATAAGCTGGTGTTACCTCTGCCTGCGAATTATGCTCAGAAGTAGTTATGTTCCCTTCGAGACATGTCCATTCGTCCGTCCCCTTCTCCCTTGCCTGTACTGTTGCAAAGTCCCATCCTTCCTCGATATCATACCAGGCCTTAAAGCTAAGGATGGCTGCAGCTGACGGAAGACTAACCTGGGCTGTCATTGAGGTCTTTATTGGGTTTCCATCAGTTCCTATTCCACCATAGTATTCCTTTGTACCCTCTGGCGGAGTATTTATGGAGTAGTTTCTGTCAGGCAGGTTTATCTGAACCACCTGGCCTCCCTGGTTGGCCTGTCTTATAGCTACCGTTGAACCTGTTTTGGATAAGGAGTTGGAATCAAGCTGAATTCTGTTCTGCCAGTTACCTCCATACAGCCCCTCAAATATCATCTTTGCATATGGACTGAAGCCTGAAGGTTCTGTTCCAGGTATTTTACCAGTCCAGCTGCCAGATGACATTATTGACCAGTAGCCTATGGGTTCCCCTGAATCTGACGAATAATTGGTATCGTATTCATCTGGAAGTCCCAGGTTATGACCAAATTCATGAGCGAACACACCTGTTGCTCCATCCTCTGGCTCTATGGTGTACTTATATGCATAATATCCTGATTCCCCTACTGGATAAAGCCCTCCCATACTGGAGCTATGTGACCATATAGCATCTGTTCCAAGGGCTCCTCCACCTGCTTCCTGTCCAACGCCTGCATGAAGAACCATCAGATAATCTATTATGCCGTCAGGCTCGTTGTATATGCCGTCACCATCTAGATCATAAAGGTCCTGCTGGTCATAGTCGGCCAGGTTTATGGATGGGTCATTGGCAAGCTGGGCAAGTGCATGGGCCACAAGATATTTAGGCCTTATATCATTGTTGCTGCCAACCTGTTCTCCATAATACTTTGCATCTTTAGGAGCAGTATACCAGCCAACCACGGTGCCTTCCACATCAAGGCTTCCACCAGACTGCTCTGCGTAGTACTGCTTCATGGAAATGAGGTTTTCTCCATTAGGTCCTTTATATCCATTGTCTCCGAAAAGCATATCCTTATAGTGCTGAACACTATAGTCATCATAGTACATATCTGTATCCCCAGGGCTTATATTATCGTGCTTATAGTCAGCATAGTCTATAAGTATAGCCAATATTTTTACCTTTTTAGGGTTTGTATCTTTGGGCAGTTCGTTGAATTTATATCTCTTAATTTTAAGGGCCTGCTTAGCAGCCTCCTGCCTCTCAAAGCCGGTAGTTATCTTAGAATTTTTCGTATTTTCCTTTTCTGTCTTCTTCATATACTGTAGATATATCTTATGAGCCTCTTCGTAGGTAGCCTTCTGAGGAATAAATCCCTCCTTCTTAAGCATCTCAATTATCTTTTCTTCATTTGCTACACCAAGGTCTGCTACCCCACCTTCCTCCAGGGTTGCCTCACTCACCATGGGCGAAGCCGATAGGTCCACAGCCTTTGCCTTTAAAGGTGCCTTAGTAAAGCACCCTGCAAGCATAAGCATACATGTTACGCCTGCCATAATTTTTCGTCCAACCATACTATTCCCCCATTCAAATTTAGTATAGTATAATTATATTTTTCTTTATATTACTCCATTACTAAATATTTCATGGAAGACTTTTATTTAACTATGCTTATTTCCCGGGAAATGCATCACACCTAAGCTATAGACACTCATTACACAACAAATTATAATTACAATATGATAGTAATCGGAGTGTGAATAGCGTATGAAAAAGAGGCTTTCATATATAACAGCTTTTATTATCTTTACAGGGGTGGAGGTGCTCATTGCACTATATGTCAATGACAGCTTTGTAAGGCCGTATATAGGAGATGTGTTGGTAATGGCAGTGCTCTACTACCTGATACGCTCCTTTCTGCCGGAAGGACTGCCTTATCTGACATTATGGCTTTTCCTAATAGGTATACTTGCAGAACTTATGCAGTTTTTTAATATAATAAGGATTTTAGGTCTGCAGGGTAATGCCTTCATGAGAATACTTCTCGGGTCTACCTTTGACATTAAGGATATAGCCTGCTATGGAGCAGGCTGCCTGCTTATTTCACTATTCGAGAAAAGTAAAGGAGGGTGCAGAGAATGATAAAGATAATACTTGTGGAGGACGATCATTCAATAATATCAAGCCTGAGCAGCTTTCTGGAGAGCGAGGGCCTTTCAGTATATGCTGTGGGAGGGCAGAAGGATGCACTGTCTGCTCTGCAGATGGACTCCTTTGACCTTATGCTGCTGGATGTATCCTTAGAAGACGGCAACGGCTTTTCAGTATGCAAGGAGGTAAAGGCCTCATTCCCTATACCTGTCATATTCCTCACTGCAGCAGGGGATGAGTGCAGCACTGTTATAGGGCTGGACCTGGGTGCTGATGATTATATAGCCAAGCCCTTCAGGCCTAGGGAGCTGATATCAAGAATCAAAAGCGTACTAAGAAGGTACGGAAAGGCCGGTTCAATTATAGAGCTTAGTGACCTTAGGGTTGATGTAGATAGGGCACATGTTACAAAAGCGGGTCATGAGGTGTTCCTGTCTGCCTTGGAATATAGACTGCTTCTGGTTTTTCTGTCAAACAAGGGTACTGTGCTTTCAAGGAACAAGCTTCTTCAGGAAATATGGGACATGTCCGGTGAATTTGTAAACGATAACACCTTGACAGTATACATCAAAAGGCTCCGTGAGAAGATTGAGGACGACCCGAAAAATCCTACAATATTAAACACCATCAGGGGCCTTGGATATAAGATAGGAGATTAATATGGAGTTTTTAAGGAATCCCGAAATAAGGCTGCACATAGCCCTATATTCACTACTGACAGCCATATGTTCCATTGTTGGATTTATAACATCAGGGCCCAATGCTGGGCTTTTAATTGTCACTGCCTGCCTATTATTTACATCATTAAGCATATCTCTTACCTACCACCGCTACAGAAGGCTATCCTCCTTTGCTATGGACATAAACAAGGTGCTGAACGGAAATGATGCAGTATGTCTTCAAGACTACTCTGAGGGTGAGCTTGCCATACTCCATGGAGAGGTTAAGAAGCTTACTCAGCAGCTAAAATTCCAGGCAGATGCACTATCCAAGGATAAAGCTTACCTGGCAGATTCAATTGCAGACATATCCCACCAGCTTAGGACTCCCCTAACCTCCATGAATCTGCTGGCATCGCTTCTATCCCAAGTATCCCTAAGTGATGAAAAACACAACGAATACGTCCAGGATCTGCAAAAACAGCTATCCCGAATAGAATGGCTTATTTCCTCCTTGCTTAAAATCTCCAGGCTGGATGCAGGGACGGTTAAGCTAAACAAGTCAACGGTTAGCACCAGGGAGCTTATTGCAAGGATCTCCTCCCTTCTTGAGATACATATGGACCTGAAAAGCCAGCGGCTGGTTGTGTCCCAGAATGGCTCAGAGTCCTTTACGGGAGACTTATCCTGGTCGGTTGAGGCACTGGGAAATATTCTTAAAAACTGCATGGAGCACACACCTGACGGAAGGTGCATATATGTTACCTGCAGTGAAAACCCCCTGTATACTGAGATACTGGTCAGAGATACTGGAGAAGGAATAGCTGAGGAAGACCTTCCCTATTTATTTGAGCGCTTCTACAAGGGAAGGAACGCCAGCAATGACAGCATCGGCATAGGACTGGCACTGTCAAGGATGATAATCACAGCCCAGAATGGTACGGTAAAGGCAGAAAACTTCCGTGAAGGAGGAAGCCTCTTTACCATAAGGTTCTATAAAACCACCATATAGCTTAAGTGACAGAATTGTAATAATGGAGTCATTTCCCTGTCACCTTAGAAGGATATAATTATGCTATAAACTTAAAAGGAGAAAAGCCATGGAAATATTGAGAGTCGAAAACCTTACTAAAACCTATGGCAGTGCTGATAACCAGGTAAAGGCCCTGGATAACGTATCCTTCACTGCTGAGAGAGGGGAGTTTATAGCCATAATAGGCCCCTCAGGCTCAGGGAAGTCTACCCTTCTGCATATACTGGGCGGAGTTGACAAGCCCACCTCTGGAAAGGTATTTGTAGACGGGAACGATGTGTATGCCCAAAGCGATGAGCAGCTGGCAATATTTCGCCGCAGAGAGGTAGGACTAATATACCAGTTCTACAACCTTATACCTGTACTGGATGTAACAGAAAACATCACCCTGCCTGTGCTTATGGACGGCAAAAGGGTAAACCAGGAAAGGCTTGAAGACCTTATATTCATACTTGGGCTTAATGGAAGGGAGAAACATCTGCCCAACCAGCTGTCAGGCGGCCAGCAGCAAAGGGTATCCATAGGCCGTGCCCTTATGAACTCACCCATGCTGGTGCTGGCAGATGAGCCAACAGGAAACCTTGACTCCAAAAACAGCCAGGAGATTGTGGAGCTTTTAAAGCTTTCAAACCACAAGTACAACCAGACCATTATAATAATAACCCATGATGAGCGCATTGCCCTTCAATCTGACAGAATAATATCCTTAGAGGACGGCAAAATCACCCACGATGAGGTGATACGGAAATGAATATATTCCATAAGGTAACCCTGGAAACCCTGAAGAAGAACAGGGTCCGTACACTTGTAACCATTATAGGCATAATACTCTCAGCTGCCATGATATGTGCGGTAACCACCTTTGCCTCTAGCATACTTAACTTCATGGTAGAGGATGCCATATATAATGACGGAGACTACTACGGAAGCACTTTAAATGTAAGCATGGATAAAATAAATGAGGTTAAGGAGGACAGCCGCCTGTCAACCCTTGTAATGAGCCAGTCCATAGGCTATGCAAAGCTTGAAGGCTGCAGAAATCCAAGGAATCCTTACCTGTACATAATGGGTGCTGATAAGATTTTTTTTAATTCTATGCCTGTGCACATGACCCGCGGCAGGCTTCCTGAAAGCCCATCTGAAATTATTCTGCCTGAGCATGTAAGTTCAAACGGAGGTGTAAGCCTCTCGTTAGGGGAAGCTATAACCTTAAATATAGGGCAGAGAAAAAGTGATGGGATTATACTTTATCAGAATACACCCCTGGTTAAGGCTGAGGATGATTCTGTACTTGAGATGCTAGACACTACAGAAACCCGTGCCTATACGATTGTTGGCTTCTATAAGAAGCCAAGCTTTGAGAATTACGATTCTCCAGGCTACACAGCCATAACTGCCATGGATGAGGACACCAGGGGCACCTACAACTACGACATATACTTTAAGACCAAAAATCCTAAGGAAATCTATAATCTCATGAATGAACATAGCTTAGGCGTCTTAACTAATTGGTCGCTTCTGGCATATTCTGGAGCCTCACGTTATGACAGCTTCTATTCCGTATTATACGGAATGGGGAGCATATTCATAGCCCTTATAATGTTCGGCTCAATATCCTTAATATATAATGCTTTTGCCATATCGGTAAGCGAAAGGACAAAACAGTTTGGACTTCTTGTATCCATTGGAGCCACCAAAAAACAGATAAAAAGCTCCGTTTTCTATGAGGCACTGGTCCTCAGCCTTATTGGTATACCGCTTGGAGTTATGGGAGGAATAGGTGGGATAGGACTTACATTGTACCTTCTAAAGGATAAAATCATCTCTCTTACAGGAAGCCAGATACCTGTAACCTTAAGTGTTTCCTGGATATCAGTTGGTGCAGCAGCTATAATAGCACTTATTACCATACTTATATCTGCATGGATTCCGTCTAAAAGAGCTGTCAGGATAAATGCCATAGATGCCATAAGGCAGAGCAGCGACATATCTGCAAAAGGAAACCAGGTTAAAACCTCAAAGCTCACCTACAGGCTGTTTGGACTGGAGGGGATGATTGCCAGCAAGTACTTCAAGCGAAGCAGGAGAAGGTACAGGGCTACTATAGTATCCTTATTTATGAGCATTGTGCTGTTCATATCAGCCAGTTCCTTCTGCATGTACCTGACAGAATCTGTTAGTGGTGCCATGGATACCTATGGTTTTGACATTGCTTACTTCTTCAGCGGAAAAGAAAATAAACCTTTCCAGGAAATTTATGATGAGCTCTCATCTGTTAAGGGGGTACAAAAGGCCGCCTATGCAGATTCCAACTCCGGTGAGTTTATGTTTTCACCAAGCTGCTATTCCCAGGACTATCTGGACTATATTAAAGCACAAAGTGATGAACAGAACTACTACATTCTGACCCAGAAGCCCTCCATCTTACATGAAAGCATGTGCTTCATAGAGGATAAGGTTTATGAGGATTTCCTTAAGGAGCAGAAGCTGGATGTCAAAAAATATATGGACAACAGCAGACCTACAGCTCTTGTTTATAACAAGTTTAATGTATTTAACACAAAGGCAGGGAAATACTATAATATTTCAATTCTAAAAAACGAAACCGATCTGGAGCTGTATACATATAGAAAAAAGGAATATGAAGGCTATTCCTATGTACATAATGCTACTGCAGAAAACGGAGATGCGGTGCTGGTATATAGAAGCAAAGAGACCGGACAGGACATACAGCTTCCTGCAGAAGAATATGCCATAAAAAATAAGGTTAATATAGGCAGCTTCACAGAGGATCTACCCTTCTGTGTATCAACAGACACATACCCTATAGTGTTTATGTATCCATATAGCGCCATAAAAACTGTAATGGGCTCAGAATACCATCCATGGAACCCTAGCCTGTACTTTACATCCTCAGACCACAACACTACTTACCAGGCGATGAAAAAAATCCTGGAAGAAGACAGTTCATACAATGTAGAAAGCAGGCTGGAAAACTATGCTGCAATGGCTGATAGAAAAAGAAACATAGTCACGGTAATAAGTGTCTTTGCATACGGATTTATTGCGCTCATATCCCTCATAGCCCTGGCAAACGTGTTTAACACCATATCCACCAACATAGCCCTGAGACGCAGGGAGTTTGCAATGCTGCGGTCTGTAGGCATGACCTCAAGGGGCTTTAACAAGATGATGAACTTTGAATGCATACTGTATGGTATCCGCTCCCTTGCATTGGGCCTGCCCGTTTCAGTTGGGGTAACATATCTGATATATAAGGTGGTTAACTCCGGCTATACCACAGGTTTCCACATGTCGTGGATTTCCATAGGAGTCGCCATATTCAGCGTGTTTGTAGTAGTGTTTTCCACCATGATGTACGCCATGAGCAAGATAAAGAACGATAACCCTATAGATGCGTTAAGGAATGAGAATCTATAATGGAACAGGGGGACAGGGACGGTTAACCCATCTCTTCTGGCAGGAAGGGTGACAGGGACGGTTAACCCCTCCCTTTGGATAAAAAAAGCTGGGATAGTATAATTATTTAGTGACTTTGCACTGGCATATTGACATATGCGTACACAAGTAATATTCTATATAGTAGTAAGAATTCTTATTAAATAAAAATTTTTATTGTGTCTTCAGGGTATGGTGTAATTCCTGACCGGTGGTATAGCCCACGAGCCTTAACAGGCTGATTTGGTGAAATTCCAAAGCCGACGGTATAGTCCGGATGAGAGAAGATATGAGTCTAAGAGCCCTGACCACGCCTGATGGTCGGGGCTTTTTAAATCTAAGCCATATCTTTCAGGGGGATTTATGGATATTTCAAGCTCAAGCAAAAAAATCAAAAGAAGATGTACAGTTAACACATTGGTAAAGATAAGCATGCTGGGCGCAGTGGCAACAGTGCTAATGCTGTTTGAAATTCCACTGTGGTTTGCCCCAGGCTTCTATAAGCTGGACTTCAGTGAGGTGGCGGTACTTATAGGAGGCTTTGCATTAGGACCTGTAGCAGGAATATTGATTGAACTGCTAAAGATTCTCTTAAATCTTATGTTTAATTCAACTCAAACAGCTGGAATAGGGGAGATAGCAAACTTCATAATAGGCTGCTCACTGGTAGTACCAGCATCATTAATATATCTAAAGCACAAGGATAAAAAGCATGCCATAATTGGCATTATTACAGGAACCCTTTGTATGGCAACAATAGGAGGCCTCTTGAATGCCTATTTACTGCTGCCCGTATACGCCAAAGCTTTCAAAATGCCTATGGATGCACTGATAGCCGCAGGAACAGCAGTAAACCCTGCCATAAACAGCTTATCCGACTTCGTACTAATGGCAGTAACCCCATTCAACATCTTTAAGGGCATCGTAGTCGGACTGATAACCGTACCAATATATAAGAAGCTCTCCCCAGTAATAAAGGGCAGGTGCTAACAGCTCAGGGCTCAGGGACGGTTAATCCGTTAGTTTCATATTAAGCTCGCCACAAAAAAGCAGGCTTATGAGGCCTGCTTTAGTTATTTATATGCTGTTACAATAAACCCATCAATATTGTTCCCTGAAATCGAGTATTTTCTATCCTTTGGCACCGGTAGCCGGGTAGCTCCTCCCTCAGATTTAACATAGTATATCTCGTAATCGGTCCCATCGAAATCCTTCGCATAAAAGTGTGTCCCATCATATGGGAAAGACTTAAGATATTCTATATACTCTTCCAAACACATACCCTTAGATTCCAGAATATATGCATGAGGGCGTCCAATGTAACGAAAATGCCAAGGCTCATAGTATATACTTGTTATACTGGTTTTATCTTCGGGATATCTAAGAATAAACCCATATTTATATGCATTTTCTAATATATACGAATAAATACCTTTTCCATCATATTTATAGCTATATCCATTACTGGTATATAAACCAAAATCAAATGCATATCCAGTATGATGCTCACTTCCACCTGGAATGGCTACCCACTGCAGGGCACCCTTATCTTCTCCTTCTATTGCCTTGCTGCTATAAATAGATTCCTGCTCATCGAAGCTCCTGTAGGCACTAACGATCATTATGTCACTTTTTCCTTTAGACTTCATAAAATCATCCATCATTTTGTTTAAGGGTTCCATAACTTCAATATTTAGCCTTTGATTATTATCCTTTACTTTATAGGAACTATTTTTATGTGTATTAACAGTTACCATCTCTTCGACCTGTGCAAAATCACAGAGATTTGAATTGTTAACAAGAATAAGCGGCCCCTTTCCCACAGCTTCTTCCTTCAAGGTTACATAACTATAATCATCATAAGGAGACAGCGTTTCCTTGTCCTGACGCAAATCTTCATTTTTATCCCAATACAGATATTTTGCCGTAAAAAATATTAATGCCATACCCGATGCAGCAATGATCCACACAAAGCAGCATACGGCTTTTCTCTTGTCCAAATACTACACTTCCTAAAATTATATTTTTCACATTATATCACCTATCCTTAATTTGGCAAACCATGACCATCGATAACCTGGGAGTTAGGGACGGTTAAGCTTTTTCATATATAATTATGTCATTCATAATGCTTCTTCACCTTTGTTTCCCCAACCATCACCCCTCTTTCATTTACAACCACTTATTTAACCGTGCTTGTCCACGCAATAGACTATTTTATTAAGACCTTCCATATATCATTTTAAATTATTGTTAGTTTTCTCTAAGCTTCACAGGCCCTCAAAAAATCCTCCACAATATGCCGATACTCTTCCCCCTCCAACAGCTTCAGGCCCTCACTGCAATACCTGGATGCTGTACTCTGGGTTATCCCTCCAAGGGTGCTGCACATGTCCCGGCAGG
>JAEZLD010000059.1 GCA_023415335.1 Bacillota bacterium | reverse complement strand
AGTCATGGAACTGTGGCAAACCTTAGAAGGATATTAGAGGGAAGAGGACAGCTTGGAGGAGGCTCAGGAAGAATTGAATACTATAACTCAGGGGACAGGGCTACCTCTCCCCAGGAGATTAAGAGGTTTGAAGCCTTGTTTGACAGGCTCAAGGAAATAGACAATAGAATATAATAACAAAGCTGCAGGTGAGACCTCATCTGCAGCTTTCTGCGTATGTAAATATTAAAAATGCTTACATGGGCGATACGATGCTTTTGGCACTACCTTTCCTAAGCTTCCTGAATACAGTAAGCAGCATTGTAATATAGCAGGCCAGTCCACCAAGAAAATTTGATATGGGCTCTGCAAGAAAAACCCCTTTTGTTCCTAGCCCATATACCCTTGGAAGATACAATGTTAATGGGATTACTATTATAGCCTTCCTAAGAAGGGAGAAAAATATGGCCTGTTTGGATTTTCCTAAGCCTACAAAAACGGACTGACCTGACATCTGCAGCGACATCATGAAGAATCCAAAGAAGTAAAGCCTCAGGGACGGTATTGCAACGCTGATAAGCTGAGAGTCATTGTTGAAAATTCTTATAAGAAAGCCTGGGAACGTGTATACTATAGCCCATATGAATGTGGCATATACAATACATACAACAGAGGTAAAGCTTATTGCCTTTCGTACTCTTAAATCTTTTCCGGCACCATAATTAAAGCCCATAACAGGCTGGGCACTGTTGGTGACTCCATGTACGGGCATCATAACTACCTCTCTTATGGTATTTATAACAGTCATGGCCCCAACATATAGGTCGCCACCATATAGCTGCAATGTTGAGTTGCAGGTTATCTGAACGGCAGAGTTGGTTATGGCCATTATGAAGCCTGACATTCCAAGGGTTGCAATTTTTAGAACCCTTAGTGCACTAAGCCGCAGACATTCAAGCTTAAGCTTAAGAGCGGGCTTTTCTCCTGTTAGAAATCTGAATATCAAGATAGCAGATATGAACTGGGATATAATAGTGGCCAGTGCTGCACCCTGTACCCCCATATCAAGGAGAAATATAAACACAGGATCCAGTATTATGTTTGCTATGGCACCTATAGCTACAGTAAGCATTCCTATGGTACCAAAACCCTGGGCATTTATAAAGGAGTTCATGCCAAGTCCTACCATTACAAAAATGGTTCCCAGAAGATATATGGTTAAGTAGCTGTCAGCATAGTAAATAGTATTATTGCTGGCTCCTAATAGGAATAGAAGAGGTCTTTTAAATATCAGTCCAAAAACTGTAAGTATTATACCTGACATGACCAGCATAAAAAAAGTATTTCCCATAATGTATTCAGCTTCCTTTGAATCACCTCTTCCACGGGTGATTGAAAACAGGGGTGCTCCACCCATTCCGAACAGATTAGCAAAGGCAGTTACAGCAGATATTATAGGAAGAGCAACGCCAAGCCCTGTCAGGGCCTGTGTGGAATTTTCAGCAAGCTGTCCTATATAAATTCTGTCTACAACATTGTATAGTACATTTATAAGCTGAGCCAGTGTCATGGGGAGGGCAAGCTTCAATATTGTTTTAATAACGCTGCCCTTGGAAAAATCATTCTGCATTTGTATATCAGCTCCTTTGAACTAATTACATAATAGCATTATGAGCAGACTTCTTCAATTTTAGGCAGCTCAGTAGCATTTAAGAAAACGTAACAACCCATCTTCAGTTTGATAAGCAGCTGCAGGCAAGTTTAAGAAAACAAAGAATAAATATTATGATTTATATTACAAACGGATTGTGATTGGTTATAAACAAGGTTTTTCTCTGATCTTTTGTTCAAAGTTTACAAAAAATCTACCGGTAACTATTCTATAAAGGGTATAATAGAGTAGATAAAAACTTAAGGATTCAACGGAGGATAAAAATGCAAAGAAAATTAAAAAATACGCTTGCAATGCTTCTTATTGGAATCATTTTTGCTTCAGTTCTTGCAGGCTGTGGAAAAAGCACCACCAATGGAAATGGAGGTACCACTCCAACACCTACTAAAGCACCAAATTCAGATAGCTCATCCGATACTACTGCAGAGCATGTTAAGGTAAAGATAGAGATGGAAGACGGGGGAACAATGGTATTAGAGCTTTATCCGGAATATGCCCCGAAGACTGTAGAAAACTTTGTAAAGCTTGTAAATGAGGGCTTCTATGATGGACTTACCTTTCATAGAATAAAAAAGAACTTTATGATACAGGGAGGAGACCCTGAGGGAAACGGTACAGGGGGCTCTGATGAGACAATTCCAGGGGAGTTTGCCGCTAATGGCTATACTAAGAACACCCTTTCCCATACCTATGGGGTAATCTCCATGGCCAGAGGCAAAGCTAATGACTCAGCCAGCAGCCAGTTTTTCATAATGAATGCTGACAATAAGGGACTGGATGGAAATTATGCTGCATTTGGAAAGCTTATAGAAGGCTCTGACACATTGGATGCCATATCTGATACACCAGTTGAAATGAATGAATACGGAGAGAAGACAAAGCCAACAAAGAATGTTGTTATAAAGAGTATAAAGGTAATACAATAATTACCAAAGGTAAAGTGTTAAATTTAATTTGCAAAAGACTTGTTAATGATGTCTATATCGTTTAACATAGAAGAAAAGTAATAATATTTATTTATAGAAGGAGAAGCCTGATGAACGAAAATGAAATACAGAATTCTAATGAAATGAATGAGTCTCAGGAGATTTCATCTAATGGTACAGATGAGCAGATAGCTGACTCCCAGGAAAACATAGCTGATGTACAGGATGCAGTGGATATGCATCTTCAGGAGTCAGAAGAGGAGATAATAATAGAGGAGCCTGTGGAAGGGAAGAAAAAGCCCTTAAAGACAGGTGCTGTAATTGCCATAACGGCTGCAGCAACAGCTGCGGTTTGTGCCATAGCACTCTTTGTAGGAGCCAAGTTCTTCTATAACCCATATAATTCAAATTGTGAGTATATGGATACCCTGAAGGATTATGCTGAATATAATGATCAGAGTGTGGATGAGCTTAAGAAAAGCTTTCAGCTGCCTTCGGATATGCCTGGCAGTACCTATGTAACGATAGCAAACCAATATATTCCTTTAAGCTATGTTGTAACCAGCAACGGAGTTGATCTGGCTACCTACATTTCAAGCCTGGGACTGCCTGAGGAGTATACTAAAGATATAACTGAAAGCACTACTATAGGCGAGATTAATCGGATCATGGAGGAGTATTCCTCAAGCAACCCATCCACTACAGGCGGCAACTAAAACAAGATAATAAAAATGTCCTCCGGAGAGCAATCTGGAGGACATTCCTATATAAATGTTATCTGAGAGCACCCGGAAAGGCTCTTATCTCTGGTGCTTCTATAGCTGTGGCTTAAAAACAGCAGCTCCTTTAAAAGTGGCTCGGCATCTTCAGTATTAACATGTCTTTTTTTATTATATTTAATTACTCTTTGTAGGAAGGACTTCTGGCCTTCTTCATTAGAAAATTCTACATAAAGCTCATCTATCCAGCCATCGTCGTATATTTCTCCAATTTTTACTTTGTGCAGCCAAAGCTCCCCCTGAAGCATGTCATGTGCTATACCAGGGCTTATAGTTACGTTTCGAAGCTCCAATCCCATAATAGAATACATTTTAATCACACCCGTTAAATAATCTTAAAATTGTTGGATTTAACACTATTATAGCATGATAATAGTCTATAATACAGCATATAAATTAAAAGGGAATACTGGAAAGTGGTATAGACATCTATATATATTCGAGATATAATAATATTGAGAATACAGTATCCATTATTCCAAAGGGAGATTATATTATGATAGACAAGAAGAGCCCTATACCAGCCTATTATCAGATAAAAGAAGATATTAAAAACAGAATCAGATCTGGGGAGTGGAAAAGTGGCGAGGCTATAGACAGCGAAAGGAAAATATCAGATGCCTATGGAGTAAGCAGAATGACCGTAAGGCAGGCTATAGGAGAACTGGAGAGAGAAGGCATTCTGGAGCGTGAAAAGGGAAGGGGAACCTTTGTAAGTCCTCCCAGGGTAACCCAGCATAACATAATGAGCTTTACTGATATGGCCAGTGCCGGAGGAATGAAATCAAAGACGTTAGTTCTCAGCTTTGACAGGATACCAGTTCCTGAAAAATACGCACAGGCTATAGAGGGTTCATATGTTTATTTCATAACAAGGCTAAGATATATAGATGACCAGCCTATAGGCATAGAGACTGTATACATTCCTGTTTACATGCTGGAGGGAGTGGAGAAGAACCAGCTTGAAGGCTCCTTATTCCAGCTGTTAAAGGATAGGGACTATTCAATAAAGGATTCTGAGGCGTCCATACAGGCCTGCAACATGAACAAGGCTTATTCAGAAATATTCGGTACGAATGCAAGCCTGCCATTAATAAAGATAATCACCAAGTACATGTGCAGCGAAGGAAATGGAGTATTTTTCGAGGAATCGGTATATAACTCTGATAAATATGTGCTAAAGGTACATATATCAAAGAAGGAAGCCAGCCTTACCCTGTAGGGAGGGCTTCTTAAAAACGATAACTGGTATAGACAACTATACTGCAAATAATATAATAATTAGGAGGGCTTTAGTATGAAGATTATTGAGGTAGAAAGCTATGAGGATATGAGCAGGAAGGCTGCTGACAT
>JAEZLD010000043.1 GCA_023415335.1 Bacillota bacterium | reverse complement strand
AATACATGTTTAATCTGGACTCTTACACCAGTGAAAATCGTATATGGTGGACAAATGCAATCAAAAAACTTGTTGAAGTAGGAAAGGAAATAGGTCAGGTAAAAGACGTTGACTCAGATATGCTCAGCTATACTATCTGGTGCTTCTTCCGAGGCTACAATGCTGATGCGGTAAAAAGAAATATGTCAAGGGAAGATGCCATTGAGAATTTCAAATTCGGCCTCAACTGTATTTTTGATGGAATAAGAAAGAGATAATTCTCATTTATATGCCATGGCGTCAAAGCTATTTAACTTAAAACCTATAGTTGACGTTAAAGTATACCAGCACACCTTGTGCTGAAAGCTTATACTATGTAACGGGGGCAAATATGCTTCCGTATGATTTATATCAGCACACACTGTGCTGAATATTTGCAGGATTCAACGGAGGCAAGGATGTTTCCGTTTAATTAATTACAGCACACTCTGTGCTGTAATGGAGGTGAAGGGATTATGTCAATACAGATTTTGGGCACAGGCTTTTATGTGCCTGAAAAGATAGTTACAAATGATGATTTAGCAAAAATGGTGGATACCTCAGACGAGTGGATTGTCCAAAGAGTGGGTACGAGGAACAGGCATGTATCAACTCATGAAACCACTGCTGATTTTGCTGTTAAGGCAGCAGGGAATGCACTTTCTTCAGCAGGGATTGCTGCAGAAGAACTAGATTTAATCATTGCTGCAACCATAACCTCTGACACTATATGTCCCACCGTTGCAGGTGCGGTTCAGAGAGAAATTGGCGCCGTTTGCCCCTCCTTTGATATAAACTCGGCATGCAGTGGTTTTCTTTTTGCTTTAGATACTGCGGTATCCTACGTGATAAGAGGCGGCATACGCAATGTTCTTGTAATTGGCTCCGAACGTTTAAGCAAAATTGTTGATTGGAATGACAGAGGCACCTGTGTTATCTTCGGTGATGGTGCAGGGGCGGCTGTGGTTGCTCCAGGGGATGGCTATCTTGCCTCCACCCTTTACACCAGAGGCGGCAGCGAGGTTATTGAAATTCCTGCTTATGCAGGGGGGTCTCCTTTCTTCAAGGGGGAAATTAAGAATCCTTACATACGTATGGAGGGACAGGAAACCTTTAAGTTTGCGGTAAACAGAATTGTTGAAGATATAAAATATGTTACTGAAAAATCTGGTATCCCTCTTGATGAAATTGACCACATAGTAACGCACCAGGCCAACATAAGGATAATGGATTATGCGTCAAGGAGGCTTGGTATCCCCAGAGAGAAGTTCTTCATTAATATACATAAGTATGGCAACACTTCGGCTGCAAGCGTGCCAATGGCTCTGGCGGAGTTGAACAGCTCTGGCAGACTTAAAAGAGGAGACATTGTTGTTATGTCAGCATTCGGAGGGGGTCTTTCAGGGGCATCCTGTATTATGAAATGGTAGAAAATCAATATGTCCTTATGGGCAAATTGAATAAAAAATTATTATTTTGGAGGTAATCATTATGACTTTTGAAAGAATTAGAGATTTGTTGGTAAACCAATTTGAGATTGACCCAAGTAAAATTACAGAGGAGGCCGCATTTTTAGATCTGGGTATTGATTCTCTTGATACGGCTGAAATCATGATGGAGGCTGAGGATGAGTTTGGTATAGAAATCGCCATAGCCGAAGCAGGTAAATCTGTTGGAGAGCTTGTAAAATACATAGATTCCAAGCTTGCTCAATAGTCAGGATAAGAGGTAAAAAATGATTTATACACCCATATGTAAAATGCTAGGGATAAATTATCCCATACTTCAGGGGGGAATGGCTCACATCTCCGATGCATACCTTGCTGCTGCTGTATCAAATGGTGGTGGCCTTGGAATAATCTCAGCAGCCTCTGGTGATTGTGAGTGGATTGAAAAGCAGATTGATTCTGTACGCTCGCTTACCGATAAGCCCTTTGGGGTCAATGTTATGCTTATGAGCGAAAACGTTGACCAGGTTGCAGATTTGCTTGCACGCAAAAGAGTAGACGTCATAACCACTGGAGCAGGCAATCCAGCAAGGTACATACCTTTATGGAGGTCTGAGGGAATAAAGGTTATTCCTGTGGTTCCTTCCACAGCTATTGCAAAGCTTTGTGCACGTGCAGGAGCAGATGCGGTAATTGCAGAGGGGGGAGAATCTGGTGGCC
Source organism: Bacillota bacterium (assembly GCA_023415335.1). Lineage (GTDB taxonomy): Bacteria > Bacillota > Clostridia > Clostridiales > Caloramatoraceae > JAEZLD01. The sequence continues at coordinate 16,992 of JAEZLD010000043.1, read as the reverse complement.
ATGTGGGAGACCTTACCACAATGGCTCTGGTTCCCCAGGTTTGTGATGCTGTGGAGATTCCTGTAATTGCTGCAGGTGGAATAGCGGACGGCAGGGGAGCTGCCGCCGCATTTATGCTTGGAGCCCAGGGAATTCAGCTTGGAACAAGGTTTCTCTCTGCCAACGAATGTAACATAAGCCGGGCTTACAAGGATAAAATTCTTAAAGCCAATGACACGGCTACTATTGTGACAGGTAGGCGCCTGGGACACCCTGTAAGAAGTCTCAAGACTCCATTTTCACGTGCTTATGCTAAGGCTGAATATACGCAGATATGCGATAGCGAGCTTGAAAGCATGGCTGTGGGAACCTTGAAGGCTGCAGTCTATGATGGTGACGAGAAGAAGGGATGTTTTCTTGCAGGCCAGATTTCAGGAATGGTCATAAGAGAGCAAGCTGCTGCTGAGATAATAGGAGAAATTTTCTCGGAGGCAGAAATTTTGCTGAATGGAGCAAAGAAATGGATAGGATAGCATTTGTTTTTTCAGGTCAGGGAGCCCAGTACAGCGGAATGGGAAAGTCCCTCTATGATCTGGGGGGCTCTGTAAAAAAGCTTTATGATGAGGCAGAGAAATACCGTCCCGGTACAATAAATCAATCTTTCTACGGAGCCAATGAGGAGCTTCAGAAGACATCAAATACACAGCCTTGTCTATATCTGGTGGATATGGCGGCTGCCCTTTCCCTTAAGGACAAGGGGATTAAAGCCCATGGTGCAGCAGGCTTCTCCCTTGGAGAGCTTGCAGCTTTAGCCTTCAGTGGGGCTTACTCATATGAGGATGGCTTTAAGCTTGTAACAAAGCGGGGGCAGCTTATGGATGGAGCGGCAGCTTGTGAGGACACGGCAATGTGTGCAGTACTAAAGCTTGACAGAGAGACAGTCATCAACACAGCTGCTGCATTCCACAAGCTTTACGCCGTAAACTTCAACTGTCCTGGCCAGATTGTTGTATCAGGACTGAAAAGCAGTATTAATGAGTTTGCAGATAAGGTGAAGGAGCTGGGGGGAAGATGCATCCCACTTTCTGTCAGTGCAGCTTTTCATTCTCCCTTTATGAATGATGCAGCAGCTAAGCTTGGTGAGGAGCTTGCCAGCTATAGCATTAAAGCAACTGATATACCTGTGTATTCTAACCTTACTGCCGCACCCTACACAGATGATGTATCCAACAGTCTTGAAATGCAGATGAGAAGTCCTGTTAAATGGCAGGAGACTATAGAAAATATGATTAGTGACGGCTTTACCAGGTTCGTTGAGGTTGGGCCGGGGAAAACACTCTGTGGCTTTATAAAGAAGATTTCCAAGGATGTACAGGTATTTTCTGTACAGGATGCGGAAACTCTTGAAGAGACCGTAAGGAGGCTCAAAGAACATGCTTAATGGGAAAGTATCGGTTATAACGGGAGCATCTAGAGGAATAGGCGCAGCAATTGCTAAAAAACTTGCATCCCTTGGCGCAGATACTGCCTTAGTCTACAATGGCAGTGAAGAAAAGGCTTTGCAGGTCAAGGCTGATATATTTGAAAAGTACAGCATTCTGCCAGAGGTATACAAATGTGACGTATCAGATTCAGAACAATGCCGCAAGACGGTAAAGGAGATAGTAACCAAATACGGTAAAATAGATATTCTTATAAACAACGCAGGGATTACAAGAGATTCGCTTCTTCTTACTATGAGCGATGAGGATTTTGATGCGGTAGTAAACACCAATCTTAAGGGATGCTTCAATATGATAAAAGCATGCAGCAGAAGCTTTATCAAAAACAATTATGGAAAGATTGTAAATATATCCTCTGTATCTGCCCTCAAGGGACTTGCAGGGCAGGCAAACTATTCATCATCAAAGGCAGGAATTATTGCCCTCACCAAGGTTACCGCAAGAGAATTGGGCGCAAAAAACGTGTGTTGTAATGCAATAGCCCCTGGCTTTATTACAACGGATATGACCAGGGCTTTGAAAACAGATGATGAATTTATCTCCTCCATACCTTTGAAAAGACTTGGCAGACCTGAGGATGTTGCAAATCTTGCGGCGTTTCTAGTTGATGGAGCCTCTGATTATATAACGGGAGAGGTTATCCGCATTGACGGAGGACTTGCAATTTAGGCCTGAGCAGGTCCAAACAGTGAATACTGGGAAACATGGTGAAAAGGTGTGGGATTTTGGAGTGAATAGGTATTGTCGTTTTCACCTTGAATGTATTGAAAGGAATGATTGTAAGTATGAGACGAGTAGTAATAACAGGCATGGGAGCAGTTACTCCCATAGGCTGTGATGTCACCAGCTTTGAAAACAGCCTCATGAGTGGAAAAAGCGGAATAGATTACATAACCGCTTTTGACACCACTGATTTTAGGGTTAAGCTTGCAGCAGAGGTAAAGGATTTTGATCCGAGTATGTATATGGATAAATCAGAGGTAAGAAAGACAGACAGGTTTGTTCAGCTTGCCATATGCTCTGCATCACAGGCAATGGAAGACAGTGGAATCCAGGGAAACATTGACCCTGAACGCCTTGGCGTGTTTTATGGCTCAGGCGTAGGAGGCTTCACCACCTTTGTTTCAGAGCACAGCAATCTTTTAAACCGGGGTCCTGGAAGAGTTTCGCCTATGTTTATTCCTAAGATGATTGGAAACATGGCGGCAGGCAATATTGCAATCAAATTTGGCGCAAAGGGTTCGTGCATTTCAGTTTCTACAGCCTGTGCTACAGGAACAACTGCTATTGGTGAGGCATACAGAACCATAAAGAACGGTTATGCTGATGCAATAATTGCAGGAGGAGTGGACGCAGCGATTTCACCCCTTGCTGTTGCGGGATTTATGAACTGCATGGCTCTGACAGAAAGCAATGATAAGGATAATGCATCAGTTCCATTTGACAAGAGGAGAAGCGGCTTTGTTATAGGTGAAGGAGCAGGTGCATTAATTCTGGAGGATTATGACCATGCAGTAAGCAGAGGTGCAAATATTTATGCGGAGGTTAAAGGCTACGGAAGTACCTGTGACGCATTCCATGTTACTGCTCCAGACTCATCAGCTGAAATGTCTTCAAAGGCAATTTGTGACTGTTTATGCGAGTGCGGGAATACTGCTGCAGAAAATATATATTATAATGCCCATGGAACAAGCACACCTCTGAATGACAAGATTGAGACCGCAGCGCTAAAGAGGGTTTTCGGAGAGGACGCTTACAGGCTTAACATAAGCTCTACAAAATCAATGACAGGACATCTTCTGGGTGCGGCAGGAGCGGTTGAAGCAATTGCAGCTATACTTGCACTGCGTAAAAACATTGTTCCACCTACAATAGGTTACAAGGAAAAGGACGAGGAATGCGACCTTGATTACACCCCCAATACTTCAAAGGCTGTCCACCTTGATCTGGTATTGTCAGCCTCCTTTGGCTTTGGCGGTCATAATTCCTGCGTTGGCTTTTCCAGAATATAATGGGGGACTGCTATGAACACAGAGAAAATAAAAGAAATACTTCCACACAGGGAAAATATGCTTCTTCTTGACGAGGTCCAGTTAAAAGACGGGATTGCATACGGGAAAAAGCATATCACAGGTGAGGAATGGTTTTTAAAAGGACACTTTCCTGACAATCCCGTGGTACCCGGAGTAATCCTATGCGAGATACTTGCACAGTCGGTCTGCGTATGCCTGAGCAGCGAATTGCAGAGCGGAAATCTGCCTTTTTTCACAGGACTTGACAAGGTGAAGTTCAGATACCCTGTCCGGCCAGATGACGTTTTTGAAACCAAATGCCAGATTGTTGGAGAGAAAAAACCCTTCTATTTTGCTAAGGGAGTAGGTTCGGTAAGCGGAAGGGTATGCGTTAGTGCAGAATTCTCATTTGCCATTACAGATAAAAATAATACATAAAGGGGTAAGTTGTCAGAATGAAGAGCATTTTAAATTTTATAAAGCCAAGCAAAGCCGACCTGCGACAATGTAGTAAATGCGGAACTGAAGTTAATTGCTGGGATGTGTCTGAGAATTATTTGATATGTCCTAAATGCAGTACGTATATGAGAATGGGTGCAAGGGAACGGCTTATAACAATCGTTGATAAAGACAGCTTTGATGAGCTTTATAAAGAATTGCGCAGCGTCAATCATATTGAATTTCCTGGGTATGATGAGAAGCTTTCTCAGGCTATGAAAAACAGCAGCCTTATGGAGGCTGTAATCTGCGGACGTGCCACCATAAACAGGAACAGATGTGCAATTTTTGTTATGGATTCCACCTTCATGATGGGAAGCATGGGCTCTGTTGTTGGGGAAAAAATAACAAGACTTTTTGAGACCGCCACAAATGAAAGACTACCTGTTATTGGCTTTATCACCTCAGGAGGTGCAAGAATGCAGGAGGGAATATTCTCCCTTATGCAGATGGCAAAGGTCAGCGGGGCAGTAAAACGTCATAGTGACAGCGGCGGCTTATACATAGCAGTTCTTACCGATCCTACAACAGGTGGAGTTACAGCAAGCTTTGCAATGCAAGGGGATATTATAATTGCAGAACCCAAGGCTCTCATCGGCTTTGCAGGACCAAGGGTAATCGAACAGACTACAGGCGAAAAGCTGCCCGAAGGCTTTCAGCGTGCGGAGTTTCTCCTTGAACATGGCTTTGTGGATATTATAGAGGAACGGCCGAGATTGAAGTATACTATATCGAAGATACTTGAAATGCATCAGGGTATAAGCTGCAAGCAAGCATAATTAAGGAAACAAGCTTAAATTTATTTAGAAAGGATTAACCTGTGATATGAGAAAAAATAATGTCAATGCTTATGAAAAGGTTCTGACTGCACGCAACTCAGAACGCCAGATGGGTGGATATTATATAGAGCGTATGCTTGACAACTTTATTGAACTTCATGGTGACAGACGATTTGGAGACGACGGCGCAATCATAGGTGGAATCGGTTATCTTAATGGAAGTCCTGTAACCGCCATTGCAATGGAACGAGGCACTACAATCGAAGAAAGGCTAAAGAGAAACTTTGGTTGCCCCACTCCTGAGGGTTACCGCAAGGCACTGAGACTAATGAAGGCAGCAGAAAAGTTTAACAGGCCTATTGTCTGCTTTATTGGAAGCCCAGGTGCATACTGTGGAATTGATGCGGAAAAAAGAGGTCAGGGAGAGGCTATTGCAGAAAACCTCCTTGAGATGATGGGGATTAAGGTTCCTATAATCTCTGTTATTGTAGGAGAGGGAGGCAGTGGAGGAGCTTTAGCTCTTGGGGTGTGCGACACAGCTGTCATGCTAGAAAATTCAGTGTACTCGGTAATATCCCCCGAGGGCTGTGCAAGCATATTATGGAAGGATTCTTCAAAGGCCTCAGAGGCGGCTGCTGCACTAAAATTAACCTCTTATGACCTTGAAAGCTATAGCATAATAGAAAAAATAATATATGAAAAGGATAGATCTCCCCAGGAGGTATGCTCAGACTTAAAGGAATTTGTTACAACTGAGATTGCAGCAAAGAAAAGTATGTCAGTGAATGAGCTCCTTTTATCACGCTATAAAAAATTCCGTAAGATAGGAGAATGCTGAATATTTAATAGTTAACATAATAAACTACAAGCCGAAAATTTTAAGTTAGCTTGTAGTCTTACAGTAACAGAAATTATATTGCTGTTATAGGAATTATACATAAAGAAAAATATTGATAAAATACTCATTGGGAGAGGTAATGATTCGATTTACACAAATCATTAGCTCTCACTCTATATACAGCCTATCTCGTCTGCTCCATTTGCTTGAATTCTATTATGGCGTTGTTTTTTATAAAGTAGTATAATTAATTGGCTAGTTATAACGAAAAGGGAGCTGAAATGATGAATAATGCAAAATACGAGGAGAGGCTGGGTACGGACAGAATACTCCCGCTTGTATTTAAAATGGCACTGCCTGCCGTTGCGGCACAACTGGTTAATCTTCTTTATAATATCGTTGATAGAATGTACATAGGGCATATACCGAATATTGGAACCGATGCTCTTGCGGGGATTGGAGTTACAAGCTCAGTAATCATACTTATTTCTGCATTTTCACAGATAGTGAGCGGAGGAGGCGCACCTCTTGCAGCAATAGCGCTTGGACGCGGTGAAAGAGAAAGAGCTGAGAAAATTCTTGGAAACGGTTTTTCTATGCTTATTTTCTTTGCGGTTGTGACCTCGGTTATAGCATATGTTTTCATGCGCCCTATTCTTATGGCAACAGGTGCATCTGAGGTGACAGTAGGCTACGCTGTGGACTATCTTTCTGTATATCTAATAGGAACACTTTGCGTACAGATTGCTACAGGGCTTAATACCTATATTAGCTGTCAGGGCAGGGCAGCAATTGCAATGCTTTCAGTTGTTATAGGAGCAGTACTTAATATTGTACTCGATCCCATATTTATATTTACTTTTGGTATGGGCGTAAAGGGGGCAGCAATTGCAACGGTTATTTCTCAGATTTTCAGTGCTGCATGGGTGCTTATATTCCTGTTTTCTAAGAAAGCAACACTTCGAATTAAGCCACGATTCATGTTGCCTGACATAAAAATAATTGGATCTGTAGCAGCTCTTGGAATTGCTCCGTTTATTATGGCAAGTACAGAAAGTCTTGTAGGCTTTGTCCTTAATGCCAGTCTTAAAGCCTACGGAGATATTTATGTAAGCACATTAACGGTAATGCAGAGTGCGATGCAGTTTGTAAGTGTTCCACTAGCAGGCTTTGCACAGGGATTCGTACCGATAGTAAGCTACAATTATGGACATAGAAATGCCGAAAGGGTAAAACAATGCTTCAAGGTTACGCTGGCAATTATGTTTACCTTTAACTTTATCGCAATACTTTTTTTAATAGCTTTTCCATCGCTTATTGCAAGAATGTTTACAGATGACCTGGTTCTTATTGGAAAGGTATCTGAAATAATGCCTATCTTTTTGGCAGGAATGACGATTTTTGGACTTCAACGGGAGTGCCAAAATATGTTCGTTTCACTTGGACAGGCTAAAATTTCGTTGTTTATTGCACTTCTTAGAAAAGTCATTCTCCTTATACCGCTTGCAATAATACTGCCTAATTTCTTTGGTGTTATGGGTGTATATATATCTGAAGCGATTGCTGATGCAACAGCAGCAATCATTTGTACATTGATTTTCGCTGTCAGGTTCCCGAAAATACTTGCTGGTATTAAGAGGTATTAAGAGGGACGGTTAAGCTATCTCAAGCAATTAAATTGACAAAACATATTTGAAGGCCCCTTCTGTTTGTGATAATTTCATTATAATAACAGCAAGGGGCTTTTTCATGTAAAAAGAAGCAGGAGTTAAATCTAAAGAATCGTGTTACCATGTAATAGTACACAATGTTTCTATAGACTCTGTCACAATAAATAGTTGATGTTCTTGTGTTTTAAAATTCATACAGAATTATGGTTTATAATAGTTATGTAAATATTATAGATTGTTTGCATTGTTTCATTAGATGCTATGCAAGTTAGAATATAAATAAAATTCAACGCCATATCATAGCGAAAAGAGGTTAAATATGTTAACTAAAGGATATAAAAAGGTTAAAAGATATACCATAATGATTGGAATGAATGATTCGAAAACCCATGAGCAGGAAATAGAGACAGAGAGAATCATAAGGTTGGCTAACAATTGTTGCAAAAACTATGGCTTGAATTTTTCTAGCATTATCCAAAGTGGGGGCTGCATTCAAGAAGATGGGAGGTATGTCATTGAAAACAGTTTGGGCCTTGTTTTCATAGATGCAGACGAAAATACTGTGAATGAACTGGCAAAGGATGTTTGCTGTTTTCTTAATCAAGAATCAGTACTGGTTACTGTTGACGAAGTGATACGCTACTTTGTGTCCGGTAGAAATGATGACAATTAAGAGCTTATTTCACAATATAACAGCCCGACAAATCCCGGTTTGTCGATCTGATAGAATAAGAATTTAAAACCAATTTGAGATATAGCAATCTTGGTCAAGCAAGAACTCACACAGGTTTATTCTGTTCTTTGTTATGGCATAAGATTTTTTAGGGGGAAATATGGCAAGAGGAATTATAATTTTTGGTTCTGCTGGTTCCGGAAAAACAACATTAGGAAGAATGGTTGCTGAACAGTTGTCCTTTCCGTATTTCGACATAGATGATTATATCTGGAGAAAAGACACTCCGGAGCCTTTTACAGTCATGTATTCACGAGCTGAAAAATCAGGAAGACTGATGGCGGATATCTCACAGTATGAATATTTCGTAATGGCAGGTTCTATGAGTAGCTTTCACGAAGGCTTTGATCCTTTGTTTGATCTAGCAGTACATTTGTCCTGTGATACAGATGTGAGGATTGAACGCGTCAATAAACGTGCAGTGGAGCAATTCGGTAACCGAGTGCTTGAAAGCGGTGATTTGTACAAAAAACATCAAAAATTTTTAGACAATGTTGCACGGTACGATAAAGACGGCTCGCCTAACCTGGCTGAACATCTGAGGTGGGTAAAATCCATGGCGTGTCCAGTGTTACAACTGGATGGGGAAATGCAACTGGCAGAAAATTGTGCACGAATTGTTAATAAATATTTGAATCTTATGCGATAAACTCAAGTTTGTTGGAGGATGTAAATGAAATACATAGCAATACCAAAATGCGCAGAAACCGCCATCCGAAATAAATTGGTTAGAGGAAATAATAAAGTGGAATCAGGCCGTCTGTGGTAAGAATTTCTTGAATTCTATGATGTATTTCAAAAGGATATTTCGTTTGATATGGAGGACTGAAAGAAGCAGGTTACTTTCCTCAAAGAGTTTTGTTTGACAACTCAGAAATTGCAGAGAGAAGTAAGCTGAAAAAATAAATTTATTTGCAGTATCATCTGGATGATTACGAATGTGTGGAGTGGTAAAATGAGTAAAAAATTATCAGAGATAACGACGGGCTGTACTTTAGAGATTATATGAACGAGTTTCCCACCATTGCAAAAGAAAAATACAAAGGTAGATATGGCAACCGACCTTGAAGATAAGAAGAAACATGATTCTGATATAGAAGCCAGATTGGATGGTTCTTACTATACAGTCCAACTGTTAAAGAAGGAAAACAAGATGTTTATTAACGAGTGTAGACAGTAAATCGGTATATCGTCTACAATTCGATAAAATATTATGATAAAATGATAAAAGTGAATTTGTTATAAGGGAGGATATTATTATGGTAGAAATAAGACGTCCAGACCATATGGTCAGAATTACTACACCTGAGCTTGCACAGGCATTTATTGATGAGCAGGTGAAGCTTATACAGCATCAGGTGGGGGATAAAAAGGTATTGCTTGCATTATCAGGTGGTGTTGACTCATCTGTTGTTGCTGCACTGCTGATTAAGGCAATTGGTCAGAAGCTCGTATGTGTACATGTAAATCATGGACTGCTCAGAAAAGGTGAGCCGGAACAGGTTATTGAAGTCTTCAGGAATCAGATGAATGCAAATCTGATTTATGTAGACGCCGTAGACCGTTTCCTGGACAAGCTTGAAGGAGTAACAGAGCCGGAAGCAAAGAGAAAGATTATAGGCAATGAGTTCATCGAGGTATTTGCCGAGGAAGCACGTAAATTAGATGATATTGAATTCCTTGCACAGGGAACAATATGGCCGGATATTCTTGAAAGCGAAAAGGGTATCAAGGCCCATCATAATGCAGGCGGCCTGCCTGAAGATATGAAGTTTGAGCTGGTTGAGCCCGTTAAAATCCTTTTCAAGGATGAGGTTCGTATAGTAGGTAAGGAACTGGGACTGCCAGATAGCATGGTTTATCGTCAGCCGTTCCCGGGACCTGGACTTGGCGTTCGTTGCCTGGGCGCAATCACAAGGGATCGTCTGGAAGCTGTCCGTGAATCTGATGCGATCCTTCGTGAAGAGTTTGCAAAGAACGGATTGGAAGGGAAGGTATGGCAGTACTTTACCGTTGTTCCTGATTTTAAATCCACTGGTGTTAAGGACGGAAAGAGAGCCTTTGAGTGGTCTGTAATCATACGTGCGGTCAATACAACAGATGCTATGACAGCAACCGTAGAAAATATTCCATACGAGCTGATGTGCCACCTGGTTGAGCGTATTACCCATGAGGTGCCGGGTGTAAACCGTGTGCTTTATGATTTCACACCAAAGCCTACTGGAACAATAGAGTGGGAATAATTAGCTTGTCACGAGGTAAACCCATTTTTGATAAAAAAGTTACCTCACGCAAAAAGAAAAAGACCTTTGAGAAAAATCTCATTGGTCTTTATTTTTTTAGCAAAATAGCTGAAAATTAGGTGTTTCAAGGCTTAGTAAATAAAACTATGATTTTATCGTCAAAATGGGGCTTAGAAATCCAGCGTAATACGCTAACTTTTAAAAGCAAGAAATTTTTAAAAAATGACTTTTTCGCATCACAGCAATAACAAATTTTAATATGTCTGTATGATAAGTTTGAATGCTATAGGGGGCGGATTAATGAAGGAAATTCACATTACACAGCGCAGAAGCAGCTTATGGTTTTTCCTTCCGTAAGGAGTTTTAAAGAAATCTGATAAAACCCAGGGATAAATCCTGTCATGCTTTGTGAAATGTAGGCATATGAGAACTTCGGATAAATATGAAGGAACAAAACGGTCTTACCGGCTTAAGTCGATAAGGCCTTTTTTCATTCAGAGTATTATATGAATAAAACATCAACCAGAAAGCTGCCAAACTGTTGAGGAGGAAAATATGCCTTCGGCGTAAACAGTGTGTGCATTAGCCCGTTGTAAGAATCAATGTCCGGTACAGCCAGTGCTTTTAAGGGATTGCCTGGGTTATACATCTAATAGAGATTTAAGGTGGTCACAATCCAGCAGATGCTACGACAGCAGCTGTAGAGAATACTCCATAAGAGCTGATGTTTCTCCTGGTTAGGCGTATCACACATAAGGTAAAGCCTCCTGTTAAAATTGTACTATTTAAAAAACATTGCGTAGAATTCAGGAAAACTTTATAATAAAAGAGAAAAAATTTGTAATACTAATTGTTTTTTTTAGTGGAGATGTTGTTTCTTGCCTTTTTTCTTATCCTGGCCATGCTGCCGATTTCTGTTTTAGTGGAAACTTAAAATTATTTGCTTACTATTTCTGAACCGAGAGTCGGAGCAAGTATAACCATTGAGTCTGTAAGCTTACTACAGTTCTATGATGGCTTGCCAGAAGATAGATACAGGGACTTTAAAAAGAAAATCCATTGAGGAGCTGTGGAAAATATGAAACAAAAGCTTATTATATCCATTCCCGTACTACTAGCCATTATATTTGTGGCACTTTCAATGCGCGCTCCCATGGGATGTGTGGGACCACTTGTGGGACAGATTCAGCAAGACCTGCAGATTAATTCGTTTGTCGCTGGTTTCCTGACGACCATCCCACTAATCGCATTTGCTGCTACAGCACCCTTTGCTGGAAAAATTGCAATAAAAATAGATATTAGGCTGTTACTTCAGTTATGCTTGATTTTATCGGCTGTGGGTCTGGTTTTTCGATCCTTCTGTGGTATAGCAGGCTTGTTTGTGGGAACAATTTTACTGGGGCTGGGGATTGGAACAATGAATGTTTTAATGCCTGCGCTTATCCGGCAGCAGTTCCCTAAAAGGATTGGTTTTGTTATGGGATTGTACACTACAGCCATGACGGCTTCATCTGCTATAATAGCTGGCTGCTGCCAGAGCATTTCATCTGTTCTTGGAGGATGGAGGTACAGCATGGTATCTCCGATTGTTCTGACCATATTCGCTGCTGTGGTCTGCCTTTGTGCCAGCAGCTTCATAGTGCCTCGTTTGACAATGGAAATATCAGCGAATAGAGCTCCAAAACTGATTAACATGCGCCGGGTGGCAATTGCGGTCTTTATGGGATTGCAGGCGTTTCTGTTTTTTTCGGTGCTGACATGGTATCCATCCATTACTGCTTCTCGCTTCGAGCTGCCGGTTAAATCCGGTCAGATGCTGCTGATTATGCAGCTATTCAGCCTGATTCCTGCTTTTGTAATGCCCATTCTCAGCCAGAAGGTGAAGAAGAAAGGATGGCTTGCTGCTTTCAGTACGCTGCTCTTGACACTTGGATTTGTATTAATTCTTATAGGCAACAGTGTAATGGTAGGGATTCTGGGAACCATAATACTCGGCCTTGGCATGGGTGCAACTATCAGCCTTGCACTTACTTTTATAGCAACTCAGGGGAAGACGGCTGCTGAAACCGCACAGGTTTCAGCGTTTTCTCAGTGCTTTGCTTACCTGATTGCAGCATTTGGTCCCACTGGATTGGGATATGTGTTTGATATTTTTAACAGCTGGAATCTCATCCTTGGATGTATGATTGTCCTGTCTTTGGTTATGGCAGCGTTTGGCTTTGTTGCGGGAAGACAGAAGGACTAAATTGCTATTGGAGGAGTAATATCAACGGCATCAAGGATAATTCATTTAACAATAACCAGCGAGCTTATTAAGAAGTATCATTTCAAAAACCCGGCCAGACTTAAGTTTGGTGAAATACTGACTGATACATATGCTTTAGGTAGGTCTACATAGGACAGTCACTTAAAAATTGGTTTATAAAGCCATCTGTAAAATAGAGTAGTTATAATCATAGAAAGCAAAAGGTCCTTAGCTTTCAGCAATACAGCTAAGGGCCTTTTGTGGTATTCAGATGTTGGACCCTCAGTTGAAGGTACATATAAATGACTGGTAAAGCCATGACCAATCAAACCATTTTCTCCTGCTTTACCTTATGGTCAATAACATGGCGGGAGGCCAGCTCCTTATGGATATCCTCTACAGATATGCCAGCCTGTACCATCAGAACCATTACATGATAGGCAAGGTCTGCTATCTCATATATGGTTTCACGCTTATCTTCAGATTTTGAAGCAATGATAACCTCCGTGCTTTCCTCACCGACTTTTTTCAAAATCTTGTCAAGACCCTTCTGGAACAGATAGGTAGTATATGAGCCCTCAGGCTGCTTTTCCTTTCTTTCCTGAAGAAGGTCGTAAAGACCCTGAAGGGAAAATTCGCTCCTTGATTCGCTTTCCCATACGGGATATTCAAAGCAGGAGTCAGTTCCCTTGTGGCATGCCGGGCCCTCCGGTTCAACAACTACTACCAGTGCATCATTATCACAGTCTGCTGTAATGGAAATGATGTGCTGGTAATTTCCGCTTGTTTTGCCCTTGAGCCAAAGCTCCTGGCGGGAACGGCTGAAAAAACAGGTCAGCTCCTTTTCTATGGAAATATTCAGGCTTTCCCTGTTCATATATGCAAGGGTCAGTACCCGTTTTGTTACAGAGTCAACCACAATGGCTGGAATAAGCCCTTTTTCATCAAATTTCAGTTCATCAATATTTACCACAGTATCACACCTCTCGTACAGGTATATTATGTTTCTTCAGCTCTTTTTTTAAATCGGGGATATTAACCTCGCCAAAGTGGAAAATGGATGCAGCAAGACCTGCATCAACCTTGGGAAGTGTGGTGAACAACTTAACAAAATCCTCAATGCTGCCAGCACCGCCGCTTGCAATGACCGGCACTGAAACGGCATTGCATACTGCACCCAGCATTTCCAGGTCGAAGCCGCCTTTAACTCCGTCGGTATCGATGGAGTTGAGCACGATTTCACCGGCGCCTAAATCCACCCCTCGTTTGATCCATTCTACAGCCTCCATGCCTGTGTTTTCCCGGCCGCCCTTTGCAAACACACGAAAGACCCCGTCTACACGCTTTACATCTGCAGACAGCACCACGCATTGGTTGCCGTAACGCTTGGCTGCCTCATAAATAAGGTTTGGATTTTTTACGGCACCGGAGTTTACACTGACCTTGTCTGCACCGCACTTTAGCACCCGGTCAAAATCATGAACGGTATTTATGCCGCCTCCCACAGTTAGCGGAATAAAAATAGTATTTGCCACCTGACAGAGAATGTCCGTAAAGAGCCGACGCCCTTCGCTGGACGCTGTTATGTCATAGAATACCAGCTCATCTGCTCCGTTATCACTGTAAAATTTTCCAAGCTCCACAGGAGAAGAAACATCGTTTAATCCTGCGAAGTTGACACCTTTAACAACCCTGCCATTTTTCACATCAAGGCAGGGGATAATTCTTTTCGTAATCATTTTGCCACCTCGATTGCTTCTTTTAAGCTTATTGCTTTGGTGTAATATGCCTTGCCTATGATGGCGCCGTATAAGTCCATCTGCCTCAGCGCCTTTACATCCTCTATGGACGATACACCGCCTGAGGCTATAATATTCATGGACAGCTTACGTGACAGCTCCTTGTAAAGGCTCCGGTTAGTGCCCTGCATGGCGCCGTCCTTGGAAATATCGGTGCATATGATAGTGTAGACACCGATTGACTCCATTTTACGGCAAAATTCAAAGGCATCCATGATGGATTTTTCTGTCCAGCCATGGATGGCTACAAGGCCGTCTTTTATATCCACGCCCACAGCGATTTTTTCGCCGTAGGCTTTTGCAGCCTCTTCAGCAAACCTCTCATTTGTCACAGCCGCAGTGCCGAGAATCACACGGTCCACACCTGTGGATAAATAGCGCTCAATTACCTCCATACTGCGGATGCCGCCTCCAACCTCCGTGAAAAGAGGGGTGCCTTCTGCAATTGTCCGGATAGTCTCTATGTTCGGGGTCTGTCCGGTTTTGGCACCCTCCAGATCCACTAAATGCAGGCAGCATGCCCCCTGCGCCGCAAAATCCTCTGCAATTTCAATAGGATTTTCGCTGTATACAGTCATTTGTGCATAATCGCCTTTGTAAAGGCGTACTGCCTTGCCTTCATACAAATCAATGGCTGGGAAAATCAGCATGTTGTTCCCTCCAGTTCACAGAATGCCCTTAGTATATTCAATCCTACCTTGCCGCTCTTTTCCGGGTGGAACTGACAGCCGTAAACATTTTTGTTTTGTACGGCAGCGGTGAGGGCTGCACCATATTCCGCTGTGGCAATGGTGGTTGGGGCGCAGTTTGCGCCATAGAAGGAGTGGACAAAATAAACGCAGTCTCCTTCAGTAATATATTTGAAGAGGGGGCTTTTCCTGCCCTCAAAATTAAGTGCATTCCATCCAATGTGGGGAACCTTTAAGTCAGGGGGAATCACCTTATCAATGGAGCGGACCTCTCCTGGAACCAGACCAAGACCTTGGTGCTCACCGTACTCAAAGCCTTTGTCAAACAACAGCTGCATTCCAAGGCATATGCCCATAAGCGGCTTTCCTCTCTTTGCTTCTTCCACAACAATTCTGTCAAGTCCGGTCTGATGGAGCTTATCTGCAGCATCACCAAATGCACCTACGCCGGGAAGAATAATATGATCCGCATTTCGGATAACCTCTGGGTCACCGGTAACTACAGCATCTGCACCTATGGCAGCCAAAGAGCTTTTCAGGGAAAAAAGATTGCCTACACCGTAATCTATTATGGCAATCATGCAAGCACCCCCTTTGTGGAGGGTACCTCATGGGCAAAATCCTTGTCTATGGCAGTTGCCTTGCGTAAGGAGCGGGCAACGGATTTAAAGGCTCCTTCTATAATGTGGTGGCTGTTTCTGCCACTGAGCTGGCGGATATGCAGCGTTATTTTTGCACTCCTTACAAATGCAATGAAAAATTCCTGCACAAGCTCTGTGTCAAAGGTGCCTACCTTTTCAGCTGGTATGTCCAGCTCATAGGAGAGGAAGCTGCGGCCTGAAATATCAACTGCCGACAGAATCAGTGCCTCATCCATAGGCAGGGTAGTGTCTCCATAGCGGCATATGCCGCACTTGTCTCCAAGCGCTTCCACAAAGGCTTTACCTAGACAAATTCCTATGTCCTCTACACTGTGGTGGTCGTCTACGTTAGTATCACCTTTACAGGTAAGCGTCAGGTCAAACCGGCTGTGATGGGCCAGCAGCGTGAGCATGTGGTCAAGGAACCCAACACCGGATGCAATTTCACATTTTCCGCTGCCGTCTATATTAAGAAACAGGTTGATGCTTGTTTCAGCTGTTTTGCGGTTTATGGATGCAGTTCTCATTATGCTTCCTCCAGAATATCCTTAAGTGTTTTGAGCAGTATATCCATCTGCTGCCTTGTGCCTATGGAAATGCGGTTGTACTGGCAGATCTCCGCCTTATCAAAATGGCGCACCAGCACGCCCCGGTTTTTAAGCTCCAGGTAAAGCCTTCCTCCGTCCATTTTATCGCTCCTGGCAAACACGAAATTTGCTGCAGAGGGAAGTACTGAAAAGCCAAGCTTTTCAAGCTCTGCCACCGTGTAAGCACGGTTTTCCGTAATAGCGCGGCAGTTAGCTTTTGTGTATGATTCATCATCAAGAACTCCAAGCCCCATAGCCATGGTCATTGAATTCACGTTATAGGGGTTTGTGGAATACTTAAGGGTGTTAAGGTCCTGAATAAGGCTTCTGCAGCCCATGCAAAAGCCCAATCGTGCCCCTGCCATGGATCTGGACTTTGAAAAGGTCTGTATAACGAGGAGATTTTCATACCTTTCTATAAGTGGCACGCAGCTTTCACCGCCAAAATCAATGTACGCCTCGTCAATTACCACTACACTGTTAGGATTGGCGGCTACTATGCCCTCGATTTCCCTGACGGATAGAAGTTTGCCTGTTGGTGCATTGGGATTTGCAATAAAAATCGTCCTTCTAAGGTTATAATAATCCTCCGGTATAACAGAAAAATCACTGCTAAGTGGGATTTCAGTGTATGGAATTCCATTAAGCTGGGCATACACCTGATAAAATCCGTAGGTGATGTTAGGAAATGCAGCAGGACTTTTTTCATCGCAAAAGGCCATGAACGCGAAATTTAACAGCTCGTCGGAGCCGTTTCCCATTAAGACCTCTTCCGGT